>NZ_JBIVGV010000014.1:0-78004 GCF_044748865.1 Pseudomonas sp. NPDC089734 | reverse complement strand
GTTTTCGGTATCTTCATTGGTCTGGACGGCGGCATCGACGGTCTGGTTCACCTGTCCGACATCTCCTGGAACGAAGTGGGCGAAGAAGCCGTACGTCGCTTCAAGAAGGGCGACGAGCTCGACACCGTAATCCTGTCTGTTGATCCAGAGCGTGAGCGTATCTCCCTGGGTATCAAACAACTGGAAAGCGATCCGTTCTCCGAGTACGTCACTGTCAATGACAAAGGCGCTATCGTTCGCGGTACCGTTAAAGAAGTTGACGCCAAAGGCGCCATCATCACTCTGGCCGACGACATCGAAGCTACCCTCAAAGCCTCCGAAATCAGCCGTGACCGCGTTGAAGACGCGCGTAACGTTCTGAAAGAAGGCGAAGAGATCGAAGCCAAGATCATCAGCGTTGACCGCAAGAGCCGCGTAATCAGCCTGTCCATCAAGTCGAAAGACGTTGAAGACGAGAAAGAAGCTATCCAGAGCCTGCGTAGCAAGCCTGAAGCTGCTGAAAGCACTGGTCCAACCACTATTGGTGACCTGCTGCGCGCTCAAATGGAAAAACAGAACTGAGTTCTGTCTGACCATTGAAAAAGGGTGGCTTCGGCCACCCTTTTTTGTATCCGTCTTTCTCGCCTTCAAAGCCGTTTTCCTCTTGCGATTGCTCCGCTTCCAAAGCGCCTCAACGGCCTTCAGGCCGCTCCCTGTCTGATCTGCATCCTTTTTTCCTTCCTGCTGTCATGCGCTTGCCATGAATTCATGCCTGGTTGATATGAGTTCACATAAGTCAATACATGGGCTGTTCAAAATCTTCCGGTCATGCTAAAACCTTCGGAGCGCTGATCTAGCTGCTTGAAAAAGAAGGGAAAAATATGACGAAGTCGGAGTTGATCGAACGAATTGTCACCCATCAAGGGCTGCTCTCATCCAAGGATGTCGAGTTGGCCATCAAGACCATGCTTGAACAAATGTCTCAGTGCCTGGCAACAGGCGACCGTATAGAAATCCGGGGTTTTGGCAGCTTCTCCCTGCATTACCGTGCTCCACGAGTGGGGCGTAATCCTAAAACGGGCCAGTCTGTCAGTCTCGACGGTAAATTCGTTCCTCACTTCAAGCCCGGCAAGGAATTGCGGGATCGGGTCAATGAGGATGAAGAAGAGGGCTTTTGAGGCCTGAAACCAAAGGATCAATAGATGCGCATTTTCAAACGGGTCATATTGACTGTCGTTGTATTTCTCATCGTGTTGGCAACGACGGCATTCATGCTTGAGAATCAGCAGCCTGTTACGCTGGTTTTCTTTGGCTGGTCAGCTCCTCAGCTTTCCCAGGCGGTTCCTGTCATTCTGGCTCTTTTGCTGGGAATGCTGATCGGGCCTGCCTTGGCCTGGCTCGCGAGTCTGCGCAAAAAGCGTACGCATCCAGCCCGTTCGATTTAAACCCGCTGGCATCGCAGGATGCCAGGCCTTGTGCGAAAAGGTGTTGGCCTTTTCGTACCCGGTTCGTGGCATTACAGGAATACCTCTCTTTTATCCGTTCCCAAAGCTCAGTGCCGCCCGCTCATTTCCTGGGGCTGGCTCAATCAAGCTATGGTCTCTCTCTTACAATATGTTCTTATTTATTTGTAGGATGTTTCTTGTTTTGTGGTGTGGAAATTAAGTTTGGTGTGTGAGGTGTTTTTAGTTCAATGTGTATTGTCCTTTGTAATCGCCGTTATGCGGAATTTCTGGATATAAACTCTGTTTGTTGTCTTGTTCTTCTGTTTTTTGTCAAGGCTTGAAGATCAGCCTGTCGAGCGCAAAATACGCCCCCTTTTAAAATAAAGCGATATTTGGCTTATATGCTTTAAACAAGCATTTCCTGCCGGATGTTTCTTGTCGAAACAGGTGGTGGTATGTCTTATCCTGAAATCATTCATCATGGCGCGATCAATACGGTAACGGGCTCCTGTCATCAACTCTGCATGAATGCCGAAAACAGTTTGTTGATTGACTGTGGCGCGACGCAAGAGGGAGCAGTTGAGACAGCGGCCGCGCTATTCGGTTTCTCTCCTGCCGCTATCAAGGCCTTCATGGTGACTCATGTTCATGTCGATCATGTCGGGCGTATTCCCGATCTTCTGGCTGCGGGCTATCAGGGGCCGATAGTGTGCAGTGAGCCGTCCGCTCATTTATTGCCGCTGGTCATGGAAGATGTTCTGAAGTTGAAGTTTCAGCATGACCGTGCACAGGCAGACCGCTACCTGAAAGCGATTGAAAAACGGATCATCGCCTTGCCCTTTGGCCACTGGTTCAGTCTGGTCGATACGCAATCCCTTGTCTGCCGGGTACGACTGCAACGTGCCGGCCATAGTCTGGGGTCGGCCTACATTGAATGTGATTTGCAGTACCCGCTGGAGGGGCGTGCGCAGCGTGTGGTGTTCTCGGGAGACCTGGGAGCCTGCCATGCCCCGATGCTCCCCAGTCCGAAAGCGCCTGAACGAGCGGATATTCTTGTGCTTGAAAGCACCTATGGCGACCGTCTTCATGAGGATCGCAGCACACGACAACGACGTCTTGAACAAGCCATCGATGAGGCTCTGGAAGATCAGGGGACGGTGTTGATTCCTGCCTTCAGCATTGGCCGGACCCAGGAACTGCTTTATGAGCTGGAAGATATCCTGCGTCGCAAGCGGCTGCTCGGCGAGACGGTGTCAGACACGGATGCTGTGACAGACTGGCCGCGTTTGCCGATCATTCTCGATTCTCCCCTGGCCAGTCGATTTACCCGGGTCTATCAGGCGTTTGAAGACTATTGGGATGACGAAGCCCGTGAGCGCCTGGAGGATGGAAGGCGGCCTCTGGATTTCTCGCAGTTGATTACGATCGATGATCATGCCCGGCATTTGCAGACGGTCAATTATCTGGCCAGCACCGCGCGGCCCGCGATCGTGATTGCCGGTAATGGCATGTGTGCAGGCGGGCGGATCGTCAATTACCTGAAGTCCATGCTGGGCGACAGGCGGCACAATGTAGTGTTTGTCGGCTATCAGGCCAAGGGCACGCCGGGCGCTGCCATCCAGAAGCACGGTCCCGTCGGTGGTTATGTCGAACTCGATCGGGAGCGTTTTGATATCCGTGCCGGTATTTCCACGGTTGCGGGCTACTCTGCACATGCGGATCAAAATGGATTGGTCGATTTTGTGACGAAAATGACCGAGTGGCCGACACAGATAAGGCTGGTCCATGGTGAAGCCGGTGCAAGAAAAACGTTGGGTAATGTTCTGAAGCGCAAGTATTCGCTGGCAAACAGGCAATTGGAACTGCAGATTCCCTGATTTGAACTGACGTCTTTTCCCGCAAGCGTTATTCGTTATTGCAAGCTTGAAGGTGGCCGAGTAGGCTGCGGCGCAGATCGGGAGGCCCTGATTGTTATCGCTACGATCAGGGGCAAAAAGAGCCCATACCGTCAGGAAAACTTCTCGTTTCGAGATGCCTGTCAGACGTTTAATGAAAAGCCCGCCGCAAGGCTTCCTCTATATGCCCTGTCCGCCTGTTTTCCAATCATGAGGATGACAGGAACAGTGAAAAAGACCGTGCAGTATTTTCTGGAACACAAAAATGGTTGAGTGGTTGTCAGTCGTCGCCATAGCGCTTTTATCTCTCGGGTTGACGGCCCAGGTTCGTCGTTATGCCTTGTCCCGAAGCCTGATGGATGTTCCGAATGGTCGCAGTTCGCATTCCATTCCGACCCCACGGGGCGGTGGCGTGGCTATTGTCATCGCCTTTGTGCTGGCCATGTTTCTGTTGGCGTGGGAGGAGCGTGTCTCGTCTTCCACGCTGGTCGCTGTCGTGGGGGCCGGTGGTCTGGTGGCCTTGATCGGGTTCATGGACGATCATGGCCATATCGCGGCGCGCTGGCGCTTGCTGGGGCACTTCGCGGCGGCCGGATGGGCGCTGGCATGGCTGGGCGGGCTGGCTCCGCTCGAGTTTTTCGGAGTTACCCTCGATCTGGGGATTGTCGGCCTGATCCTGGCTGCCTTTTACCTGGTGTGGATGCTGAACCTCTACAACTTCATGGACGGCATCGACGGCATCGCCAGTATCGAGGCGGTGACGGTCTGTGGCGGCATCGCGCTTGTCTATGCCTGGGGTGGTTTCGCCGACCTGATATGGGGGCCTCTGTTGCTGGCCTCGGCTGTCATGGGCTTCCTGTACTGGAATTTTCCACCTGCGCGAATCTTCATGGGCGATGCGGGCAGCGGCTTTCTGGGCATCGTGCTGGGCGTGCTTTCTCTGCAGGCCGCCTGGGTTGCCCCTCAACTTCTGTGGGCGTGGCTGATCCTGCTGGGTGTCTTCATCGTCGATGCCACTGTGACCCTCATTCGCCGTCTGTTGCGCGGGGACAAGGTTTACGAAGCTCATCGCAGCCATGCCTATCAATTTGCTTCGCGCTTCTACGGCAAGCATCTTCCAGTCACCCTGGCGGTCGGGCTCATCAACCTCGTCTGGCTCTTGCCTCTGGCGGTGTGGGTGGTGGTATTCGGTGGTGATGGCCTGCTGGGGATATTGATCGCCTATGTGCCGCTGATCGCACTGGCACTCAAGTTCGATGCGGGACGCCTTGAGACCGATTGAGTTTAAGTATTCGCGTTTTTTATATAAATTGAGTCATCGTGTGTCTGCAATTGGCTGCGCATGTCGGGTTGTGAAGTTCCATAAGGATCAAGGGGTGTTAAGGGCATGAATACATTACGAGCTTTGCTTCTGGCGTTGCCTCGCCGGAGAAAGCGAATAATTCAGGTCGCTGCCGACATTCTTCTGGTCTGGTTTGCCCTGTGGATGGCATTCGTCGTTCGTCTGGGCATCGAAGACCTGATCAACCCGCTGGAAAAACACACCTGGCTGTTTGTCTGCGCACCGATTGTTGCCATTCCGCTGTTTGCCCGGATGGGGATGTACCGTGCGGTCATGCGCTATTTCGGTAACGATGCGCTGATCGCGATCATCAAGGCCGTTACCCTCTCTGCGCTCATTCTGGGCTGTCTGGTCTACCTCTACAGCAATCATCAGCAGGTGGTTCCCCGCTCGATCATGTTCAACTACTGGTGGTTGAGCATGGTCATGCTCGGTGGCCTCCGTCTGGCGATGCGGCAATATTTTCTCGGTGACTGGTTCGTCGCAGCCAAACACATGCCTTTCGCCAATCGCGAGGACGGTCTGCCCAAGGTTGCGATATACGGTGCCGGTGCTGCGGGCAACCAGCTCGTGGCGGCCCTGCGGATGGGCAGGCTCATGCGCCCCGTTGCCTTTATCGATGACGATGAGTCGATTTCCAACCGGGTCATTTCCGGCTTGCAGGTCTACAAGCCCAAATATATCCAGCGCATGATCGATGTCACGGGCGCTCAGGAAATCCTGCTGGCGATCCCGTCGTCCTCGCGGGGGCGGCGTCGCGAAATACTGGGTTTCCTTGAAGGTTTCCCCCTGCATGTACGAAGCGTTCCGGGGTTCATGGATCTGGCGGCGGGGCGCGTCAAGGTCGATGACCTTCAGGAAGTGGATATCGCGGACCTTCTGGGGCGTGATTCCGTCCCGGCCAGGGAAAACCTGCTTGAGCACTGCATCAAGGGGCTGACGGTCCTGGTGACCGGTGCCGGTGGTTCGATCGGTTCGGAGCTGTGCCGGCAGATACTGGATCTGAAACCTACCAAGCTGCTGTTGCTCGATCATAGCGAGTTCAACCTCTATTCCATATTGTCCGAGCTGGAGCAGCGTGTCGCGCGCGAATCCCTGCGGGTCAGGCTCCTGCCGATCCTGGGATCGGTGCGTAACCATCAGAAGCTGCTCGACACCATGAAGACCTGGAAGGTCGATACGGTCTATCACGCGGCCGCCTACAAGCATGTGCCCATGGTCGAGCACAATATTGCCGAGGGCTTTGCCAATAACGTCATCGGTACCCTCAATACGGCACAGGCGGCGTTGCAGGCCGGAGTTTCCAATTTCGTCCTGATCTCCACCGACAAGGCCGTCAGGCCCACCAACGTCATGGGCAGCACCAAGCGTCTGGCCGAGTTGATCCTGCAGGCATTGAGCCGTGAAACCGCGCCGGTGATCTTTGGCGACGGGGCCAATGTCCATCACGTCAACAAGACCCGTTTCATCATGGTCCGTTTCGGCAATGTACTGGGTTCTTCGGGGTCGGTGATTCCGTTGTTCCACAAACAGATACAGTCTGGCGGGCCATTGACCGTGACCCATCCGAAGATCACCCGTTACTTCATGACGATTCCCGAGGCTGCCCAGCTGGTCATTCAGGCCGGTTCAATGGGGCAGGGCGGCGATGTCTTTGTCCTCGACATGGGGGAGCCTGTCAGGATCGTCGAGCTGGCCGAGAAGATGATTCATCTTTCGGGGCTGAGCATTCGTTCGGACAAGAACCCTCACGGCGATATCTCCATCGAGTTCACGGGCCTGCGTCCGGGGGAGAAACTCTATGAGGAGTTACTCATCGGTGAAAACGTCGTGGCCACCGAACATCCGATGATCATGAGCGCCAATGAAGATTATCTGCAGTGGGATGTACTCAAGGGGCGCTTGACGGCATTGCTCGACGCCGTGGACCTCGATGACTACAACAGCGTTCGCCAGTTACTGCGTGAAACGGTCAGTGGTTATACACCCGAAGGTGAAATTGTTGACTGGATCTATCAGGAGCGTCGGCGAGAGCCCTGAATATCATTCGTATGGCTTGCATGAATAAGGTGTATTCATATTAGTGCAAGCCATATGTTTCATTTTATAAGTACCAGGCAAGAAACACGCAGACACTTTCTGGTTCGTTGACAGGCATAACGACTGGTCTAGATTTCAGAGGCAGCTTCGGAAAGCTGTCTTTAAAAATCAGATGGAGCGTTATCTATGCGAACTTCCTATTTCTCTTCTTTGATCTTTGCCTTTCTTGCATCGGTATCCGTTGCCGCTACAGCCGCACCGGCTGCACCGATGATGAATGAAAGTCCGGGTTCCCTGTCCATGACTCAGGAACAGAAAGGCGATAAGGTCAATATCAATACGGCGGATGCCGACAGACTTCAGAAAGAACTTGCCGGCATCGGAAAGAATAAGGCCCTTGCCATTGTTGCTTACCGAGAAGCCAATGGCGGGTTCACGTCGGTGGACGAGTTGATTGAAGTCAAGGGGATCGGAAAAGCGATTCTGGACAAGAACCGCGAGAAACTTTCCATCGAGTGATCGTTTGTAAAGAGGCCGACGTAATGTCGGCCTCTTGTTAAAAACTGCACGGAAAAGTTGAAAGACCGTTTTTCGTACAAAGCCTAACGGACTTCTCGGATTTCCCGCTTCAGCCGTGCACGGGTACTGTCCAGGATTTGTTCTGACAGTTCATTGTTCTGAGTGCTGCGTGACAACACCAGAGCACCTACCAGCGTCGATAACAGGGTGATACTCCTTTCCTGGAGGTTTTCCCCCGGCAACGCTTTCTCGAATGACGACTGGATATGCAGGATGATTTCATCGGTGCTCAGGCTGGCCTGGTCGCGCTGGCCCAGTTCTGCACAAATGCTGGGCAACGGGCAGCCTGAATCGGGATTGTCTCGATGGCCGGTTGAAAGATAGAGGTCGATAAACCCCGGAAGGGAGTCCTCCATGGCGAAGACTTTGCCCGTCTTCTCTTTCACTTCATCGACAGCGAAACGCAGTGCTTGCTCAACCAGATCATCCTTGGATTTGAAGTGAGCATAAAAGCCGCCATGGGTCAGCCCCAGCGCTTTCATCAGAGGTTGCAGGCCTGTTGCACCAATACCGTCGCGACGAAATCGTGCGGACGCTTCCTTGATGATGCGTTGGTGGGTTTGAGCTTTATGATCCAGGGCATAACGCATGTGATGAGCTTCCCGACAGTGGCTCGTAAAGTGTTACTAAGTATTTTCACATGGATAGGTTAATCGATGCAGCGATCATTTCTTAAATCGCATTCACATCACCGGCGCGAGATGCGCGTTTGGTAATGCTTTTTCAAGGACGGGAACATGCTACTGCTTTTCGCGGCAGGGAGAAACTGCCATATGGGGGAGGTCAGAGGGGGCTTTCCACCCCCGGCTGTCATTTCCGGGGTTGAGCCGACTGCTCGAGACGGGACACCTTGCGGCAATGCACCAGGGCATCGCGAATCATGAAGTTGACCAGCGTGGGTGATACACCCAGCTCTTTGGCGATCTCTTTTTGCGGGACACCGTGCAGGCGATACATCTCGAAGGCGTATCGGGTTCGGCTGGGCAATTGAGTCAAGGCGTCAGCGATATGCTCCAGCGTTGCAAAGTTGATGTGTGAGGTTTCCGGGGACGCACCCTGCACGACCACATTCAGCCCCTCTTCTTCGCTGCCGGAATACTTCTGTTCAAGGGCCTGCTTGCGATAGTGGTCAATGGCAAGGTTGCGCACGATCTGAAACAGGTAACTGAGCTGAGCCTTGATCGACGAGGAAATTTCAGGTGCGGATTGCAGCCTGAAGAATGCGTCTTGCACGACATCCTCGCCTCGGGAGGTGCAGCCGGTGATACGGGTGGCGATCTTGACCAGAATCGTGCGGTTCTCGACGAAAGCCTGGAGCAGAGGGGAGTCACACGTAGGTGTTGTGAGTCGTACCGGCATGGAAATCACCTGACAGCAGCAGAGGTTTATAGGGAGGCCCCCGACATATCGCGCAACAAATTAGGGTGGATGATAATCATTGTCAATTGTAGTCGGTAACTAATTTCAGATGACCGGGATACGTTTCACAGAATTGGGCATCTGGCCCCCGTTTGACCGATATCAAGGGAGCGATGTCTGCAGCGGCTCACAATGGCTGCAACGGTAACGCTTGCTGTTCAGGCGTGAATTTCGAGGGAGTACGGAAAACAGCATGAATGCGTCTGTAGAGACACCTGATGTACCACCGGGGAAGGTAAAAATACCCGTGGGTCTGGTTATCGCTGTACTGGTCATGATAGGTGTGTTGTTCCTGCCCATGCCGGCAGACTTGCCGGTCGCCGGCCACCGAATGCTGGCAATTCTGGCTTTTGCGGTCGTGGTGTGGATCACCGAGGCTGTCTCCTACGAAGCCAGCGCAATCATGATCACCTCGCTCATCGCGTTTCTGGTCGGCTCGGCTCCTACACTCAAGGACCCTTCGGTTCTCTACGGATCGTCTGCAGCGATCACCATGGCCCTGAGCGGGTTTTCCAATTCGGCACTGGCGCTGGTGACCGGCGCGCTCTTTCTCGCCGCGGCCATGACTCATACCGGCCTGGATCGACGCATTGCGCTGGTGACCCTGTCGCGGGTCGGTACCAGCACGCGGCGGATCATGATCGGTGCCGTTGTCGTCACGATTCTGCTCAGTCTGGTGGTACCCAGCGCAACGGCGCGCAGCGCCTGTGTTGTCCCGATCATGATGGGGGTGATCGCGGCATTCGGGGTCGACAAGCGCTCCAACATTGCCGTGGCGATCATGATCATCGTGGCTCAGGGGACCAGTGTCTGGAACATCGGTATCCAGACTGCCGCTGCACAGAACCTGCTGACGGCAGGCTTCATGGACAAGATGCTCGGCCATCGGGTGTCCTGGATCGACTGGCTGATTGCCGGTGCTCCCTGGGCTCTGATCATGTCTGCTGTATTGATCCTGCTGGTGCTCAAACTCTTGCCACCGGAAAGCGACAGCATTCCGGGTGGCAAGGAGGCGGTTGCAAAATCACTGGCTGAAATCGGGCCGATGACCGGTGCGCAAAAGCGTCTGTTGAGCGTGTCGGTGATGTTGCTGCTGTTCTGGGCGACCGAGGGCAAGCTGCACAGTTTCGACACCACCTCCACGACCTATGCGGGCCTGGTGATCCTGCTGCTGCCACGCTGGGGTGTCATGACCTGGAAGGACGTGCAGTCGCGCATTCCATGGGGCACGGTGATCGTGTTCGGTGTCGGCATCAGCCTCGGCACGGCCTTGCTGACCACTCAGGCCGGCCAATGGCTGGGCGGGCAGGTCGTCAGCAGAACCGGGCTCGATCAGGTCGGCCCCTTGGGCATTTTCGCGATTCTGGGGGCCTTTCTGATCCTCATCCACCTGGGCTTTGCCAGCGCCACCGCACTGACCTCGGCGTTGCTGCCGATTCTGATCGCGGTCCTGCAAACCTTGCCGGGTGATTTCAACCGGCTGGGCATGACCATGTTGCTGGGCTTTGTGGTCAGCTACGGTTTCATCCTGCCGATCAATGCGCCGCAGAACATGGTCTGCCTGGGCACCGAAACCTTCAATGCCCGCCAGTTCGCCAAGGTCGGTATTCCCATGACCATCATCGGTTATGTGCTGATGCTGGTGTTCGGGATGACGTACTGGCAGTGGCTCGGCTGGATGTAATTGCCTTCCTGGCATTCGGAAAAGGGCTCTCGCCTCGGGTTTGAGCCCTTTTCTGTCCCTTCATTTTTTTGTAACTGTCGGGCCGTTCGGTCTGATAGCTCTTTGATTTATCGGCCCGATCCCTGACAATCTCGCCCCCCTGTTTTGGGGCGGGACTTTTAACTGCCAAGTTTTTGATATCCCTCCCCAATTTGAATAACCGGCCACGGAGACCAGACCGGATGAATGATCAGGCCAATGGCGTCGCAGAACGCCTGGATGCAGAACCCGCGAATATAGCCGCGTGGAGTCGTCACGATACAACCTGGATGCTGGGACTGTTCGGTACCGCTATCGGTGCCGGTACTCTGTTCCTGCCGATCAACGCCGGTATCGGCGGTTTCTGGCCATTGCTGGCACTGGCATTGCTGGCGTTCCCGATGACGTTCTATGCACACCGCGGCCTGACCCGGTTCGTGCTGTCCGGACGCGACGGCTCCGACATCACTGAAGTGGTCGAGCAGCATTTCGGCAAAAGTGCCGGTGCCATGATCACCCTGCTGTATTTCTTCGCCATCTTTCCGATCCTGCTGATCTACAGCGTGGCGCTGACCAACACGGTCACCAGCTTCCTCGAGCATCAATTGCATGTTCCGGCCCCGCCACGTGCGCTGCTGGCCTTTGTGCTGATCCTGGGTCTGCTGTTCGTGGTGCGTTGCGGCGAGCGACTGATCGTCAAGGCCATGAGCCTGATGGTGTATCCGTTCATCGTTGCGCTGCTGTTCCTGGCGGTCTACCTGATTCCACACTGGACCGGCGGCATCCTGAGCACCGCGACCACCTTGCCTGAGCCGTCGGCATTCCTGCCTGCGCTGTGGCTGGCGATTCCCGTGATGGTGTTCTCCTTCAACCACACGCCGATCATCTCGGCCTTTGCGGTGGATCAGAAGCGCCTGTACGGCCAGAATGCCGAGATCCGCAGCTCGCAGATCCTGGCTCGTGCCCACGGTCTGATGGTGGTCATGGTGCTGTTCTTCGTGTTCAGTTGCGTGTTGACCCTGTCGCCGGCCCAACTGGCCGAAGCCAAGGCACAGAACATTTCGATCCTGTCGTACCTGGCCAACCACTTCAGCAACCCGACCATCGCGTTCGTCGCGCCGCTGATTGCTTTCGTGGCGATTGCCAAGTCGTTCCTGGGCCATTACATCGGCGCCAGTGAAGGTTTGAAAGGGTTGATCGTGAAGTCCGGTCTTCGTCCTGCGCCGCGTACCCTGGACCGCGTGACTGCCGGCTTCATGCTGGTGGTGTGCTGGATCGTTGCGACACTCAACCCGAGCATCCTGGGCATGATCGAAACCCTGGGTGGCCCGATCATCTCGGCACTGCTGTTCCTGATGCCGATGTATGCCATCCGCAAGGTTCCTGCCATGCGTCAGTATGCTGGCAAACTGTCCAACATCTTTGTGGTCGTTGCCGGTCTGGTGGCGATTACCGCACTGGTCTATTCGTTGATGCAGTAAACCGCTTCACTTCCACAGGGTTCGCATTGAGCCCTGTGGAAGCTCCTCTCTGGCTCAGTAAGCCGCCACCAACCCGTCCTTGCGCGGGTCCGTTCCGCCCACATACCCATGCGCCGTGCGCTGAATGATCTGCGCGCCCCCAAAGGCGAAGACGCCGCTGGGTTCTTCGACGTCAATCGCGTGCCCCTTGCTGCGCAATGCTTCGACCACCCGTGGATCGAAAGCGCGCTCTACGGCGACTTTCAAGCCTGACTCGATTCTCCAGCGCGGTGCATCGGCTGCGGCTTGCGGGTTCTGCTTGTAGCGCAGGATGCGCATCATCATCTGCAAATGCCCTTGCGCCTGCATCGGGCCACCCATCAGACCGAATGACATCAGTGGCGTGCCGTCGGCGTTCATGACGAAGCCGGGAATGATGGTATGGAAAGGGCGCTTGCGTGGGGCGACGACATTGACATGCGTCGGGTCCAGCGAGAAGCCCGCGCCACGGTTTTGCAGGCTGATACCGGTGCCCGGCACCACGACGCCGGAGCCGAAGCCCATGTAGTTGGACTGGATGAACGAGATCATCATGCCGCTTTCGTCGGCGGCGGACAGATACACCGTACCGCCCGCCCTGGGCGAGCCGTGACCGGGATTGCCGGCCTGTTCGGTGACCAGCGCCGCACGGCTTTTCAGGTAATCGGCATCCAGCAAGTGCTCGGAGGCCACGCGCATGTGGTCATGGTCGGCCACATGGAAATCCAGGTCGGCCAGCGCCAGCTTCATGGCTTCCAGCACGGGGTGTACCGTTTCCACGCTGTCGACGGGATGTTCGCCGACACCCAGCGCTTCCAGCATGCCCAGGCCTGCCAGGGTTGCAATGCCTTGACCATTGGGCGGCAGTTCATGAACCACGGCACCGGCATAAGGCACGGACAACGTGTCTATCCAGTCCACGGTATGGGTCGCCAGGTCATCCAGGCTCATGACGCTGCCATTGGCGTTGGCATGGGCGATCATCGCTTCGGCCAGTTCGCCACGGTAGAAGGCCTCGCCTTTTGTTTCAGCGATCAGTTCCAGCGTGCGGGCATGATCGGGCAGGCGGACCTTTTCCCCGGCAACGGGCGCCTTGCCATTGGGCAGGAAGCACTCGGCAAAGCCCGGCTGCGACTTGAGCACGTCTGCGCCACGACGCCACAGCTCGGCGATGATGGGCGTCAGTTGATAGCCGTTGCGGGCATAGCCGATGGCCGGCTCTGCCAGGGTGGCGAAGGGCAGCTTGCCGTAACGCTCGGACAGCGCGACCCAGGCGGAAACGGCACCGGGGACTGTCACGGCACCCCAGCCCCGTTGCGGCATGGCGCTCTGGCCGGCGAAGTGTTCGGGTGTCCAGGCCTGTGGTGCGCGGCCGGAAGCGTTGAGGCCTTGCAGTGCCTGGCCATCCCAGACGATGGCGAACGCGTCGCTGCCGATCCCGCAACCTGTCGGTTCGACCACGGTCAGGACCATGGCTGCCGCGATGGCCGCATCGACCGCATTGCCTCCGCGACGCAGCATGTCCAGGCCCGCCTGAGCCGCCAGAGGCTGGGAGCAGGCGACCATGTTGTTACCCATTACCGGCGAGCGTGCCGAGGCATAGGGTTGGCTGTAATCCAGATCATCAAACATAAGAAAGGTCCTGTTGGCAGAAAGAGGGCATTAGGTTTTGTACGTAAAGTGGCTGCGCTCGGTCAGGCGGCGTTAAAAACCGGCTCAGAATGCTCATTGACAACCAGTCAACTCCGCTTCCTCGCCGTTTTTTGCCTTGCCTGACCTTCGCTCGCCGACTTTTCGTACAGAACCTAGCCTTTGGGGTCCAGGGCATCGCGCAGCCCGTCGCCCAGCAAGTTGAAACACAGCACGGTGATGTAGATCGCCAGACCGGGGGCAATCGACATCCAGGGGGCCTGTTCCATGAAGTTCTTCGCGGTATTGAGCATCGAGCCCCAGGACGGCGAAGGCGGTTGCTGGCCCAGCCCCAGAAAGGACAGGCTGGCTTCGGCCAGGATGGCCGAGGCGATGGTCAGCGTGGCCTGCACCACCAGCGGAGACATTACGTTGGGCAGCACATAGCGCAGGATGATCCAGCGATCCGGCAAGCCGATGGCGCGGGCACCTTCCAGATAGTCCTCGTGCTTGATCGCCAATACCTGGCCGCGTGTCAGGCGGGCAAAGATCGGCATGGCGGACAGGCCGATGGCAATCATGGCGTTGGTCAGGCTGGGGCCGAGAAACGCACCCAGCGCAATCGCCAGGACCAGGAACGGACACGACAGCAAGGCTTCCATGATGCGTGAGATGACTGCATCCAGCTTGCCGCCGAAGTAACCGGCCAGCAGCCCCAGCGGAACCCCGATGACCATGGCGATGGCGACCGAGACGCCGCCTGCCAGCAAGGAGCTGCGAGCACCCCACAACAGGCGCGAGAACAGGTCGCGGCCCAGTTCATCGGTGCCCAGCCAGTAGATCAGCGAAGGTGCCTTGCGGACGGCCAGAAAGTTGGCCTTCAGCGGATCATGGGGAGCGATCCAGGGGGCGAAAACCGCCGCCAGAACGAACAGCAACAGGATGGCCGCCCCGAGCACGGCCCCTTTGTTGGCGAGGAACTTCTTGACGAAGGGCGAGCGTACACGTGGCTCAAGAACGGTAGGCGCGGCAGTGGCCAGGCTGGTCATGAAGCGGTCCTCAAGCGTGGGTTGATCATGCGGTAGAGCACATCGGCCAGCAGGTTAAGCAGAAGAAACCCGATTGCCACGCACAGCACCACGCCTTGCACCACCGCGTAATCACGGTTGAATACCGCATCGACAATCATCTTGCCGAAGCCGGGGATGCTGAAGACCTGCTCGGTCAGCACGGCACCGCCGAGCAGCTCACCGAACAGCAGCGTGGTCAGCGTTACGATGGGCATCAGGGCGTTACGCAGGGCATGCTTGAGTACGACCGAGTACGGGAACAGACCTTTGGCCCGTGCGGTACGGACATAGTCCGTGCGCAGCACTTCAAGCATCGCGCTGCGAGTGTGGCGCATGAGCACGCCCGACAACCCGGCCCCCAGCACGAAGGCGGGCAGGATCAGAGTCTTCAGGTTTTGCCCCAGGTCCTCCCCCGCCGGGACGAAACCCGAGGCTGGCAGCCATTGCAGTTTCACGGCGAAGATCATGATCAACAGAATCCCCAGCCAGAAGTGCGGAATGGAAATGCCTGACAAGGCCACGACATTGGCACCGTAATCCAGAGCCGTTCCTTTCCTGACGGCCGAGACGATACCGGTCGGGATGCCGATCAACAGCGCAATCAGCAACGCCAGCAGTGCCAGCTCTATGGTCACCGGCAACTTGGACACCAGCAGGGTGGTCACGGGTTGTTCGGTGCGCAGCGAGGTGCCGAAGTCACCCTTGAGCACGTTGCCGACCCAGTTCAGGTACTGCAACGGGATCGGATCGTCGAGCCGGTACTTCTCGCGCAGGTATTCCATGACCGCCGGATCGCGTTCCTCCCCGGCCATTGCCAGCACCGGGTCCCCCGGCAGCAGCTTTTGCAGGGTGAAGACGAACAGCGAAACCAGAATCAACGTCGGGATCGCGCTGAGCAGGCGTCGCAGGATAAATATCAACATGCCAGGCCCTCACGGGTGCGCCGGTTACACATGATCGGGAGCCTCATGGTTTGAACGCGACGTTGGTCAGGCGAATCAGGCCGTCCGGGTTCGGTACGAAGCCGGTCACGTTGTTGCGTGCAGCGATGATGCGCGGGTCGAAATACAGGTAGGCGGTAGGCACTTCATCGGCCAGCAGACGCAAAGCCTCGTGATAGAGCGCCTGACGCTGTGCGGTGTCGTTGACCTGACGTGCCTTGTTCAGCAGGTCGTCGAGTTTCGGGTTGCAGTATTTGCCGTCGTTCTGGCCACCCTTGCAGGTCACGAACTGATGGATGTCGCCATCCGGGTCCGGACGTCCCGACCAGGCGCTCATGCCGATCTGGAAATTGCCGCTCTGTTGCTCGCTGAGCATGGTGGCGTATTCGGTGGCGACCAGATTGACGTTGAAACCCGCTTCCCCGGCCATGGCCTGGATGATCTGACCCACTTGCTGGGCGATGGGGTTGTTGGCGACCTTGAGGTCCACGGTCAGCGGCATTTTCACACCGGCTTCGGTGAGCAATGCCTTGCTTTTCTCGACGTCACGGGCCGGGATCGGCAAGGACTTGTCGTAATACGGGCTGTTGCCGGGGAAAGGTTGCGCGCTCGGGGCGTACAGGCCTTCGAACACCACCTGATTGATGGCGTCGCGATCGATGGACAGCTCGAAGGCCTTGCGGACACGCTTGTCCTTGCCGATCGGGCTGTTGGCCTTGTCGCCGTTGGCGATGTTGAACATCAACTGCATGTAACCCAGGCCCGGTGTGCTGTAGACCGTCAGCTTGCTGTCGGCCCGGGCGGTTTTCACATCGGTGGGCGCGACGCGCTCGATGATATCCAGGTCGCCCGAGCGCAGGTTGGCCAGCCTGACCGAGGTGTCCGGAATCGGCAGGAAGACCACTTTGTCGAAGTGATAGGCCTGCTTGTTCCAGTACTGCTCGAAACGCTCCAGCACGATGCGGTCCTGCTGCACACGCTGCACAAACTTGTACGGGCCGGAGCAGACCGGTTTTGAACCTACATCGCCCTGTGAAGCCTTGGGCGCGAGCATCATGCCGGCACGGTCCGACAGCTGCGATATCAGGGTCGCGTCGGGTTGCTTGAGCTTGATCGCGACGGTTTTCGGGTCGACGACTTCCACGCTGTCCACCGAAGCCAGTTCACTCTTGCGCAACGAATCGGGCAGGGTGCGGGCGCGGTCCAGGTTGAACTTCACCGCCGCGGCGTCCAGAGGCTCGCCGTCATGGAAGGTCACGCCTTCGCGAAGTGTCATGCTCAGGGTCTTGTTGTCCTCGCTCCAGGTCCAGGCCGTGGCCAGTTGAGGCACGTACTCCAGTTGTGGGGTGATGTCGACCAGCTTGTCGCACAGGGCGGTGTACACCAGGCGCCCCGAGTACGTCCGGGAGCGGTGCGGGTCCAGAATGTCCGGGTCGTCCTGGATGCCGATGCGCAAGGTCGACTCTGCAAGGGCGGCGTTCGCAGCCAGTATGAGCAAGGTTCCGGTCATCACATGTGCAAACTTCATGGCTGGCTCTCCAGTGATAAGGCTTGATGGCTTTTGAACAGGTTCAAACGTTGTGTGTAGGCAGCGCTCGGGGTCGGTACGACCAGCGTGCCGGCCCCGGCATTGGCGATTTCGCGCCAGTAATGGCAGGCCACCTGGCGCTCGGCGTCCACCGCGACAAACGGCGGCTTGACCTCCTTGCACAAGGGGCGGGCGTGGGGGCAGCGAGTGTGAAAGCGACAGCCCGAAGGCGGGCGCCTGGGGCTTGGCATGTCGCCGCCCAGCAACGGCCTGGGGTGTCGCAGGTCGGGATGACTGACCGGCACGGCGGCCATCAGCGCCTGGGTGTAGGGATGCAGGGGCGACTCGAACAGTTCGTTGACCGGCGACAGCTCAACGATTTCTCCGAGGTACATGACGGCCACCCGATCGCTCATGTGACGGATCACGGCCAGGCCGTGGGCCACGATCACCAGTGTCAGACCGAACCGGTGCTTGAGGTCTTCAAGCAGGTTGACCACCTGTGCCTGGACTGAAACGTCCAGTGCAGACACCGGTTCGTCGCCAAGAATCAGACGTGGCTCCGAAGCCAGGGCGCGGGCGATGCCGATACGCTGGCGCTGCCCGCCGGAAAACTCATGGGGATGGCGTCCGGCGTGTTCCGGGGCAAGCCCGACGGTACGCAACAGTTCTGCGACCCGGGCCTGACGGTCGCTGCGGCTGGCGTCACTGTGCAGCCAGATCGGCTCGCCGACGATCGAGTCGACCGTCATGCGCGGGTTCAGCGAAGCGAACGGGTCCTGAAAAATGATCTGCAGTTCGCGACGAACCTGACGCAGCTTCTCGGGCGACAGGTTGGCCAGGTTGCGGCCTTCATAGATGACATCGCCGGACGTGGGGTTCAGCAGGTTGAGCAGCAAACGCCCCAACGTGGATTTGCCCGAACCGGACTCCCCGACCAGCGCCAGGGTTTCGCCCCGGCGCACCGACAGCGAGACCTCGTTGACGGCTTGTACCGGCGGTTTCCGGCGCTGGAACAGACCGGCTTCGATACCGAAATGCTTGCTCAGGCCGATGGCTTCCAGAATCGGTTTCTGGGCAGCCGATTCTATGGATTCATGTTCTGTAAACGTCATGCGCTGGCCCCTACATGCTGTTCTAAAGGTGCCCGGATGCAGGCGGCAAAATGTCCGTCGGACAGCTCGAGCAGGGGAGGCCGTGTGTCACGGCAGGCGGGCAGCACAAAAGGGCAGCGCCCGGCAAAGCGGCAGCCCGAAGGCATTTCGGCGGGCGTCGGCACCCGGCCATTGATCGTCGCCAGGCGACCTTCGCGAGGGCCAATGGAGGGCATAGAGCCCATCAGGCCAATGGTGTACGGATGTTGCGGGTCGTCGAACAGGGTCTTGACCGGTCCGCTTTCCACCACCTGGCCGGCATACATCACCATCACGTCATCGGCGACCTCGGCCACCACTCCCAGATCATGGGTGATCAGGATCATGGAGGTTCCGGTCTCGGACTGAAGCCGGGCGACCAGCGACAGAATCTGCGCCTGAATGGTCACGTCCAGTGCCGTGGTGGGTTCATCCGCGATGATCAGGACCGGGTCGTTGACCAGCGCCATGGCGATCATCGCCCGCTGGCGCATGCCACCGGACAGTTCGTGCGGGTAGGCATCCAGGCGCTGGAGGGCATCGGGAACGCGGACCTTTTCCAGCATCTGGAGGGCACGTTGCCGTGCATCCCTGGGCGAGAGCCCCTGATGCCGGATCACGCTTTCGGCAATCTGCTCGCCGATGGTGAACACCGGGTTCAGGGACGTCATGGGCTCCTGGAAAATCATCGCCATGCGGTTGCCGCGAATATCCAGCAGGCGTTCGTCGGACATGCCCAGCAAGGGTTCGTCCAGCAAGCGGGAGGCACTGGCATTGACGCTGGCAGTGCCGGGCAGCAAGCCCATCAGGGCCATCGACGTCACGCTCTTGCCACAACCGGATTCGCCGACAATGGCCAGGGTCCGTCCGGGGTGTACGGCGAATGACACGCCGTCCACGACATTGGCGGGCGAATGGGCGAAGCGTACGGTCAAGTCACTGACACTCAGAACGGGACGGCTGTCATGAAGGGTCGAACTCATACACTCGCCTCCAGGTCTTGGTTGATGATGTGGTCCAGCGCTTGCTGGAGAGCACGTAAATGCCCGCGCATGGCCATGGCGGCCTTGATCGGGTCACGGGTTTCGATGGCGCTGACGATGTCGTCGTGATCGTGGCTGTAGGTGTTCAGGCGGTCGGCATTGCGTGCCCGCTGGCGCAAGTCACGCCACATGGGGTCCAGGCGAATGGCGTCGAGCATCTCGAACAGATCCAGCATCAATCGGTTGCCGGCAGCCTCGGCAATGGCCCGGTGCAGCGCGCTGTCCCAGAGCTCCAGGCCTTCGGCATCGACCTGCTCGGCGTCCTGCTGGCGGGTCGTGCGTTCGGCCAGACGTCGCAGAATGGCCATTTGTTCACCATTGGCACGGACCGCTGCCAGCGAAGCCAGGGCTGGCTCCAGGTGCAGGCGGGCTTCCATGACCTCGCTGAAATTGGTCCTGCCCGAAAGGCGGGCAAAACTGATCGAGGCGCTGGGTGGTGTCGGGCCGACAAACGTCCCTTTGCCCTGCCGCCGCCAGATCTGGCCTTCGGCTTCCAGTACCGACAAGGCCCGTCGAATCGCCCGCCGACTGACGCCGAAGTCTGCCGCCAGGTCCCGCTCCGTCGGCAGGGCCCGCTGAGGGAACGCGGCATGCTGCGCGACCATCTGGCGCAAGGCGTCCAGAGCCAGTTTCGAGGCGTTGTCGATAGGTGTATCAGGGTCGAACCTTTGCATCGTGGTCACTCAACACAGCCCGGAAAAGAGCGCCGTTCATGCAGCTATCAACTGCTGTTCAGGCCCAGGGGGCGGTGCAAGGGGAGTGCCAATGAAAATTGGTTCGCCCTGATTTTTCAGGGCTGAAGATGCCGATGCGGGCGGATGGCCTTGTCCGGGCCAATCGAGAAAGGTTCGGACAGTGGTTCGCTGGCATAAAGAGTGAATTGGTTCGGGTGGGAGCGAACCAATTTCTGAGAATGACCGGATGAATGCCTGATTGTGGGCAGTGTGCTTATCGGGAGTGCATCATCGGTTTACATATTCAGAATCATGCACGTGGTGCTGGCGGTCGCGTACAAGCGGTCATCCACGTCATACAGGCGACCTTCTGCCAGAGCGGTGGAGCGGCCGAGATGAACGACTTTGCCTTCCGCCCGTACCGGCCCGACCTTGTCGCTCAGTGCCCGGACATAGCTGACCCGCAGGTCGAGGGTGGTATAGCCCTGGCCTTTCTTGAGCATCGTGTGAATCGCGCACCCCATGCATGAATCCAGCAGTGTCGCGGCGTAACCGCCATGCACGCTGCCCAGCGGGTTGTAGTGACGGCTGTCGGGGGTGCCCTGAAAGATGAAGGATCCGGCCGACCAATGCAGCGGGACGAAGTCCATCAGTTCGCCGATGGGAGGCGACGGCAGCTCGCCACGACCGATCGCTTCCAGAAATTCGGCCGGTTCCAGAGCGGCCACGTCAGCAAGACTGGTCGTGCCCGCCGCACCCAGCCGCGACCGGATGGACCTTTCTTCTTCAATCCATGACAGCAGCTTTTCGTTGCGAGAGAGGTTCGACATGACGCTTCACTCCTGAATGGATAGAAAAATTACGAGCGTAATATTTATGTGGGATTACGGTCGCAATGTAAAGCGCCGCAACAGGCCGGATGAGTGCAGGCAGGAGGAAAGGAGGCGTCAGGAACGGCAGGAAACAGGAGGGCGTGATCGGGGGCTTCACCGCAGATGAGTGCCCCTGATCGTGGATGGCGTGGCCGTTCGTGTTGTTACATTCAGTCCTGTGGGGCCGGGTACAGAGGCTTGGACAGGTGCATGATGCTCGCGTAGTCATACACGTACTGACGTCCGGCATGGCTGGTCGAACGCAACTGGTCGATCAGGATCCGCTCTTTTCGGTTCAGGTATCTCAACGCCGGATCTTCACTGGACTTCAGGCGATCACGTTCATGGGCGTCAGGGAAGGCGATGACGTTCGTCATGAAATATCTCCTTGATTCAAGTCCTTGACTGTTACGGTGTAGCCCCTGTGTAACGACGGTTTACATTACCGACAAAAACTCCGCCCGTGAACCCTGAAAATGATGCCTGTGTCACATCACTCGGGTGACTTCAAAGGATTGCCGGGCGCCATTGATGGTGATTTCGACAAGATCGCCCTCGGCCTTGCCCAGCAGATTCTGCCCCAGAGGGGCGCGGGGCGTGATCACGGTAATCGGCGTGTCGTTTGCGTGGACCTTCAGGCCCGCCGCATCGGGCGCGATGAACAGGTACTGCGACTGGCCGTTATCCGCCTCCAGAACGACCAGATCACCGGTCTGAATGCCACGCGATTCATCGAAAGGCTTGAGCGTCCAGTTCTGGCAGGAGGCCAGGGCCTGGCGAATCTCCTCCACGCGCCGGGCCTGGCCAGCGGCCAGATAGGAGGCCTCCAGCCCCAGGGTGTCGTACTTGTTTTCGGCGATGTTCTCTTCGTGAGTCGCCGCTTCATAGGCGGTCTGTGCCGCACGCCGGGCGATGTCCAGGTCGATGTTCAGACGGTCGATGACCCGTTGCAGGATGTCTGCCTTGTTCATGTCTTACCCGCAGTATTCATTGATGCCCGCACGGCTTCTTTCGCTGGGGGCGGTGCGGTCCTGCTGTATCCAGAAATCGCATTTTGCCCGGTTGAAGTTCTTCTGCCGCTGTTCCTGGACCTGTTCACGTGCCTGACGGGCTTCGCTTTCCCGCAGGTTTTGCTCGTATTTCTGGAACAGGGTGTTTTCCGGTTCTACCGCAGGCGCTTCGGGCGCCGTCAGCTGAGCGGCGGCTTTTTCCAGTGCCTGTGTCTGGGCCGGAGGCAGGTTCTTGTAAAACAGCATGCCTGTCAGGACGACGGCCATCGCGCCGAGCCAGATGCCCAGCGCTATACACACGATCAGCTTCAGGGAAACATACAGTTCGCGACGATTCGGATAGGACGGCATGACTGGACTCCTGACGTTGGGCGGCAGAAGCAATTGTGCCATGCCTTGTGCTGGTGGAGAGGTGTTGTTCTGGAGGACAATCGGCGTTTTTTCTTGAACCAGCCTCAGGGAGCCGGGATGAAAGCCTCTTGGGACATTTTTTGCAGCGTCGTCGACAACTATGGCGATGTGGGCGTGACCTGGCGTCTGGCGCGTCAGCTGGTCGCCGAACATGGGGTCGGTGTCCGTCTGTGGATCGATGATCTGGCGGCCTTCGTTCGTCTGTGCCCCGAGGCCAGTCTCGAGGCTGCAGAGCAGTGGCAGGACGGTGTGCAGATCTGCCACTGGCCCGAAACGTGGGGGGCTGCCGATATTCCCGACGTCGTGCTCGAAGCGTTCGCCTGCCGCCTGCCGACGGGCTACATCGACGCCATGTTACAGCGCTCGCCAAGGCCTCTGTGGCTGAATCTGGACTACCTCAGTGCCGAGGAGTGGGTCACTGGCTGTCATGGCCTGCCTTCGTTGCAGTCGAATGGCTTGAAAAAGTTCTTTTTCTTTCCGGGGTTTCAGGACGCCACCGGTGGCCTGTTGAGAGAAAAGGGGCTGGTCGAGCAGTGTCAGGCGTTCCAGCATGACCGCTCGGCACAGCGTGATTTCCTGCAAGAGATGGGCGTGAAGCCCAATGACGGTGCCCGCCTGATCTCGGTGTTTGCCTACGAGAATCCGGCGCTGGGCAGCTGGCTGGAGAGGCTGGCCAGCGATTCGAGGGAAAACCATGTGCTGGTTCCCGAAGGCCGTGTGCTGGGTGATTTTCAGCGCTGGTTCGGGAATCAAGACTTGCAGGTCGGGGCCGTGCAAACGCGGGGTTCCCTGACCGTTCAGGTGCTGCCGTTCGTCCGGCAGGAGCGCTATGACCGGCTGTTGTGGTGCTGTGATTTCAATATCGTGCGGGGCGAGGATTCCTTTGTCCGTGCCCAATGGGCCGCACGTCCGATGCTCTGGCATATCTATCAGCAGGAGGATGAGGCCCATCTCCCCAAGCTGGAGGCGTTTCTGGCGCTTTATCTCGCCGGGCTGTCTCCGGCGGCCGCTCAGGCGCTGGGCAGTCTGTGGCGGGGCTGGAACCGTGGGCTGGACCTTGGGGAAAGCTGGCAGGCGGTGCTGATTCACGAGGCCGAGATAGAACGGCATGCCCGGCGCTGGTGTCTGGAACGGGCCTCGCAAACCGATCTTGCTGCGGCGCTGGTACAGTTTTACCGAAATTCGCTATGATACGCGGCCTTGATATCAGGCTCTGTACGAAAAGTGCCTGTGCAGGCTATTTCTCGTACAGAGCCTTTGGCTATTTCAATCCAAATTCGGATATATGCAATGAAAACTGGTAAAGAGCTGAAACCCGGCACCGTGATCCGTATCGACAACGATCCTTGGCTGGTCCAGAAGGCCGAGTTCACCAAGTCCGGTCGTAACAGCGCCATCATGAAGACCAAGCTGAAGAACCTGTTGACCGGTTACAAGACTGAAACCGTATACAGCGCCGACGACAAGCTGGACGACGTGATCCTGGATCGCAAGGAAGCTACCCTGTCTTTCATCAGCGGTGACTCCTACACGTTCATGGACACCACTGACTACACCATGTACGAGCTGAACGCCGAAGACATCGAAGCCGTTCTGCCCTTCGTCGAAGAAGGCATGACCGACGTCTGCGAAGCGGTCTTCTTCGAAGAGCGTCTGGTTTCCGTAGAGCTGCCGACCACTATCGTGCGTCAGGTTGACTACACCGAAGGTTCCGCTCGTGGCGACACGTCGGGCAAGGTCATGAAGCCTGCCAAACTGAAAAACGGTACCGAGCTGAGCGTGGCTGACTTCATCGAAATCGGCGACATGATCGAGATCGATACCCGTGACGGCGGTTCTTACAAAGGCCGTGCTAAATAAGCATGGTTTTGTAACCCCGATACACAAAAAAACCGCAGCGATGCGGTTTTTTTGTGCCTGTTAAACGGGGTCAGACGGTTACATGCAGACGCACGTCAACGTTGCCGCGGGTAGCGTTGGAGTACGGGCAGACCTGGTGAGCGGCATCGACCAGCTCTTGAGCGGTGGCCAGCTCAAGGCCTGGCAGGCTGATGTGCAAGTCGATGTCCAGACCGAAACCGCCCGGGATCTGACCGATACCGACATGGGCGGTGATCGAGGCGTCTGCCGGGATGCTGCGCTTGCTCTGGCCTGCGACGAATTTCAGGGCACCGATGAAGCAGGCGGAATAGCCGGCTGCGAACAGTTGCTCAGGGTTGGTGGCTTCGCCGCCTGCACCGCCGAGTTCCTTGGGGGTTGCCAGTTTGACGTCGAGAATCTTGTCGCTGGAAACAGCACGGCCATCGCGGCCACCGGTAGACGTTGCAACAGCAGTGTAGAGAGTGTTCATGGCGTTTACCTCGCAGGTTGGGGTGATTGCAGAAATCTTGTGCGCTAACTAAGTGAATTTAATTTATAGCTCAAATATTTTGCGCGCAAGTTAAATTTCAAAAGTTCACTCTCTCCCGGTTGAGCGGGAAGGCGAGCTGCAGGGCTGACGGTGCTTTAAATCCTTTTAAAACAATCCATTATGGAGATTTTCCGTTCGTCGGAAGAGAAGGCCATGACTCGCTGTCAGGCCTGAATCTGTTCAAAGGCTGCCGTGCAGGCTGGTGCGCAGCTCCAGCAGTTCCCCCTGCAATTCACGCAGTTTCTCCAGCGTCAGGCCGCTGGATGAAAGAATGCAGCCGGGCACGTCTCTGGCTTTTTGCTGCAGGGCGCGGCCTTGTTCCGTCAGGTGCAACAGAACCACACGCTCATCTTCCTTGCTGCGGGTACGGCTGATGAGCCCTTCGGCTTCGAGGCGCTTGAGCAGAGGGGTCAATGAACCGGGATCGGTCAGCAGGCGGGTGCTGACATCACTGACCGTCAGGCCTTCTGTCTCCCAGAGCACCATCATCGCCAGGTACTGCGGATAGGTCAGCCCGAGGGCAAGAAGCAATGGCTTGTAGACCTTGGTCATCATCAAGGAGGTGGAATAAAGGGCGAAGCACAGTTGATTATCGAGCAGCAGCGAGTCGCAATCGGCAGAAGCCTCGGTATCAAGGCGGTCTTCGGCATTCATGGGCAATCCTCGTAAGCTCTGGAAAAGAGGCCTAATTTAGTGTTGCGTTCTTTAATGCGCCAGATAAATCCGGGCGGTCATGACTACACAATAGGAATCGTTATCGCTTGATGCACGGCATCTCGAGAAATTCTCTTACAGTGAGCGTATGCCTGCGGGTCAAGACTGCGTAGCATTCTCCTAATGGGCCGATTGGGGAAGTGGTGTGACTGAAGTTGTCATGTTTGTGTTGTTGGGTGCAGCGATGGGCACCCTGGGCGGGTTGTTCGGGATCGGTGGCGGCCTTGTTGCGATTCCGGCATTGGGGGTGTTGTTCGGACTCGATCAGCAGTTGGCACAAGGCACGGCCCTGTTGATGGTACTGCCCAATGTATTGCTGGCCTTGTGGCGCTATAACCAGCGCAATCGCGTCCTGCTGCGCAATGCCGTGATGCTCGTCATTCCCAGTTTCTTTCTGGCCTGGCTGACCTCATTGCTGGCGGTGAATGTCGAACCGCAGTACATGCGTATCGGATTCGTGGTTTTTCTGATCGCCTTGACGGCTTTCAATCTTGCCCAGATGTTCTGGCGCAAGGGGCAGGCCAGTGCTCAGTTGCGCCACGTCAACTGGTTGTGGTTGCTGGGCGTCGGCTCCGGTGTCACGGGCGGTTTGTTCGGTGTGGGGGGCGGGGTTGTCGCCACCCCGGTGCTCACCAGTGTATTCGGGGCGACCCAGGTCGTGGCGCAAGGGCTTGCGCTGACGCTGGCGGTGCCGAGCACGGCGATTACCCTGTTCACTTACGCGCTGCACGATCACGTCAACTGGTCCATGGGCGTTCCGCTGGCAATCGGAGGGCTGGCCAGTGTCAGTTGGGGGGTGAAGCTGGCGCATTCGATGCCGGAGCGCCTGCTGCGTTATCTGTTCTGCGTTTTCCTGATGCTGTGTGCCGTGATCCTGATGTTCAAGGTCTGAAGCCTTCGGCAATGTACTCGGCCAGGCAATCGGTGATGGGCGAGGGCGTCTCCGGGTTACGCACCAGGACGATGCTGGCAATCGGCAGTTGCGGCAGGTTCTCTGCCTCGCCCAGGATGCGCAGATCGGGTGTGACCAGGCTCTGGAGCTGGGCGGTGACGGCCAGACCGGCACTGACCACGGCCATGATCGCCGACAGGCTCGCACTGCTGTAGGCGACGCGGTATTCGCGCTCCATGGCATCCAGTGCGTTGCAGGCCCACTCACGGCAGAAGCAGTCCGTGTTGAACATGGCCAGTGGCAGAGGCGTCCGTTCATGGGGCGAAAAGCCTTGGGCTTCGGTCCAGACCAGCCGTTCCTGGCGCAATATCTGGCCCATCTCGCTGCCGGGGCGACTGGTGACGATGGTCAGGTCCAGATCGTGACGTTGCAGCAGCGCCGTAGACGGTTCGCAGTGGACCTCCACCTGAACCAGAGGGTAGGTGCAGGCGAAGTGCGAAAGGATGCCGGGCAGAAAGCGCATCACATAGTCGTCCGGCGAGCCGATCCGCACCACACCGACCATGTGGGGATCGCGTAGCGTGTTGAACACCTCACTGTGCAGTTTCAGGATGCGTCGGGCATAACCGAGCAACACCTGGCCTTCGGCTGTCAGGCGAAAGGTACGGCCATCACGTTGAAACAGCGAACGTTGCAGGACATCGTCCTCCAGGCGCTTCATCTGCATGCTGACCGCCGACTGGGTGCGATTGACCACCTCGCCGGCGCGCGTGAATCCGCCATGGTCGGCAATCGCTACAAAGGTGCGCAGCAGTTCGGTGTCGATACTGGGATAGTGGGCCAATTCATCAATCTCACAGATGGCTTGCATAAGAAACATTCGTTGGATTGATCCTACGCCAGGCGCAAGACTCTAGTCATCCCCACATGGAGGGCAAGATGATGAAAGGTCAAAAAGGTTACGTACTGGTCGCCAGACCCGCGTTCACAACCCTGTTCGCTCGCTTCTGGACCGGGCTGAAAACACGTGCTCAACGCTGGGTGGCGTTGCATCAACAACGTCAGTTGCTGGCGAGCATGAGCGATGAAACATTGAAGGACCTGGGATTGAGCCGGGCCGATATCCTGCGTGAATCCGAGCGTCCGTTCTGGGACGATCCTCGGTGACGCTGACAAGGCACTTCCTGATCGGATAGGGTTACAGACTCCAAAGGGAGTCCTGAATGTCTGTAGAACTGTCCCTCAAGCAAGCGCGTCGTCTGGCGCTGGCCGCCCAGGGTTTCAATGGGCGCCAACCGCCAGCCACTATCAAGGCCGGCCATATCATGCAGTTGATCGGGCGTCTCGGCGTGTTGCAGATCGACTCGGTCAATGCGCTGGTGCGTTCCCATTACCTGCCGCTGTATTCAAGGCTTGGCAATTATTCGCCAGCGTTGCTGGATCGGGCGGCCTGGAGTCAGGGGCGGCATCGCACACTGTTTGAATACTGGGGACACGAGGCATCGCTGCTGCCGTTCAAGCTTTATCCCTTGATGCGCTGGCGCATGCGGCGAGCGGCGCAAGGCGAGGGCATTTATCAGCAGTTGGCCCGGTTCGGTCGCGAGCAACAGCCAGTGATCGAACGGGTATTGCAGGCCGTGCGTGAACAGGGAGCGCTGGGAGCGGGCAGTCTCAGTAGTCGACAGGAACGTGCAGGACCCTGGTGGGACTGGAGTGCGGAAAAGCTTGCGCTTGAATGGCTGTTCGCCGCCGGTGAAGTCACCGTGGCGGGGCGTCGTGGCTTTGAACGCCTTTATGACGTGCCGGAGCGGGTGCTTCCGGGAGCGGTGCTCGATCTGCCCGACATCAACGAGGCCGATGCTCAGCGTGGACTGTTGCTGCATGCGGCAAAGGCCCTGGGTGTCGGAACGGAAAAGGACCTGCGCGACTACTTTCGGCAAGACCCGCTGCCCAGTCGTCTGGCGCTGGCCGAACTGGTCGAGGAAGGTGCGTTGCAGAGCGTTCGGGTTCGGGGCTGGAAACAACAGGCATTCTGCCTTCCGGACAGTCGGCCGCCGCGCAAGGTCACGGCCAGCGCCTTGCTGTCGCCATTCGACTCTCTGATCTGGGAACGTGCGCGTACCGAGCGCCTGTTCGATTTCCGCTATCGACTGGAGATCTACACACCGCAGCACAAGCGCGTCTACGGCTATTACGTCTTGCCGTTTCTGCACAACGAACGCATTGCGGCGCGCATCGACCTGCGTGCCGAACGGGCTGTCGGCCGGTTGGCGGTGCATGCCGTGCATGATGAAGAACAAGGGCTTGATGACGACGGGATAGAGGCTCTGGCGCGACACCTTCGCCAACTGGCCGACTGGCTGGGGCTGGCAGAGGTCTGGATCAATTGCCCGCGAGCCAGTGCAGCGCGCTTGCGGGCATTCGATCTGGGGTAGGTGCCAGCGGCGGCGTCAGCGCTTGGCCTGTTTTAACGTCTCGGCAATCAGAAACGCCAGTTCCAGCGACTGGTCGGCATTCATTCTCGGGTCGCAATGGGTGTGGTAGCGGTCCGAAAGGCCGTCCTCGGTAATCGGGCGTGCGCCACCGATGCATTCGGTCACGTTCTGCCCGGTCATTTCGATATGGATACCTCCGGCGTAAGTGCCTTCGGCCTGGTGAACCTGGAAGAACTGTTTCACCTCTCCCAGAATCTGCGCAAAGTCACGGGTCTTGTACCCGCTGCTGGCCTTGATGGTGTTGCCATGCATGGGGTCCGAACTCCACAGCACCTTGCGGCCTTCGCGTTCCACGGCACGGATCAGGTGGGGCAAATGATCCCCGACCTTGTTCGCGCCCATGCGGGCAATCAGGTTCAGGCGGCCAGGGTCGTTGTTCGGGTTGAGGATGTCGATCAGGCGAATCAGGTCGTCGGTGTCCATGCTCGGCCCGACCTTGACGCCGATCGGGTTGTTCACCCCGCGCAGAAATTCCACATGGGCACCGTCCAGTTGGCGGGTACGATCACCGATCCACAGCATGTGCGCCGAGCAATCGTAAAAGTCGTTGGTCAGGCTGTCGCGTCGTACAAAGGCTTCTTCATAGTTCAGCAACAAGGCTTCGTGGGCGGTGAAAAAACTCGTTTCGCGCAGTTGTGGCGAACTTTCCAGGCCGCAGGCGCGCATGAACGCCAGGGTTTCGTCGATGCGGTCGGCCAGTTGACTGTACTTTTGCGCCAGTGCCGAGTTGGCAATGAAATCCAGGTTCCACTGATGGACCTGGTGCAGGTCGGCAAAACCGCCTTGAGCAAACGCGCGCAGCAGGTTCAGGGTGGCGGTGGACTGGTGATAGGCCTGCAACAGACGCTCCGGGTCCGGCACGCGGCTTTTCTCATCGAAGCCGATGGCGTTGACGATGTCGCCGCGATAGGCCGGTAGCGTCACGCCATTGAGGGTTTCGTCGTTGGCCGAACGAGGCTTGGCGAATTGCCCGGCCATGCGTCCTACCTTGACCACCGGGCAGCCGGCGGCAAATGTCATCACAACGGCCATTTGCAGCAACACCTTGAACGTGTCGCGAATCTTGGCCGCCGAAAACTCCATGAAGCTCTCGGCACAATCGCCGCCTTGCAACAGGAAGGCTCGTCCCTGGGATACTTCGGCAAACTGGCGACGCAGGTCACGGGCTTCCCCGGCAAAGACCAGCGGCGGGTAGCTGGCCAGGGTTTGCTCGACCTGCGACAGGTGCGCGGCATCAGGGTATCGAGGCTGTTGCTGAATGGAAAATGCCCGCCAGCTGTCGGGGCTCCAGGGTTGGCTCATTGTTGGCTCTTGGGGAGGAGGAAATCGAACCGGCATGTTAGCAGTTCAGGGTCGGTCAGCCAGAGTGGCTGGATGAACCGGCTCGATAATTGTGACAAATGCGTTCGCTTGGCTGACAATTCGCCCTTTGCGCCCGGCGCGACCATCAGCCAGGAGAGGCAATGACAGAAGAGCGTGAGCGCGAAGAACGGATTCTCGCCGAGGTGCACGATGCCTTTGGCATGATTCGCGTGCTGGAAGTGGACGATTACCGCTTTCTCGAGTTTGGCGATGCCATCGAGCAGAGCTGTACCTTCACGGCTGACCCCAGCTGGCTGGAGTACGACTATACCCGCGCCATGCTGATCGGCGCGTTGTGTCACGAGGCCCCGGAAAGCGCATTATTCCTCGGGCTGGGAGCCGGCACCCTGACTCAGGCCTGCATGAAGTTTCTGCCCCTGGAGGATGTGGAGGTCATCGAGCTGCGTCCGGATGTGCCGCGGCTGGCGATCGAGTACATGGGGCTGGATGACGATCCGCGTCTTTATATACGTATTGGCGATGCGCTCGAGCTTCTCGACAGTGCCGAACCCGCCGACCTGATCTTTGTCGACCTCTACACCGATGTCGGGCCGGGAGCCGGGCATCTGGCCTGGAAATTTCTCCAGAACTGTCAGCAGCATCTCAATCCGGGGGGGTGGCTGATCATCAACCAGTGGGCCACCGACGACGGCAAGCCCCTGGGGGCTGCGTTGCTGCGCGGGCTCTATCACCGTCACTACTGGGAGCTGCCGGTGAAGGAGGGCAATGTCATTCTCATCGTGCCTGCGGATCTGGAGCAGACCCTGGATACCGAGTCCCTGGCCCGGCGTGCAGAGTCGCTGGCACCGCGCTTGGGTTATTCGTTGTCGACGCTGATCAGGGATATCCGTCCTGCAAGCTGAAACGGTTATGAGGGCGGCAGTGGGGTGAGACATTTTGCCGCGCCTCGAGGGGTGAAATCCCATTCATATGGATGAATGAGTGAAACGTTTAAGCGATGATGGCCGTAATCGTTGGGGCTGCACGGCCTGCAGGCCGGTTCTCCTGGCGATGAAATGCCTGCAAGCGCTGGTTTTTCCGTCAATATTTTGAAAAAAAAGCCTCACCTCCAGGCGTAATTCCGGTATAGTGCGCGCCGGCCTTAAACGGCCCTCGTTCAGGTAGTGCAATTTCCCGGAGCCCGCTTCGGTAGCCTGTCCGCATTGCGGACTATCCTTGACGATCCATTCATCAAACGTTTTCGCAAATCCCCGCCGACAAAGCAGCCAGGGTGACCTCAGGGTCGTACACGGCACGCGCAGCTTTGCAGCATGGGTCTTTGCGGATGCACCAGAGGCAGACCCATGACCCAGGAAATCGGCGGCTTCGCCGCTCTCGATCTTCATCCCAATATCGTTGCAGCCGTAGTCGCTACCGGCTACGAAGAGCCTTCGGCCATTCAGCAGCAGTCGATCCCGATCATCCTTGCCGGTCACGACATGATTGGTCAGGCGCAGACAGGTACCGGTAAAACCGCCGCCTTCGCCCTGCCTATCCTGAACCGTATCGACCCGAGCAAGCGTGAGCCGCAAGCACTGATCCTGGCACCGACCCGCGAGCTGGCACTTCAAGTCGCCACCGCGTTCGAGACCTACTCCAAACAAATGCCGGGCGTGACGGTCGTTGCCGTCTACGGCGGCGCGCCAATGGGCCCGCAGCTCAAGGCTATCCGCAATGGCGCACAAATCGTCGTCGCCACTCCGGGCCGTCTGTGCGATCACCTTCGCCGTGACGAGAAAGTCCTCGCGACCGTGAACCACCTGGTTCTCGACGAAGCGGACGAAATGCTCAAGCTGGGCTTCATGGATGACCTGGAAGTCATCTTCAAGGCCATGCCTGAGAGCCGTCAGACCGTCCTGTTCTCGGCGACCCTGCCGCAGTCGATCCGTGCCATCGCCGAACGCCACCTGCGCGATCCGAAGCACGTCAAGATCCAGACCAAGACCCAGACCGTCACCGCGATCGAGCAGGCTCACCTGCTGGTTCACGCCGACCAGAAGACCTCTGCCGTACTGAGCCTGCTGGAAGTCGAGGATTTCGACGCCCTGATCATGTTCGTCCGTACCAAGCAGGCCACTCTGGATCTGGCCAGCGCCCTGGAAGCCAAAGGCTACAAGGCTGCTGCGCTGAACGGCGACATCGCCCAGAACCAGCGTGAGCGCGTCATCGACTCCCTCAAGGATGGCCGTCTGGACATCGTTGTGGCGACCGACGTTGCTGCCCGCGGTCTCGACGTTCCACGTATCACTCACGTGTTCAACGTCGACATGCCTTACGATCCAGAGTCCTACGTTCACCGTATCGGCCGTACCGGCCGTGCCGGTCGCGAAGGTCGTGCACTGCTGCTGGTGACTCCGCGTGAGCGCCGCATGCTGCAAGTGATCGAGCGTGTCACTGGCCAGAAAGTCGTGGAAGTCCGCCTGCCGGATTCCCAGGCTGTCCTGGATGCCCGCATCAAGAAGCTGACCAATGGTCTTTCGCCACTGGTTGCCGATGCCGAGTCGACTCATGGCGATCTGCTTGACCGCCTGACTGCCGATATCGGTTGCACGCCGCGTGCTCTTGCCGCTGCCCTGCTGCGCAAGGCCACCAATGGTCAGGCGCTGACGCTGGCAGCCATCGAGCGTGAGCGTCCGCTGGTGCCGAACAACACGCCACGTGATCGTGGCGACCGTGGTGATCGTCCAGAGCGTGAGCGTCGTGCTCCGGCTCCGCTGGCCGAAGGCCGTGCCCGTTGCCGTACGGCGCTGGGTGCGCGTGATGGCATCGCAGCCAAGAACCTGCTGGGTGCAATCCTCAATGAAGGCGGTCTGGCCCGTGAAGCGATCGGTCGCATCCAGGTCCGTGACAGCTTCAGCCTGGTCGAACTGCCGGAAGATGGCCTTGAGCGTCTGCTGACCAAGCTCAAGGACACCCGTGTTGCTGGCAAGCAGTTGAAGCTGCGTCGCTACCGTGAAGACTGATCAACTCCCGGGTTGATCGTCAGATGAAAAAATCCCCGACAGGTTCGGGGATTTTTTTTGCCCGGCATTCAGCCGAACCGGTAGATATCCATGCCCAGTGCGCCCATGGTGAATCCCTGATAGGCGATGCTGAACCTGCCGCCAGCTCCGCGTGCAAAATACAGCGGCAGCAGGTGCTCATCGCTCGGATGGTTACGTACTGCCTGTGGGGCGAGTGTGCGGTAGTCATGAAGAGCCTGTTCGTCATCGCTTTCCAGCTTTTCGATCATCCAGTCGCGAAAGGCGCTGGCCCAGGGTTCAATGCTTTCGGTGCCTGCATTCCAGTCCAGCTCGCGCAGATTGTGGGTGATGCTGCCGGAACCAATGATCAGCACGCCTTGTTCGCGCAAGACGGCCAGCGCACGACCGACGCGCGTCTGCAGGGCAGGGCCCTGGCGGCTGGGTAGCGAAACCTGAACCACCGGAATATCGGCTTGCGGATACATCAGGGACAAAGGCACCCAGACCCCATGGTCAAAAGGGCGGCGACTGTCCACTCGGGCAGGCAAGCCACTGGCGGCCAATAAATCAACGACCTCGCGGGTCAGTGCCGGCAACCCTTGGGCGGGGTACTGAACGGCGAACAGGGCGGGCGGAAAGCCACCAAAGTCGTGCCAGGTGTCCGGGTGCGGATTGCCGTTGACGATCAGTTCGTTGCTTTCCCAGTGCGCCGAGACGATCACGATAGCCTTTGGTCTGGGTATGTCGGCTGCCAGGCGTGCGAGTACAGGGCCACTTTCGCCCGGCTCAAGCGCCAGCATCGGAGAGCCATGGGAAATGAATAGACTGGGGAACATGAAGGCGTCCTGAAGGTTTGGGATATGCTTATCTTCATGTAGATCATTGATCTAGATCTAATATAAGTTCTGAGGCAATTTGATCGAAATTATTGGAGCGTTCATGCAGCCCGAGTTTTGGCATCACCGTTGGTCCGAAGGCCAGATCGGTTTCAATCAGGAACAGGTCAATCCGTATCTACAAAACTTCTGGCCGGAATTACAGCTGCCTCAAGGGGCTCGCGTGCTGGTGCCGTTATGTGGCAAGAGCCTCGATATGGACTGGCTGGTGGAGAAGGGTTTCTCGGTCGTTGGCGTGGAGTTGTCGGAAAAGGCTGCCCAGGCTTATTTCGAGGAGCGGAGCCGGGTGCCGGAGATACTTGAGCGCGATGGCTTCAAGGTCTATAGGCATGGGGCTTGTCAGATATGGTGCGGTGATTTCTTTGCGGTGACGGCTGCTCATATCGGCCATTGCGACGCGTTTTATGACCGGGCTGCATTGATTGCACTTCCTGACGATATGCGCGGGCGCTATGCCGAGCACCTTGGTCGCCTGTTGCCTCCAGGCTCTCGTGGTTTGCTGATTTCACTGGATTACGATCAGGCACAGCTTGATGGCCCTCCGTTTTCGGTGTCGGAGTCGCAGCTTGGAGGCTTGTTATCCGATCTATGGCAGGTCACGAAGGTGGGGGATTACGATGCCTTGCCGGGCAGTCACAAGGCCCGGAAGAGCGGGGTGACCCGCATGGATGAGCAGGTCTATCGTTTGCTGCGGGTATGAAAAAGGGCGACTTGCGTCGCCCTTTTCGGTTACTGCTCTGAATCAACCGCGGCGACGCAGCGCCTCGATACGCTCTTCCAGCGGCGGGTGGCTCATGAACAGGCCGGCCAGCCCGTGCTTGAGGCCGCTGTTGATGCCGAACGCCGTCAGGCTGTCGGGCATGTTGACAGGGACGCCCTGTTCGGAGCGCAGGCGTTGCAGGGCATTGATCATGGCCTGGGTGCCCGCAAGGTGTGCACCGGCTTCGTCAGCCCTGTATTCGCGTTTGCGCGAGAACCACATCACGATGGCGCTGGCCAGGAAGCCCAGGACCAGTTCAGCGAAGATCGTTGTGATGTAGTAGGCCATGCCCTGGCCGTTCTCGGTCTTGAAGATCACCTTGTCGACAAAGTTGCCGATGATCCGTGCAAAGAACATCACGAAGGTGTTCACCACGCCCTGTACCAGAGCCAGCGTGACCATGTCGCCATTGGCAACGTGGCCGATTTCATGCGCCAGTACGGCTTTCACCTCATCGGGTGAAAAACGCTCCAGCAGGCCCTGGCTGACGGCAACCAGTGCATCGTTCTTGTTCCAGCCCGTTGCGAAGGCATTGGCCTCGTAGGCCGGGAAGATGCCGACTTCCGGCATCTTGATACCGGCTTCTCGGGACAGTTGTTCTACGGTCTGCAGCAACCATTGCTCATGGCGAGTGCGCGGCTGGGTAATGATCTGCGTACCGGTGCTCATCTTGGCCATCCATTTGGAGATGAACAGCGAAAACAGCGAGCCGGCAAAACCGAACACGGCGCAGAAAACCAGCAGCTGATTGAGGTTCAGATCAACCCCATTGGCCGCCATGAACCCGTTGAAGCCAAAAAGGCTCAGGGTAATGCTGGCAATCAGCACGACCGCAAGGTTAGTGGCCAAAAACAGCAAAATGCGCATCATGGTCGAAACGTTCTCCTCGGGATAAATATGTAACGTGATGCCGGGTATATAAGGTGATGCCTGCCGCTATTCAACCGGGGGACTATTTCAAACTGTGTCGTTTTGTCCCGTTCGATGTTAATCCCTCCAACCTGAACACTGCCTGAGCCAAGGCAGCAGGCGTTTCGAGGAGGAGACGGGCGGCAGGTGGGCAGCCTGAAAAAAACGGCCCCGAAACGGGGTCGGGGCCGTGTAACGGACGGAAGAGCCTTGTCGGTTACTGACGATAGCCTTTCACGAAGTTGCCGATGCGACCGATGGCCTGCTCCAGATCGTCGACGCGCGGCAGTGTCACGACGCGGAAGTGGTCGGGCCATGGCCAGTTGAAGGCTGTGCCCTGAACCACCAGCAGTTTTTCCGACAGCAGCAGATCGAGGACGAATTTCTCGTCGTTGTGGATCGGGCAGATCTTCGGATCGATACGCGGGAAAGCATAGAGTGCGCCCATGGGTTTGACGCAGCTGACGCCGGGAATGTCGTTGAGCAGTTCCCAGGTGCGGTTGCGCTGTTCCAGCAGGCGGCCTGGCGGCAATACCAGGTCATTGATGCTCTGATAGCCGCCCAGCGCTGTTTGAATGGCATGCTGGCTCGGCACGTTGGCGCACAGACGCATGTTGGCCAGGATGTCGAGGCCTTCGATGTAGCTCTGGGCATTGTGTTTCGGCCCGGAAATGGCGATCCATCCGGAGCGGAAGCCCGCGACGCGATAGGACTTGGACAGGCCGTTGAAGGTCAGGCAGAGCAGGTCGGGTGCCAGCGACGCCGTGCTGATGTGAACGGCTTCGTCATAGAGGATCTTGTCGTAGATCTCGTCCGAGAACACCACCAGATTGTGCTGGCGGGCCAGTTCCAGCATGCCCAACAGCACTTCCTTCGAGTAAACGGCGCCGGTCGGGTTGTTCGGGTTGATGATCACCATGGCCTTGGTGTTCGGGGTGATCTTGGCCTTGATGTCCTGCAGGTCAGGCCACCAGTTGGCCTGCTCGTCGCACAGGTAATGCACCGGATTACCGCCTGCCAGGCTCACGGCGGCAGTCCAGAGCGGGTAGTCCGGAGCGGGGATCAGCACTTCGTCGCCGTTGTTGAGCAGTGCCTGCATCGACATCACGATCAGCTCGGAGACGCCGTTGCCCAGGTAGATGTCTTCGATGCCGACACCTTCGACCTGCTTCTGCTGGTAGTACTGCATCACCGCCTTGCGAGCGCTGAACAGGCCTTTGGAGTCGCTGTAGCCCTGGGCTGTCGGCAGGTTGCGGATCACATCCTGGAGGATTTCGTCCGGCGCCTCGAAACCAAACGGTGCCGGATTGCCGATATTCAGCTTGAGGATGCGATGACCTTCCTCTTCCAGACGTTTGGCGTGCTTGAGCACTGGCCCGCGAATGTCATAGCAGACGTTTGCGAGCTTGTTCGATTTGCTGAACTGCATGGTGATTGATCCCGAAAATGGACGAGCTGTTGCTGGCTTGCAACGAAGGTCGCTGGACATGACCCGGCGAAAATGGGTTTGTATGCGACAAACGCGGGTGACAGACTGATATCTGATCAGGCGCAATCATACGTGCCACCCGATCACTGGAAAAGACACAGATCGGGCTTTTTCGAATAAGGAGGTGTACCCGTGGACAAGTTGCAGAAAACACTCGAAGAGTGGAGGGAGATGCTTGACCCAGAGCAGTACAACGTCTGTCGCCTGAAAGCGACCGAGCGACCGTTCACCGGCCGGTACAACACCACCAGGACGCCGGGGGTCTATCATTGTGTCTGTTGCAACGAAGCCTTGTTCGACTCCGAAACCAAATTCGACTCCGGATGCGGCTGGCCAAGCTTTTACGCACCTCTGCAGGACAGTGCGGTCGTTGAGGTCCGTGATGTCAGCCACGGGATGATTCGGACCGAGGTGGTCTGCGCAAAATGTGACGCCCACCTGGGGCACGTGTTCCCGGATGGTCCGCCACCGACCGGCCTGCGTTACTGCATCAATTCAGTGTGCCTGGACCTTGTGCCTCGCGCATAAGCCCGGGGTCTGTTTGCAGTCTGGCTTATCAGCCTGTATCAACAGGAGAAATTGAAGACGTGTGCCGTGCGATTGCACGCTAACTTCAATATTCATTTTGGTGAGGGAGCGTCATGAGCGAAAACCTGTTGAACATACCGTGTACCACGATCAAGGGAGAGCAGAAGACGCTGGCCGACTTTTCTGGCAAGGCGGTGCTGGTGGTCAACACGGCGAGCAAATGCGGCTTCACGCCTCAATACAAGGGGCTTGAGCAGCTGTGGCAGCAATACCGGGATCAAGGCCTTGTGGTGCTGGGCTTTCCTTGTAATCAGTTCGGCAAGCAGGAGCCGGGCAATGAAGGGGCCATCTCCGAGTTCTGCGAGCTGAATTACGGCGTCAGCTTCCCGCTGTTCAAGAAAATCGATGTGAATGGCAGCCAGGCACACCCCTTGTTCGTGCAACTGAAGAAGCGGGCGCCCGGACTTCTGGGGTCGGAGCGGATCAAGTGGAACTTCACCAAGTTCCTGATCGGCAAGGATGGCACGCTGGTCAAGCGTTTTGCCCCGCTGACCAGGCCTGAGGAGATGGCTGGCGAAATCGAGGCCTTGCTCAGGTAGGTCGGTTGTCCTGTGCCAGCGGGATCCACTGATCCAGAACGCTGGCCAGTTCCGCCCGGCGAAAGGGTTTGGCCAGGTAGTCATTCATGCCGGCGGCCCTGCAACGTTCACGTTCTTCGGGCATGGCATTGGCGGTCAGGGCGACGATCGGCAGTTTCGGCCAGCGTCCGCTGCTGCGAATCTGGCGGCTGGCTTCATAGCCGTCCATGACTGGCATGTTGCAATCCATCAGGATCAGGTCGAAGTTGCTGTGTTCAAGCTGCTCGATGGCTTCGGCCCCGTGGCCGCTGACGGTGACTTCGCAGCCCAGTTTGCTGAGCATGCCCTTGGCGACCAGTTGATTGACCGGGTTGTCTTCCACCAGAAGGATGCGCGCCGGTCGCTGGGTGGCCTGTTCGTCGACGGACGTTTCTCGTGTGCTCGGCTCTTCCAGGTACAAGGCCCGGCGCAAGGTGTTGTAGAGCGCGTTGCGAGCCAGTGGTCGTGCCTGTTGTTGCAGGGGGGCGAGGGCGCTGACCTGCTCGACGGGCATGAAGTTGCCGTAGGCCGTCACCAGCAGGATGGGGGCCTGAGTGGTCGGGCGAATGGCAAACAGGCATTCCGGGCAATCCGTAATGATGAGGTCGGTGCCGGGATCGAGTTCCAGCTCACAGGTCTGGTCATCGATACCCCGGCGAGTGAAGTCGATTCCCCAGGCAGGCAACAGAGTCCCCAGCAGTTCCACCAACCCGCTGCCTGCCATGCTGATTACCGTCACGCGGCCCTTCAGCGTCGGGGGCATAACGGCGGACAGGTGGATGGGCAATGGCAGTTCGGCGCAGAACAGGCTGCCAAAACCGGGCTGGGATTGAATGCTCAGTCGCCCCTGCATGGCCTCACACAGGCTGCGTGTCAATGAAAGCCCGAGCCCGGTGCCGCCGAACTGGCGGGTAATGGCGGTTTCAGCCTGGGTAAAGGGCTGGAAAATCCTCTCTTGCGCTTCCTTGGCGATGCCGATCCCGGTATCGCGGACCTCGATCTGAACCCGGTTTTCGCGAGTCTCGGGGTCGAGGAAATAATTCAGGCGCACATCCACCCGCCCGAAGCGGGTGAACTTGAGGGCGTTCGAGAGCAGGTTGCTGACGATCTGCCGGACCCGTGTCGGGTCGCCAATGACCAGGGGCGGAAAATCCGGGGCGATCAGGCAGGTCAGCTCCACGCTGGGCGCAGCGTTCTGGGAAAGCAGGTTGGCCGTATCTTCGATGAGCATGCCCAGGTCGAAAGGGATGCGCTCTATTTCCAGGTGTCCGGCATTGAACTTGGACATGTCGAGAATATCGTTGAGCAGTTCCACCAGGACCTTGCCCGAGTCATGGGCAATCATCAGTTGCTGGCGTTGCTCGGCGCTGAGCGGGCTGTCCAGTGACAGGGCCAGCATTCCCAGCAGCCCGTTGAGCGGTGTGCGGATCTCATGGCTCATGTGCGCCAGAAAGGCTGATCGGGCGTGGGCCATGTCCAGCGCCGTACTGCGGGCAATCTGCAATTCTTCGTTGGACTGGCTGAGGCGAATGTTGCTGGCCTTGAGTTCGTTGGTGCGCGCCGCAACGATGTTTTCCAGTTCGTTCAGGTGATTGGTGAGCCGGTCTTCGGCCTCGCGGCGCCTGGCAAACTCGGTGCTCATGGTTTCGATATGCAGATTGAATGTCTTGACCAGTACGCCGATCTCGTCGTTCTCGTGACCGGGCGGGCAGTCCATCTTGTTCTGGATCGGGCTGCGCGGGTCGTGACGGCTCAAGTCGCGAATCAGATTGACCAGGGGTTTGGTCAGGGTCGCGTAGAACAGCATGGTCAGAATGCCAGCCAGGACCAGGCTGCGGACGAAGCCGTTGAGCAGGGTGATTTCCGCACGTTGCAGGAAGTGGCTGCCAAAGGCGAAGGTGTCGACGGTCAGGCTCAGGGTGCCGATCACTTCGCTGGGCATGTGATCCAGGTGCAGGACTTCCTCGAAATGCCGGCTTTCCCCGAACAGCCAGTCGCTGAGCACGCGATAGCGTCCTGTTGCCATCGGGCGTTCGACGCTGGAAAGCACCATATTGTTGTTGTCGGTCAGTCTGGCACTGACTACCGCCGGGGAGTGCAGCAGGCCAAGAGTCAGTTCCTGGGCCAGTTCGGCATCGATGTTGTACGCCATGCGTGAAGCCGGGTTATGGCTGATTTCCATCAGCGAGCCGATTTCACGATCGATGGAGGCGTCTTCGCTGGCATAATCGAGGGCAATCTGGAACAGGCTGAGCAGGGTTCCGAGAATGAAGCCGATCAGGACGGCCATGCGGGCCTGCTTGAACGACAGCCTGTTGGTGAACGATATATCCATTGAGTTCAGTCACTTCTGGTGCCCATTGCGGGGCAAGCATAGCCGATCGTGTCTTGTCCTTGATCAGTTAAATATAAGGAGGTTCTGTGGATTCTCGGTTGATGGCTTTTCTGGAGCGTGCCGATGCTGTACTGACCCGTCTGGAGCCCTTGTTGCCTGCCGTTCGCGAGCCTGTCGACTGGTCTTCGGCGCTGGCTGCACGCTGGGTACGCGAGGGGCGTAGTGGCTATCTGTTGCCGCTGGAGGTCAGTCTGGACATGCGCCTGTCCGACCTGATCGGGGTCGACCTGCAACGTGATCAACTGGGACGCAATACGCGCCAGTTCATTGAGGGATTACCTGCCAACCATGCGTTGCTGTGGGGTTCGCGTGGCACCGGCAAGTCCTCGTTGATTCGCGCCTTGCTGGCCGAGCATGCCCAGGCGGGGTTGCGTCTGATCGAAATCGAGCGTGATCACCTGGGTGACCTGCCGCGTGTGGTCGAGCAACTGCAGAAACTGCCGCAACGTTTCGTGCTGTTCTGCGATGACCTGTCCTTCGAGTCGGGCGAGGGCGATTATCGTGTCCTCAAGAGCGTGCTTGACGGTTCGCTGGAGCAGGCGCCAGACAATGTGCTTCTTTACGCCACGTCGAACCGCCGTCATCTGGTCCCTGAAAAGGAAAGTGACAACGCCAACTGGAAGCACGTGGATGGCGAGTTGCACCCCAGCGAGGCGGTCGAGGACAAGATCGCATTGTCGGATCGCTTTGGCCTGTGGCTGTCTTTCTATCCCTTCACTCAGGAACACTTTCTGAATGTGGTGGAACACTGGATCACCCAGCTGGCGCAGACTGCCGGTCTGACCTGGCAGCGCGACGAAGAGCTGGAGAAGGCTGCCGTCCGTTGGGCGACAGGCCGGGGTAATCGTAATGGTCGTTGTGCCTACCAGTTTGCACGTTACTGGGTAGGCCTGAAATTGTTGGAGCAAGAAGCATGATCGATTTACAAGGCGTCGGGGCGGGGCAGGAAGGGTATGAACTGCTGACTGCGCAATTGCAGGCGCTGCTGGCCGATGAGCGTGACTTCATTGCCAATGCCGCGCAGTTTTCTGCGTTTCTGTACACCCAGATCGACGATTTGAACTGGGCGGGCTTTTACCTCAACCGCAACGAAGAGCTGGTGCTCGGTCCTTTCCAGGGGCAGGTTGCCTGCGTGCGTATTCCGTTCGGTCGTGGTGTCTGTGGTGCAGCCGCCCAAAGCCGGCAGACCCAGCGGGTCGAAGATGTTCACACGTTTGCCGGGCACATTGCCTGCGACAGTGCCTCGAACAGCGAACTGGTCGTACCGTTGATAAAGGAAGGGCGCCTGATCGGCGTACTGGATCTGGACAGCCCGAAGGTCGGGCGATTCAAGGAAGTGGATCAGGAGGGGATCGAGCGGCTGGCGGCTATCTTTCTGCAAGCCACCGACTGCTGAGTCGCTGGCGGTCCTGCCGTTGCACGATGCCGCGCAACGGCAGGGCGGTCATCAATCGTAGATAACCTTTTTCTTCCATTCCGATTCGACTTCGTCGGCCTTCAGGCCTTCGGTCAGGGCGTTGTCGTCATCGTCGCTAGGCGCGATATTGGTCAATACCATGGAGTTGGCGCGAGCCAGTTGTTTTTCCATGGCCTGCAACTGCTGTTGATAGGTCACGGGGTCCGGCTGGTTGCGCAGGTACTGTACGCCGCGCTCGAACGCCAGACGCGCCTGGCCTGGCTGGTCCTGGGAAAGTGCGAGTTGGCCCAGGTTATTGAAGAACTCGATGTGCAGGTTCACCAGAATGACGCGGATTTCCCGGATCCAGTGTTTGGCTTCGCTGGTCGGCAGGAAGCCGTCATGGGCCGCACGTGTCACTTGACCGTGCAGTGCTTCCAATAGAAAGCGAATGTCCTTGGCCTTGGCTTCGGTCTGGATCGGGCTGACCGGGTTGGTGACCGGAATGCGATCCCCTTGGGCAATCAGTTCTTCCAGTTCTCCCAGGCGAGTCTTGAGCTGGGCGTTGCCTTTTTCCAGCGTCAGCATGCGCTGCACGACATTCAGTTCAAGGCGGGTCAGCAGCAGCTTGAGGGCTGGCGACATCAATTGGCCGGGGAAGGTCTCGGTAATTTCACCGCACCGCCTCAGTCGGTCGCTGAGCTCCACCTTGGCGCGTGCCTTGTCCAGTTTGCTGTTTTCAGCGACATGGTTCAGGTAGCCAATAGCTATAAGCAGAGCGATACCAGCTACTACCAACAGCGTGATCATGAGTGGTGTCACTGCGCAAACCTCATTTCCGGTAAATATTGTGCGAGTGTAGTGGCTAAGCACTATTGCGCATAGATGCCCCCGTCGGACATTGCAACTAAATGTGCACTTCAGGCAAGAGGTTTCCGGCCAACGGTCTTCTCCTTAAAGAGGGGCGAAGTCATTGATTTAAATAAATTTTCAGAAGGGGGTTGACGACCCTTCAAACCATCCATAGAATGCGCGCCACTTACAGCGTAAAGCACACAGCGAAGCGCGATAAGCAGTGAATGTTGTACGTGTGTCCCCTTCGTCTAGTGGCCTAGGACACCGCCCTTTCACGGCGGTAACAGGGGTTCGAGTCCCCTAGGGGACGCCATATTGCGGGAATAGCTCAGTTGGTAGAGCACGACCTTGCCAAGGTCGGGGTCGCGAGTTCGAGTCTCGTTTCCCGCTCCATATTCACGAAAACGCCGCTCAATGAGCGGCGTTTTTGTTTCTGCGTTTTTTCCCTTCGTATGCCCCCTGACTTCAGGGGGCATACATTTTTCTATCTATATAGAGCTATCAAGGCATCTGCGGCCGTTCATTGGGGCGCAGGTCGAAGACCAATACCTCCGCATCCACACCAGCGCTCAGGTGAATCTGTTGCTCGTCGCGCAGACGGACACCGTCACCTTCACCCAGGTGTTCGCCATTGAGCACGACGCTGCCACGGGCGACATGCACATAGGCATGACGATTGGCCGCCAGTGTCAGGCTGGCCGATTCCTCACCGTCGAAAAGGCCGGCATAGACACGGGCATCCTGGCGGATTTTCAACGAGCCATCGTCGCCTTCGGGAGAGATGATCAGTTTCAGCCGTCCACGTTTCTGTTCCGGGCTGAAGTGTTCCTGCTGATAGGTCGGCCTGGCACCCGCGACACTCGGTACGATCCAGATCTGCAGAAAGTGCACCTGCTCGCGAGGAGAGTGGTTGAACTCGCTGTGAGCGACGCCACTGCCGGCGCTCATCAGTTGCACATCGCCAGGGCGGATGACCGAGCCGGTGCCCAGGGTATCCTTGTGCTCCAGAGCACCTTCGAGCACATAGGAAAAGATTTCCATGTCGCGGTGCGGGTGTTGTCCGAAGCCTTTACCTGCCGCGACACGGTCATCGTTGATCACCAGCAAGTCAGAGAAGCCTTGCTCCTGCGGGTTGTAGTAACTGGCAAACGAGAAGGTATGAAAGGATTTCAGCCAGCCATGATCGGCTGCGCCACGTTCGGAAGCCTTGCGAAGAGTCAGCATGATTGTTTCTCCATTCAGATGTCGGCGCTGCACATTCAGCTGTCGACCGATTGAGAGAAAGGTTACTGTTTATCGTTGCTTGCAATAAGTAGATGAAAAACGAATGACTGTCCTGTTTGAGTTGACAGTCAAGGGCGCTCAGCGAAACGAAGCCATCTTCGTCATAATGCAGCGCCTGTTCTCTTCCCTCATTCAAGTGATGCGCACCTCATGAAAACCGTGGCGATGATTCTGTTCCCGGACTTTCTCTTGCTCGATATGGCGGGGCCCATCGAGGTTTTCTCGATTGCCAACCGTTATCTGGAGGCTGACCAGCGCTATCAGGTCTCGACCATCGGTACTGCGTCAGGGGCGCTTCGTGCGTCCTGCGGGGTCAATATCCTGGCCGATCGGCATATGAATGAAGCTGTCGAGGCGTACGACCTTTTACTGGTGCCCGGCGGGCCGGGGGCCTACAACGACAGGCATCAGCCTTTATTGAACTGGTTGCACGAGGCGGTTCCCCGGGTTGCGTGCTACGGCTCCATCTGCACGGGTGCCTTCATCCTGGGCGAGGCCGGGTTGCTCGACGGCTACCGTGTCACCACGCACTGGCACTACACCGACAGGCTTATCAAGCGTTTTCCCAAGGCCTGTGTCGAAACCGATCAGATCTACATTCAGGACCGCAACCTCATGACCTCCGGTGGCGTCACGGCCGGCATCGACCTGGCGCTCGCGGTCGTGGCGCAGGACCATGGCAAGAAGGTCGCGCAGGATGTGGCCAAGGTGTTGCTGGTATTGATGAAGCGCCAGGGCGGGCAGGCACAGTTCAGCCCCTTGATGACCGCGGTCGCTCTTCAGGAAACGCCTGTCACCCGTGTGCAGAATCATGTGCTGGAGCATCTGGACGAAGCCTTCAGCATCGAGCGCATGGCGGGGCTGGCCAATATGAGTGCCCGGCACTTCTCTCGCACCTTTGCCCGAGAAGTGGGAATGACGCCCATGGATTTTCTGCAAGGAGCCCGTATCGACCGTGCCCGGAGCCTGCTGGAAAGCACGGATCTGCCGCTCAAGACCGTGGCTTATAAAAGCGGTTTCGGCAGTGTGCGGCACATGCGGTTTCTGTTCAGCGAGAGGATTGGTCTGACCCCCTCTCAATATCGTGAGCAATTCAGCTAGGCTTTGTACGAAATGTCTTGATACTCGGTGATGCTGCGTTGAAAACGGTCTCGGAATGCTCATTTACAACCCGTAAACTCCGCTTCCTCGACCGTTTTCGCCTTGCCTGACCTTCGTCTCAAAACTTTTCGTACAGAGCCAAGGCTGTCCGTATTGCGCACCGCGATGACCGTATCGGGCCTCCCTCGAGGGTTGTTCCCGGATTGATGACTGCCAAGATAAACACGAACTTTTTACAAAGGTCGTGCGGTGGCCTGCCGAGCCAGGTCTATCGACGCGTGAACGCGTATGGACAGCCTCCAGAATATTCACAACGATGCGGTGCTGCGCTTCGGCCCTTATGCCTTTCATGTCCGTCAGCGGCTCGTACTGCATGGCGAGCATCAATTGCCTCTGGGAGGGCGGGCGCTCGATATTCTCCAGGTGCTGGTCGAACAGGCGGGGGAGGTTGTCAGCAAGGACACTTTGATCGCTCAGGTCTGGCCCGATTCTGTCGTGGAAGAGATCAACCTGCGGGTCCATATCGCAGCCCTGCGTCGTGCCTTGGGTGGGGGCCGTAATGGGCAGCGTTATATCGCGACGGTTCCCCAGCGAGGTTATTGCTTCGTCGCCAGGGTTCAGCAGGCCGAGGCGACAGAGCAATGCGCCGTTTCCACTGCACCCCGGCACAACCTGCCGGTCCGCCTGACGCCTGTCATCGGGCGCGATGAGCTGGTGGGCAAGCTTGCACGTCACTTGTCAGGGCGCCGCTGCATGACACTGACCGGGCCGGGAGGTGTCGGCAAGACGGCGGTTGCCTGCCGGGTTGCGGAATCGCTCACCCGACACTATCCGGACGGTGTCGGGTTCATCGACTGTTCCGGGGCCGAAAGCCCGGAGCAACTGTCTGTTCGACTGGCGCAGGGCCTTGGCCTCGCAGAGCCATCTTCCCTGGATGGTCTGCTCGATATCCTGGCGCAACGTCATGCGCTGCTGGTCTTCGATGGCTGTGAATACTTGCAGGCCCCTTGTCGTCGCTGGATCGAGTGCCTGCTGAATGCCGGCTCGCACCTGTCGATTCTGGTGACCAGTCGCGAGCCCTTGATGATCGATAAAGAGTCGGTGCAGCCAGTGCCGGGACTGACTGTTCCACCGGTGACGGGGCTGTCGGGCATCGAAGATGCGATGAATTTTTCGGCTGTTCAGTTGTTCGTCAGTCGTGCCCGGGCGTACCGACCGGAGTTTGTCCTGCGCGAGCAGGAGGTGGCCATCGTGGGGGATATCTGTCGGCGGCTTGATGGCCTGGCACTGGCCATCGAACTGGTTGCAGCCCGTATCGATGCCTTTGCACTGCCGGGGTTGCAGGCCCGGCTGGACAATGGCCTGTCATGGCTGAGCCTTGGGCGACGCACAGCCGTCGAGCGGCATCGGACGCTCAAGGCCTCGCTGGACTGGAGCTGTGAACGTTTGAGTCCGGTCGAGCAAATCGTGTTCCAGCGCCTTTCGGTCTTTCGTTCGGCCTTCACGCGAGAGGCGGCCCTCGAGGTGGTGACCTGCACTCACCTGAGCGCTCGCTGTGTGAACAAGGCGCTGGAAGTCCTGTTGAATAACTCGTTGCTGTCGATGGAGCGTACGGACGGGGTCCTGTCTTATGGCCTGCTGCACACGACTCGTCTCTATGCGCTGGACCGGTTACAGCGCAGTGGTGAGTTGCGGACATACGAAGCCCGCCATGTCCTGCACCTTGGCCGGGAGCCTGTCACTGCAGGTCGTCGAGTAGCTGTCGGGCCTTGACCAGATCCGGTGTCGCGAAGCCTTCGGTGAAGCGTGCATGGACCGCGGACAGCAATGAGTAGGCCTGTTGCCTGTGGCCCTGGCGCTGTTTGAGTTGCGCCAGCGAGCATGCACAGCGCAGCTCCCAGGCCAGCGCTCCTTGTGCCTGTGCCACGCTTGAGGCCTTGAGCAGCAAGGCTTCGGCGGCTTCTGCTTGGTGGGGATCCTTCGAGGCCAGCAACATGGCGTCGGCTTTGGAGCGCAGGATTTCCGGCGTACACCAGCCGGCCGATCCGTTGTTTGCCCGCTCGAACAGCGCGTCGTCGATGGGTGTCGGGCGCAGGGTGAGCAGAATGTCCTTGATAATCCCGCTGCTGTCCGGGCACTGAGCATCCTTGCCGGGCAGTCCCATCACTCGCTCATAGTGTTGTGCCCAGGTCTGAAAGAGCTGGGCCGAGTGCTTTTTGGCCCGGTCGCGCAGCTGTTGCAACAGCTCGTGGGCGGTCTGGGTGTCGCCGTTATAGAAGGCGATGACACAGCCCGCCAGGGACAGGGTGTAGCAAATGGAGGTTCCGTGATTGATCTGGAGGGCGATGTCCAGTGCCTGGCGGGCTGTCTGCCATGCCAGTTCGGGACGTCCCTGTAGCCAGAGGATGCGCGCCAGTACGGTCAGGGCGGCCACGCTCTGGTCGTACTGCACGCCGAACCCGTAAGTGAAGCGATTGAGGTGCCCGCTCCGGGACATGCGTTGAATGACCTGTTCGGCATTGCGTCGCGCCAGGGTCTGGTCGCCTGAAAAATGCAGGGCCAGAACCTGCAGGCGATGGATGCTCAGGTAGGCCGTGGTCTGGGTGTTCATCCCGAGCCGGTTGAACTGGCGGTTTTGCTCAAGGGCTGTCGGGTAATGGCCACCGTACAGATTGAGGGTCATCAGCCCGGAGACGGCTCGTAGCTGGCTGGTCAGGTCGTTTGTCTGTTCGGCCAGGGCCATGGCGGTCACGAAGGCCGCCACGGTTTCGGGTGTATCCCCTCGCGTGTGATAGGAAACACTGCCCAGTGCCAGATTGAGGCGCATCAACAGCGCCGGTGGCGGCAAGGGTTCCGACTCCAGTCGTTTCAGGGCCTTGCGCACATAAAAGTCATGTTCCTTGAGCAGCGACAGTTCCTGCCAGAGCGGTGCGCAGTCGGCGACCAGCTCGATGGCCAGCGTCTGTGGCGGCTGGGTATTGAGGCCCCAGTCCAGCGCGGCCCTGACATCGTCCAGGCTGCGGATATGCCGCTCGATCCAGACTTGGGCCGGAATGCGCTCCCACTCCTGATGGGCCTGCTGCATGATTGCCAGGCAACGCTGTGCGTGGCGTATGCGGATTGCGGGCAGGTGTCCGCTGTGGCGCAGTTTTTCCAGTGCATAGCAGCGGGTGGTGTCGAGCAGGTGGTAGAAGACCTCTTCGTCGCCGATCTCGACATTGAGCAGGGATTTGGCGACCAGCAGGGGAAGGGTGGCAAAGACGTCGGATTCGGTCGTTTCGGCATCAATGAGCACGGCCAGGGCCGAGTCGAGGGTGAAACGGCCCTTGAAGACACTCAGGCCTTGCAGGCATGTCTGCTCGACCGCGCTCAACATCTGGAAGCTCCAGTCCAGCGTGGCGCTCAAGGTCTGATGGCGGGTCAGCGCCTGAGGGTTGCCCTGGGCGTGCAGGTGGAAACTGGCTTGCAGATGTTCCAGCAGGTGGCTGAACCCCAGGTTGCCGACCTGAGCGGCAGCCAGTTCGATGGCCAGTGGAATGCCGTCGAGCCGTCGGCATATATCAATGGCCAGCGGCAGGTTGGCCTCGGTCAGTTCAAAGTGCTCCTGATTGGCCGTGGCGCGTTCGACGAACAGTTGCAGCGCGGCAAACCCCATGGCTTCATCACGGCTGGCCCCGTCGCCGGGCGGGCAGTCCAGAGGGGCGAGGCGTTCGACGAACTCACCTTCGGCCCTCAGGCTCTCGCGGCTGGTGGCCAGAATGTGCACATCCGGCGCGTTGCGCAGAATGCCTTCGATCAACAGGGCAATGTCCTCGATCATGTGTTCGCAGTTGTCGATCACCAACAGCATCTGCCGATCGCGCAGGAAGGTTCCGATGCCGTTCATCGGCTCACCGTCTTGCCATTGGGCTTCGAGCAGCATCGCCAGATGAGACGTGATCATGGCGGGGTCTGTCAGTGGAGCCAGGTCCAGCAGGCGGATGCCATCCCGGTAGTGGCCGATCAGTTGTTCCGCGACCTGCAGGGCGACAGTGGTCTTGCCGATGCCGCCGGGACCGGTCAGGGAAATGAATCGATGCTGTTGAAGCCGCCCCGTCAGCCGGTTGACCAGGGCATCACGTCCGAGAATCCGCGCATGGCGGACAGGCAGGTTGTGGCGGGTTGAGCTATCCATGTCGGGGTCTGGCCTGTGTGAGACCTGTTGCAGGGTCAGGGGGGCGACGAAACTGTAACCGCGTTGTGCAACCGTAACGATATAGCGCTGACCCGCCTGCCCATCGCCGAGGGCCTTGCGCAAGGCCGCCATGTGAACACGCAGGTTGCTGTCTTCTACCACGCTCCTGGGCCAGACCTGAGCCATCAGCTGTTGTTTGCTGACCATGTTTCCGGCGTTCCCGATCAACACCAGCAGAATATCCATGGCACGGTTGCCCAGCCGTACCGGCCGGTCGGCGTCCAGTACCAGGCGTTGCTCCGGGTAGACCCGATAAGGGCCGAAGTGCACGGCCAGTTCGGTAAGAAGGCTCAACGGTTCATTCCTGTTCCCGGCTGGACGTTCACGCCAGCCCCGTTCAGAAACCGGATGCGGCCAGGTGATCGTCATGATGTGTGTTCTTTAGCGCATGGCCGCGCCATGTAAAGGGGTTTATACCCTCGATGCGAGAGAAAATATGCGAAAAGTGTGATTGGTCACAGAAACCACATTCCTGGCTGATCTGCGTCAGAGTCATTGCCGTGTGCCGAATCAGGTACTTGGCGCGGGCGATACGCTGGGCGCGAATCCACTCCTGGGGCGACAGGCCGGTGCTGCATTTGAACGCCCGGGAAAAGTAGCTTCTGGACAAGGCGCAGGCGCGAGCCAGTTCAGCCACTTCGATGTTCTCGCCCAGGTTTTCAAGGATCAGCTGTTTGGCCAGGCGTTCGCGCCAGGGTGTCAGGCCGCCGCTGACGGGTGTCTGCTTCTCGAAGCTTTCCATGCGCCTGCATGTCTGACAGGGGTATTGCTGAACGTGGGTCATGGCAATGTCCATTATCGCGGGAAGTGTCGGGCACCTTTCGATTGGCAAAAGTCTGTGCAGAGGGCGCCATTCTTGAGTGCAGGAACAGGGCTGACGAGTTAATCGTTGTTAATTTCGAGGGTGGCCATTGGCCTTGAAAACCCGCCTTCTGACGGGCTCTCAAGGCTTCTGGCGAGTGGCTTTTCAGTTGAGGTGGGCTTTCAGTTCACCCGCGGCCTGACGCATCGCGGCACGGACTTCCGGGATCTGGTTCAGCGGGTTGAGCAGTCCGAAGTCATGGATCATCCCGTTGTAGCGCACGGCAGTGACCGGTACGCCGGCAGCATCCAGCTTGCGGGCATAGGCTTCGCCTTCGTCACGCAACACATCGAACTCCGCGGTCTGTACCAGCGCCGCAGGCAGGCCACGCAATTGTTCGCTGCTGGCTCGCAAGGGCGAAGCATGAATCTGTGCGCGCTGGCCGGCATCGGTGGTGTAGTTGTCCCAGAACCACTTCATCATGCCTTGGGTCAGGAAGTGGCCTTCGGCGAATTGCCGGTAGGAGCCGTTATCGAAGTTCGCATCGGTCACCGGCCACAGCAGCAACTGGAAGCGCAGTGCCGGAGTCTTCTGTTCCTTGGCCATCAGGGCAACGACCGCCGCCATGTTGCCGCCGACACTGTTGCCCGCTACCGCCAGCCGGCTGCTATCGACACCGATCTGTCTGCCATGCTCGGCCACCCAGCGGGTAGCGGCATAGGCCTGATTGATGGCGGTCGGGTAATGGGCCTCGGGCGACGGTGTGTAGTCGACGTACACGGCTACCGCACCGGAGCCGACCACCAGATCGCGGATCAGCCGCTGGTGAGTCGGGAAGTCGCCCAGTACCCAGCCGCCACCGTGGAAGAACATGAACACCGGCAGCTCACCCTTGAGCTTGGCAGGGCGGACGATCTTGAGCATGACCTTCTGACCGTTGACATCAATCGAGCGCTCGCTGACGTCCACACCCGACAGATCGACCTTGACCGAGGCCTGCGCGCCGGTCAGCACGGCACGGGCATCCCCGGGGCTCAGTTGTTCCAGCGGCTTGCCGCCGCCAGTGGCCAGCGCTTCGAGAAAGGCCTGGGTGTCATGTTCCACGCCCGGGCTGCCAGCGGCAAAGGCACTGTTGACGGAAAGGGCGAGCAGGGTGGTGGTCAGGGTTTTCTGCAGAGTGTTCATGGTCAATCCTTTTGAGGGCACGCAAGTGAGAGGGGTTGAGGGCAGTCCGTTTTTTGCTCTTCGTCTGCACCATGGACACAGATTAATAGGGTGCCGAAAGGCGAAAAAGCGGCTATAAAGCGTTTAACTGTCAACCAGGTTGTGACAATGAACCCCTTTGAAGACATGCGTATCTTTTGCCAGGTCATGGAGTCGGGCAGCTTCACGGCGGCCTCCGACAAGCTGGGTCTGTCCAAGCAGTTCGTCAGCCGACGGCTGATGCAACTGGAGGAGCGGCTTGGTGTGCGTCTGCTCAATCGTTCCACACGACGTCTGGATGTCACCCCGCTGGGGCAGAGCTATTACGAGTCGGCCTTGCGCCTGCTGGGCGAGGTGGAACAGGTCGAGCAAGGCATTGCCGGTCAGAACAGCGAACCGCGCGGCACCCTGCGCCTGAGTGCACCGCTGTCGTTTGCGGTGGCGCATCTGGGGTGCCTGCTGCCCCTGTTTCTGCAGCGCTATCGGGAGGTCTCGGTGGAAGTGGACCTGAGCGATCGTCCGGTGGATTTGCTCAGTGAAGGCTATGACCTGGTGCTGCGCATTGGCGTGCTGGAAGACTCCAGCCTGATTGCGCGTCGTATTGCCACGATCGATCGTGTGTACTGCGCCAGCCCGGTCTATCTCGCCGAACGTGGTCGTCCGGAAAGACCCGAAGACCTGCATGCCCACGATTGCCTGCCCTATGGCCATAACCGTCAGGTGCAATGGCGTTTCCAGGGCAATGGAAGGCCCGTGAGCCTGAATGTCAGCGGGCGGATGCGCACCAACAACGGTGAATTGCTCCGGGACGCGGCGATTGCCGGGCTGGGCATTACCTACCTGCCGACCTTCATTGTGGGAGCCGCGTTGAGCAGCGGAAGCCTGGTCCGGGTTCTGGATGACCTGCGCCCCGAGCCTCTGACCTTGTCGGCGGTCTATCCGCAACACCGACAGGGATCCCGGCCCGTACAAGCCTTGATCGAGTTTCTGCGGGAGCAACTGGAACCGGGCGGTATGCTTTGAGTGCAAGGTAACTGAGATATTTGCATATCAGGCTAGATCGAAAATGAATTTAGATAATGATTTTCAGGGTGATAAGGTTTCCGGAATTCGCCTTCAGCATTGAAAGCATGATCAAAACCGTCGGCCACCGTACACGCGGACCCGGACTTCATTCCGATCCCGTGGAGATTGCATATGCCCGACACCCTTGCCCGATGGAAAACAAGCATTCTGCCAGGCCTGTTCCTGACACTGGCGGCCTCGCTGAACGTACAGGCCGCCGACCTTATCGTCGGCGACCAGAGCTACAGCGCCCGCACCGTGATGGAGGCGGCCGGTGTGCTCGATGACGTGCCTTACGAGCTTGAATGGAAGCAATTCACGGCAGGTTCACCGGTGGCCGAGGCGCTGAACGTCGGCAGCCTGGATGTGGGGCTGCTGGGGGATTCGCCTGCCTTGTTCATGGGAGCCCTGGGGGCACCCATCAAGGTCATCGGCGTCTCCCGGCAGAATCTGGACGGTGTGGCCATCGTGGTGCGCAAGGATTCGCCCATCAAGACCGTTGCAGATCTGGCGGGCAGGAAAGTGGCGATCTGGAAAGGCTCGTTCAGCCAGCAACTGATGCTGACGGCGCTGGACAAGGCCGGGGTGGCCCGTGATGCCGTCGAATACCGCTACCTCAGTGCACTGGATTCCTCACATGCCCTGGACGGCGGTTCGGTGGACGCCATCGCCACCTGGGAACCCTATGTCACCCAGCAGGAGCGCCAGGGCGCGCGGATCATTGCCACGGCCAAGGGGCTGATTCCCGCCCAGAGTTTCATCGTGGCCAATGACAAGGCCATCCAGCACAAGCGAGCGCAGATCAACGACTTCCTGCAACGCCTGCAAGCGGCCCGTGAGTGGTCGGTACGTGACCCGAAAAACAGCGAAACCTATGCCAATGCCTGGGCGGGCCTGACCAGAGCCGATGCGGACGTCGCCCGCCGCTGGTTCTCCCGTTCGCAGATCGTCGTCGTTCCCATCACACCCGATGTCGTGGCTGGCGCGCAGCAGACCATCGATTTTTTCAATAATGCGGGGCTGACCAAGCGTTATTCTGCCGCCAGTGTGTTCGATGAGTCGTTCAACGCCGCGCTCACCGCTCAGGCGCAGGCTTCTCGCTGATGTCGCCGCCTTAGGAGTGAAGTCATTCGCGAATGCTTTCGCGGATAAATCCGCTCCTACAGACATACATCGCATTGAAAAACAGGAGCCCCGTTCACCATGGGTTTTACTTCATTGCACTGGGGGGCCTATCGTCCTCAGGTTCTGGACGGAAAATTACAGGCGCTGGTGCCTGTGGAGTGGGACAGGCATCCGTCGCCCATCGGTGATTCGGTGGCGGAGGCCATCACATCGCCGACTCGTATCAGGCGCCCGGCGGTACGCCGCAGCTTCCTGCACGAGCCCGATGGACGCCCCGACTTGCGTGGTCAGGAGCCTTTCGTCGAAGTGTCCTGGGACGTGGCTCTGGACCTGGTTGCCAGAGAACTCAAGCGCGTCAAAGACCAGCACGGCAATCGAGCGATTTTCGGCGGCAGTTATGGCTGGGGTAGCGCGGGGCGCTTTCATCATGCCCAGAGCCAGTTGCATCGCTTTCTCAACTGTTTTGGCGGCTATGTCTCCAGCACGGACAGTTACAGCCTCGGCGCAGGGCGGGTGCTGATGCCCCACATCGTCGGCCCGATGGACTGGCTGCTGGCGTCGCACACCTCCTGGAAAAACCTGGCCGGGCACTGTGAGCTGTTCGTGGCGTTCGGTGGCCTGCCGGTCAAGAACGCCCAGACCAGCCCGGGCGGTGCCAGCGACCATCTTCTGGAGGACGCCTTGCAGGCCATGTCGGCGGCGGGGGTGGAGTTCGTCAATGTCAGCCCGCTGCGTGAGGATCTGGTCGGGCCTTCGCACAACGAATGGCTGGCGGTTCGTCCCGGCAGCGATACGGCGTTGATGATGGCCTTGTCCTGGGTCTTGATCACCGAAGGGCTGCATGACGAGGCCTTCGTGCAGCGCTATACCGTCGGCTACGAACGCTTTCGCGATTACTTGCTGGGGCATGTCGACGGACAAGTCCGAGGCCCGCAGTGGGCTGAGCAACTGACCGGTATTCCGGCTGTGCAGATCATCGGGCTGGCTCGGCGCATGGCCGGCAAGCGCACCATGATCAATGTCGCCTATTCCCTGCAGCGTTCGGTCCACGGGGAACAGCCGTTCTGGATGACCGTGACCCTGGCGGCACTGTTGGGGCAGATCGGTTTGCCGGGAGGCGGTTTCGGCCTGGGATATGGCTGCATGAACAACACCGGCAGTGGCCGCAAGGCGTTTTCCGGGCCGCGCTTTGAACAAGGCATCAACCCGGTCAAGGATTTCATTCCGGTGGCGCGTGTCGCCGACATGCTGCTCAACCCCGGTGCGTCTTTCGATTACAACGGTCAGCAGCACCGCTACCCGGACATTCGGCTGGTGTATTGGGCGGGCGGCAATATCTTCCATCACCATCAGGACCTCAATCGGCTGCTGGACGCCTGGCAGCGTCCGGAAACCATTGTCGTCCATGAGCAATACTGGACCGCCCAGGCCCGGTACGCCGATATCGTCCTGCCTGCGACCACGGCGCTGGAGCGCAACGATATCGGCAGCGCGGCTTCCGACCGCTTCATGATTGCCATGCAGCAGGCCATCGAGCCGGTGGGGGATGCCCGCGACGACTATTCGATCTTCGCTGCACTGGCGCAGCGCCTGGCGGTGAACGATGCCTTCACCGAAGGGCGTGATGCCGCTGAGTGGCTGCGTTTTATCTATGATCAGTCCAGGGACAGGGCACAGACATTCGGTATCGAGTTACCCGACTATGAGCAGTTCTGGCGTGACGGGGTGTTCGAGGTTCCGTCTCCTGAAACCGATACGGTGCTGCTCAAGCCTTTTCGCGATGATCCGGATGCCAACCCTTTGCCCACGCCGTCGGGACGCATCGAAATATTTTCCGAGCGCATCGCCGGGTTCGGCTATGCGGATTGTCCAGGGCATCCGGTGTGGCTGGACAAGCCTGTGCCGTCCTACCCGCTGCACTTGCTGTCCAATCAGCCGCGCACCCGCCTGCACAGCCAGTACGATCATGGCGTCTACAGCCGCGCTTCAAAGATTCAGGCGCGTGAACCCTTGACCCTCAATCGCCTCGATGCTCAGGCGCGAGGTATTGCCGAGGGGGATGTGGTCAAGGTGTTCAACGAACGAGGGGCTTTTCTGGCCGGGGCGATTGTCTCGGACGACATTCGCCCCGGCGTCGTGCAGATCGCCACCGGTGCCTGGTTCGACCCTCTGGTTCGTGGCCGGAAGGGATGCCTGGAGAAACATGGCAATCCGAACGTGATCACCCTCGATGTGGGTGCTTCGCGTCTGTCCCAAGGCTGCGCGGCACAAACCGCGTCGGTGGAGATCGTCAAGTGGGATCAGGCCCTGCCGCCGATCACGGCGTTTGATCCGCCGCAGATGGCCTGACCCGTTTTTCAATCGTTGACCTGGATGATCCCCTCGCGCACGGCGAACAGCACCAGGCTGGCCAGGTCATGAATACCCAGGCGATGCATGACCTGGGAACGATGGGCTTCGACGGTCTTCACGCTCAGGCCCAGGCCAGTCGCGATGGAGCGGGTCGATTCCCCGCGGGCAATCAGTCGCAGGATTTCCAGCTGGCGTTCGGTCAGCGAGAAATTGCCGGGACGTGAACCGGAAGGCTGGGTGAGGCTCTTCTTGACCGCCTGGCTGACCACCAGCGGGACGACCTCCGAAGACAGGTACTGATCGCCATGTTGCAGCGCCTGCAGGGCCAGCTCCAGTTCCAGAAAGCTGGCGGTCTTGAGCAGGAAGCCTTGAGCACCCAGTTGCAGGCACTTCATGACGAAGCCCGAGTCGGTGTGTGTCGACAGCATGAGCACCTTGCAGCAGGGCGCATGGACCGCTAATTCCTCCAGTGCATGAACGCAGCATGATCGCTCCATCGACATGTCGAGCAGAACGATGTCCGGAGACAGCAGGCAGGCAAGCTGGATGGTGCTGTCTTCATCGCCGGCTTCGCCGACGATTTCATATTCGTGTTGTTTTTCTAGCAGTGCTCGTATACCAGCCCGAAACAGTGGGTAGTTATCGGCGAGCAAGATTCGGCAAGGCATATTTACGGCCTGTGTCGCATGGGAAGTGGATAGCTGCCAACGAGTAACAGCTACGATTGCTGTTCTCCCGTGGGGATTGATGATAGTCCGCTGTTGGCTGACTGCATCCGTTCTAAAGACGCCCACAGGAAGGACCTCCATATCCCGGATATTGGCGATGGCATTCCTTTAGCCATGCCGTGTGCTGTCACCAAACTGTTGAATCAGTACCGGTACCCTGGACAGCGGTTCGATCGTCTGTGCTGCACCCATGCGAATGGCTTCCTTGGGCATACCGAACACAACACAACTGGCCTCGTCCTGGGCGACGGTCTGGGCGCCGTTTTCACGCATTGCCAACAGGCCACGCGCGCCGTCATCTCCCATGCCCGTCATGATCACGCCCAGCGTATTGGCACCTGCATGCCGGGCGACCGACCTGAACAACACGTCTACCGAAGGCTTGTGCCGGTTGACCGGTGGGCCATCGATGACTTCTACCTGATAGTGGGCTCCGTTACGTTTGAGTTGCATGTGCAGACCGCCGGGGGCAATCAATGCCAGACCGCTGTGAACGCGGTCCAGGTGTCTGGCTTCGCGTACTTCTATCTGGCAGAGACTGTCCAGACGCCTGGCAAAATCTGCCGTGAATTTTTCCGGCATGTGTTGAACGATCACAATGCCCGGGCAGTCACGTGGCAGTTGCCGAAGAATGAATTCAAGTGCCTGGGTACCTCCTGTCGAACAACCGAGTGCGACGACCCGGTCAGTGGTCTTGAACAGTGTTGCAGGGGGAGTGGGGAGGTCCTGGGCCTGGGCGCGGGGAGGCGGCCGGAAGGCACCCGGACGGGTTCGTGCGGCTTCTTCGATCTTGCGGATCAGGTCTCCTGAAAGTTGTTCGAGGCTTTGTTTCAAACCCAGTCTGGCCTTGGTGAAGACACCCACGGCACCGGCGGCCAGGGCTTCGACGGAGACGCTGGCTCCGGCTTCGGTCAGGGTCGAGCAGATCAGGGTGGGCGTGGGGCGTTCGCTCATGATCTGACGCAGAAAAGTCAGGCCATCCATGCGTGGCATTTCAATGTCCAGGATCACCACATCGGGCCAGTCGCGGCGCATCTTGTCGATGGCGTAGATCGGATCGCTGGCCTGGCCGATCACTTCGATGCCGGGATGGCTGGCCAGGCAGTTGGTCAGGACCTGGCGAACCAGTGCAGAGTCGTCGACGATGAATACGCGGATCACAGAATATGTCTGCCTTTGCGGGGAACTGCCAGGGTCGGCAGAGTGACCTGATTGCGTTGACAGTCAATCCTGCCGCTTGCCCCGTCGATCTGCAGACGACGGTAATGCGTGCCGTTGAGGTCGCACAGATCGACGCTCCAGTGGCGCAGGCTGAACTGTCTGCGGGCAAAATCGCTGTTGGTGTGGCCGATCTTGCGTTTCGGGTTTCCCTCGAAACGCGACAGGCAACCGCCACCGAAAATGCCTTTGCGATACTCGCTCGGATTGGTGCCGTGACGCCGCATGTCGGCCTGCATCCGCTCGAACACGGCATCGCCATAGCGGGTGTCCTGATCGTTGAGCGGGTCAAGGCCTTGACCCGCTGCCGGGTCGTGGGGCAGCACGTAATGGGATACGGCCAGCAGGTGCCAGCGCGGATGCCACAGAATGATCGACACGCAACTGCCCAGCAGGGTCGTGACCGGGCCGTCATAGCGCCCGAAGAAATAGTCGCCCGGACGCAGGAAAAGGGGAGGGTTCATAGACATTCGTACACCGAGGGCCTTACCAATCGTACTGGCAGCTCAAAACCGTGGATGCTTTCGGCGTGACCTATGAAGAGCAGGCCGCCGGGCCGTAACTGACAGACAAGGCGTTGCACGATGCGTTTTTTTTCTTCGTTGTCGAAATAGATCAGCACATTGCGCAGGAAAATCACGTCAAACAGGCCAATGTCTTCGGTCAGAGGCTGGACGATATTCACCTCGCGAAGCGTGACCCGGTCCCGCAGCGAGGCCTGGACCCTGAAGCGTCCGCTCATCTCGCCGACGCCGCTCAGGCAATAACGCTGCATCCAGCCTTCCGGAAAGTACTTGGCCTGGGCGATGTCATAGATGCCTTCATGGGCTTTATGCAACATGCTCAGGCTCAGGTCGCTGGCCAGGATGGACCAGTCCTGTGTCGCGGCATGTTCGGTGAGCACCATGGCCAGGCTGTACGGCTCTTCGCCCGATGAACAGGCGGCGCTCCAGACCCGCACGGGCCCGCGTCGTTTGCTCAGCCAGTTACCGAGGAACTCGAAATGCGGGTGTTCGCGGAAAAAGTACGTTTCGTTGGTGGTCAGCAGGTCCACCACCAGGCGGCGTTCCTGCTTGTACATGGGTTGTTCGAGCATGCGCAGGTATTCGGCGTAGCTGTCGAGCCGGTAATAGCGAAGACGTTTCATCAGGCGACCGGCAACCAGCGGGCGCTTGTTCGGCGCCAGCTGGATGCCCGAAGCATCGGCCATGAGTTTTTGCAGACGCAGGAACTCGTTGTCTCCGAGTGCCGGCATCTTCAGTACTTCTGACATCTCAGCTTCCTTTGACCACGGCAAGACTGAGCTGGCGAATATCGTCCAGGGACAACACTTGTGCGATGTTCAGAATGATGGTGAAGGCCTGCTCGCTACGGGCCATGCCCGCAATGAAGTCCGTGCGGATACCGGCGCCGAACGGTGGCACCGGCACGACCTGTTGCGGATCGATATCGAGCACCGCGTCCACTGCGTCCACGACCAGGCCGATGCGCTGGTAGAGGTCTTCCAGGGTCAGCTCGATGATCACGATGCAAGTGCGTTTGTCCGGCACTGTCAGCTCAAAGCCGAAGCGCGCCGCCAGGTCGAGCACCGGCACCACATTCCCGCGCAGGTTGATCACGCCATGGATGAAGGCCGGCATCATCGGCACGGTGGTGACTTCATCGTATTCGATGATTTCACGCACCAGATCGATCGGCAGGGCATAGGCCGCGTCACGTACCCGAAACGACAGATGCTGGATGCTCAACACATCGGTTTCGGACAACAGATCAAGGGGTTGGGGAAGCGTCATGGTCGTACCCCGTCAGTTGAAGCTGACAAACTGGCCGTCATCGACCTGGGACTTGCCCCTGGACCATGGCGGTGGCGTGTTGCTGTAGTTGTCGTTGGCGCGAGGCTGAGGTCTGGAGGACGACTGGGCTTCAAAGCGGAAGAAGCCGATCAACTCCTGCAACTGCCCGGCCTGGGCGTTCATCTCCTCGGCGGTGGCCGCCAGCTCTTCGGACGCGGAGGCGTTCTGCTGAGTGATCTGGTTCATCTGGCCCATGGCAATGTTGATCTGCCCGGCCGCACCGCTCTGCTCCTGGGACGCGGCGGTGATTTCCTGCACCAGATCGGAGGTCTTCTGGATATTGGGTACGATCTCGTTGAGCAGGCGTCCGGCCTGTTCGGCCAGTTGTACGCTGCTGGAGGCGACCTGACCGATTTCCTGGGCGGCTATCTGGCTGCGTTCCGCCAGCTTGCGCACTTCGGCGGCGACGACGGCAAAGCCTTTGCCGTGATCGCCAGCCCGTGCGGCCTCGATGGCGGCGTTCAGGGCCAGCAGGTTGGTCTGGTAGGCGATGTCGTCGATGATGCTGATCTTGTCGGCAATCTGTTTCATGGCCAGGACCGTGTCACCCACGGCACCGCCGCCTTGCACGGCATCGTTGGCCGCCTTGCCGGCAATGCCATCGGTGATCTTGGCGCTTTCGGTGTTCTGGGCAATCGAGGCCGACATCTGCTCGACCGAGGCGCTGGTCTGTTCGACGCTGGCGGCCTGTTCGTTGGCGGCCTGGCTCAGGGACTGCGACGTCGAGCTGACCTGCTCGGAAGCGGAAGACAGCGAGTCGGCGGCACTGCGTACATCGCCCAGAATGCTGCGCAGACGCAGGGCCATGTTCTGCATGGAGGCCAGCAACTGACCGGTTTCGTCCTTGCTGTTGACTTCCAGGTCCTTGCTCAGGTCTCCGGCGGCCATGCGGTTGGCCGCTTCCACCGCGCCATTGAGCGGTTTGGTGATGCTACGGGTGACCAGTATGCCGATCAGCATGCCCAGCAGAGTGGCGATAGCGACCAGTACGATCATTTGCACGCGCGATTTTTCGGCGATGTTGGAAATTTCCTGATTGGACTGTCCGGCACGTTCTTTCTTGTAGTCAACCACTTCGCCGAGCATGCGATCCACAACGTCAGCGGTCGATATCGCTTTGGGCAGCAGGTTGGTGGTCTCGCTGGCTTCCTGCAACTGACCGCTCTGCTGGTGAGCCTGCAACAGTTGTTTGGCAACGCTTTCGTATTCATTCAGGGGAGGCAGCAAGGCATCGATTCGAGCCTGGCCTTCCTTGGTGATGAAGCTTTCACGCGACTTGACGATCAGCGCGCGCGTCGTCTCCAGCGTCTTGAGTGTGTTGCTGGCTGCCTTTTCCCGCTCCTCCGATGAGGTGGAGAGCAGGCTCTGACGCATTGCACGTCCGGCCGAGATCAACTGGATATTGGCCTCCTGCAGCTGGTTCATGCCTTCGACATCGATGTCATACATCCGGTCCGAGAGCTTGTTGACTTCGTCCAGATTGTTGATACCGATCAGGCCAATGGTCGCGGTCAAGGCCACGACGATCAGGAACCCGAATGTCAGCCTTACTCCTATCTTCATGTTTCGGATGAACTGCATAGTGAATCTCCTGAAGGCTGCAAAAGGTTAGTTGGCACTGGCGACACTGGCCTGGCTGGAGCTTTCGACCAGAGCTTGTAGGTGGCGGAACAGGCTGGGGATATCGAGAATCAGCGCGACCTGTCCGGAACCCAGAATGGTCGAGCCGCTGATGCCGCGAAGGTGCTGGAACATCTTGCCCAGAGGCTTGATGACGGTTTGCAGTTCCCCGTGCAATTGATCGACGATCAGCCCCGCCTGTTGGCGTCCCTGACTGACCACGACAATGTTGCGGCGACGCGAAGGCTCGGCCTTGAGACCGAAGTGGCTGTCCAGCGTGATGCAGGGCAGGGGTTTGCCACGCAGGTTCAGGTAGCCGTAGCCTTTTTCAAGCGTGTGCTCGCTGGCTTCCATGCATTCGGTGACCATGTCCAGCGGAATGACAAAGCTGTCATGGCCGACGCTGACCAGAAATCCATCGATGATGGCCAGGGTCAGCGGCAGGCGGATGCGGAAGGTGCAGCCTTCGCCAGCGATCGAATCGATTTCGATCAGGCCGCGCAATTGATCGATGGCGCTGCGCACGACATCCATGCCCACGCCCCGCCCGGACAGGTTGGACACCTGCTCGGCGGTGGAGAATCCGGCCTCGAAGATCAACAGGTGAATATCGCTGTCACTCAACTGCGCGTCGGGCTCGACCATGCCTTTGGCGATGGCTTTTTCCAGGATGCGCGCCGTGTTCAACCCGCGTCCGTCGTCGCTGATCTCCAGCACGATCATGCCGGAGTCGTGATAGGCGTTGAGGCTCAGGTTGCCTTCGGCTGGCTTGCCGGCGGCCAGCCGGTCGGCCGCGGACTCGATACCGTGGTCGATGGCGTTGCGCACCAGGTGGGTCAGCGGGTCGGCGATCTTGTCGATCACCGACTTGTCCAGTTCGGTTTCGCCGCCGCGTATGGTCAGCTGGATCTTCTTGTCCAGTTCCTGGCTGACATCGCGTACCACACGGTGGAAGCGGTTGAAGGTTTCGCCCACTTCGACCATGCGCAGCTTCAGCGCGCTTTCGCGGATTTGCTCTACGTGCTGGAGCACTGCCTGGGTACTTTCGATGCAGGCATTGTCACCACTGAGACGGGCCTGCATCTGCGCACCGGCGGTACTGATGACCAGCTCGCCTACCAGATTGATCAACTCATCCAGCTTGTTCGCGGCGACCTTGACCAGTGTTGTCTCTACCGGTCTGCGATCGCGGTGCGGGCCGGCGGCGGAGGGTTTCTCCTGGGCGCTGACGTTCACCTGAGCCACAGGATGGGCCTGCAGGACGGGTGTCTGCTCGATTACCGGGTAGTGTTCGACCACGGCGTCCTCGACGGCTGTTTTCTCGATCACCGGTTCCGGTGTCAGCCGTTCTATGTGCAGGGTGCAGAAGTCGTGTATGAACTCGAAAACATCTTCGATCTCATTTTCCTGGGCCGTACTGCGCAACGTCAGGCTCAGTTCCAGGTAGCAGTCTTCGGGGTCGAGCCTTGCCAGAGCGGGGAGGTTCTGGGTACGGGTTTCCAGATGAGTGATCGTGCCGAGTTTCTTGAGGTAACGGATAAATGCGGCCGGGTCGAAACCGTTCTGGAACAACTCTCTGGCAAACGCGATGGAGATCTGCCAGTCGCTCTCGTCGGTGCTGAGGGCGGCTTCGTCGTTGGCCGGCGGGTTTTCGCCCGCTTCGGCTGCGGGATGCCCCTGTGCCTTGGCCAGGGCCGCGAGCAAAGGGGCCTGCCGGCTTTCGCTGGCTTCCATCAGGCCATTGTCGGGGTCTACGCTTTCAAGCATCGTGCTCAGTTCATCCATGCATTTGAGCATCAGGGAGGTCAATTCCGACGTCAGCACCCGCTGACCGTCGCGTACCGACATCAACAGACTTTCCAGATGGTGGGTGAGGGTGACCAGAGGGGTCAGAGAAAAGATCCCGGCCGACCCCTTGAGTGTGTGCACCGCCCGGAAAAGGCCGTTGACGGCATCATGATCGTCCGGGGTCGTCTCCAGACGCAGCAGGCTGTCCTCGGCATCCTTGAGCAGGTCGCGGCCTTCGTCCAGAAAGCCCTGAAGTAACTGGTTCCACTGTTCGCCACTGAGCATCGGTCAATCCTCGGCACGGGCGATGGGCTGGAGTGCATCCAGCGCCAGCAGCCCGGCCATTTCAATCACACTGGGCGAGGCTGCGCAGACGCTGGCTGCCGTGCCGGTCCGGGACAGTTCAATCTGCAAGGCCAGCAACAGTTGAATGCCAGCGCTGTCGAGTTCATCGATGCCGCTGAGGTCCAGTTGCCAGGCATCGGCCGGCGTGGACAGCAAGGGCATGAGCAGCTCGCGTGCCTGTCTGACTTCGTAGATGGTCAGGTCACCCTTCACGTGCATCCGGGTGGGTGTGTCTTGCGTACCACCGGTTATCGAGAACATGGGCTTACCCCAACAGTTTCTCGACCGCAGCAAGCAACTGCTGTGGCTGAAAAGGTTTGACGATCCAGGCTTTTGCACCTGCTGCCTGGCCTTCGGCCTTCTTGGACTGCTCGCTTTCCGTAGTGAGCATGATGATGGGCGTGAAGCGGTATTCCGGGCGTGTCTTGACTTCCTTGACCAGACCGATGCCGTCCAGGTTGGGCATGTTCACGTCGCTGATGATCAGATTGACCTTTTGCCCGGTCAGTTTGTTGAGTGCATCGCGTCCATCTACGGCCTCGATCACTTGATGCCCGGCGCTGGTCAGACTCATTTTCACCAATTGGCGCATTGACGAAGAGTCGTCAACGATCAGTACAGTCTTGGCCATGTTCAGATCTCTCTATAAAGAAAAGGCAGTCATCAGAAAAACGTGATTTCGCTGGCTTCGTCCTGGGACTGCCGACGCCCGTGGCGCTCCTCTTCGGTGGTGAAGCGCTGGCGCAGGCGGTCCAGCCAGGCATGCGGATCATCGAGGCTCTCGTCCTGGGCATGCAGGGCGTTGAGTAGCTGCTGTTGATCGGCCTGTATGTGGTCGAGCATCTGATCGGCACGGTCCTGGAATTGCAGGTTGACCATGATCGCGTGAATGTCGGTTTGCGTGTCCCGGGCATCGCGCTGCAGTGCATGGGAGGAGTCGGACAGCTCGTTGAGGTTTTCTCCCAGGCGGGCCATGACCTGACTGACGGAGTCATTGAGAAAGTCCAGGTTGCTGCGTTCGCTGGCACCCAGTTCGGCGGCAGCGGCAATGCTTGCCTGAATGGCGTGGTTGATTTCCTCGACCTTTGAGTCCATGCCCTGGCCTGTTTCGGCAGACAGGGAAGACAGTTTGCGCACTTCGTCGGCCACCACCGAGAAACCACGTCCATGTTCCCCGGCGCGGGCGGCCTCGATGGCGGCATTGAGGGCCAGGAGATTGGTCTGGCTGGCGATTTCCTGCACGCGCTTGGCCATGAACTGCAACTGACCGGCATAGCTGTCGAGCTTGCCGATGGTGCTTGTCAGCTCTTGCTGACGCTGGCTGCTGGCGTTGAACGAATGGGTCACTTCCTTGAGACGTTCGTTGGCTTCCAGCAGGCTCGCGCCGACACCGCCTTTACCCAGAACACTCTCGGAGTTGTTGAGGCTGCTTTCCAGGCGTGTGGCAATACTGCTGAAGCGGTTGAACAGCTCACTGATGTTGTTTTGCAGCAGGTCGCGGCTCTGGTTGATGCTTTCGCTCCAGCTTGGCACCACAGTGTGCAGCAAGGCCGGGACGTCGGGCTGAGGCCGGGTTTGAGAGGATTCTGAATCCTGGGAGGGAGAATCCTGATGTGGAGCGGAGGCTCTGGCACGGAGATGCAAGGCAATAGTCGACGCTGCAATAATAAGCAGGCCAAGAGCGGAAACTATGTTTTGCGCCAGTGAAATCCCGGTAGCGCTAACGGCGAGGCCAAGCCAGAAACCAATATAAATAGCCATCCCCGCATCCATTCGATTGCCTTCAAGAGTACTTGATAATAGCGATGGTAAATTGACGTCAATATCGGGATAACCCCTAATCCTGCCGCTGGGCAACGCGTGTGTAACTGTGGGGTTACTTGGTTTTTTAGTTGACCGTCCTGTCAAATAAAAAACAACCTGATCAATGCCTTCGGATACGAAACAGGCCTGTTTTCAAGGGCTGAGGACAACGAGGATCTAGGAGATTGGCTTAAGGGTTGAGGCCTGGGAAAAGATTTTTCGTGAAGGCGATTATGGTATTCATATGGATGTGTTAGTGCCGTTTTAGAAGTAATGATTGATAAAATTCATTAACTTGAAAGTTGAGGTGGGAAAATAAACTGTGGCGCGCTAACGCCTTGATGGGAAAGGAACTTGATATGAAGGGTGACATGTACTATTGGCCTTCGCGTCTTCACAAAGTTGGTCGTGAAGACGCCTATTGAAAGCCCATGTTTCAGTGTCTTGAAAGGGGACCGAACTTTCCCTTACGGGGGGCCGTTTGTCGTAAAGGCGGCTTTGCCCGCGTTCAACAGCACGACATCGTTCTGTGGCGTGTGAACCCGACCGCATAACACATTGCGGTAATGGCGCTGCAGCGGATTGCTGCGTGACAAGCCCGGATTGCCTGCGGCTTCGATGGCCAGCTCCACGGCACGGATGGCATGGCCGGTCACCAGGTATTTGATCTGTGCGGCATGGGAGGTTGCCACCTGGCCCTGAGCAGCCGTGTGCAGCAGGGTCTGATTGGCAAACAGCAAGGTATCGATATGGCCTACCGTTTCCTGGAATCTCGGCAGGGTCGACAGAGGCGCTCCCAGATTGGACGGCTGCCGCAGCGCCAGCCATTGCACCAGCCAGTCCCTGGCCGCATGGGCAATGCCGTCATAGACGGCTGAGAGCAGCACGGACATCCACAGCAGGCCCGAAGCGTCCAGTTCCGGCTGGGGTGCACTCCAGCGGCTGACACTGACCGCATGTTCCAGCGGCACCCGTACATCCTCGAAAATCACTTCATGGCTGCTGGTGGCACGCATGCCCAGGTGATCCCAGTTTTCGACGATGCGGATACCGGGCGTGTCCTTGTGAACCAGCCAGGCCCCCACCAGTGGATCGTCATCGTCGCTGCGCGCCCAGACACTGAACCAGGTCAGGCCATGGCTGCCGGTGGAGTAGATCTTGTGGCCGCTGATGTGCCACCCCTGCGCTGTACGGCGGGCAATGGTGGCGGGCAGACCGCCACGAGCGGGCGTGCCGAGGTCAGGTTCTACCCGCAAGGCATTGATCAACGCGCCTTCGTTTACGGCCTGTCTTGCGACCTGTATGCGCAAGTCCCGGGGCCAGCTCTTGTTGTCCTGCAAACGGGCATGCTGGATGTATTGCATGACCAGAATCAGCGCTGTGGACGGTTCTCCCCGGGCGACGGCGCTGATGGTCTGCAACGCCTGAGTCAGATCGGCCCCACCACCGCCCAGCTCAACGGGGACGGTCAGGCCCAGCAGACCCTGCTCGTGCAGCAGGCGAAAGTTGTCGTGGGGGAATTCGCCGCTGACATCGTAATGCTCGGCTGTCTCGGCCAGGGCTGTGGTGATCCGTTCCAGGCGTGCCGTGAAGGACTCGTCCGGAGCAGGGCCGTTCTGGGGACGCAGCAGGGAAAGGCTCATGCCACGGCTTCCTCTCTGGAACTTGCCTGTTGAACATGGCGGTTGACCGGTACGGACAGGCCGAAGTGTTCGCGCAGGGTGGCGCCTGTGTATTCACGGCGAAACAGACCGCGTTGCTGCAGCAGCGGTACGACCTGTTCGGTAAAGGATTGCAGGCCGTCCGGCAGCAGCGAATTGATGATGAAGCCGTCGGCAGCGCCTTGTTCAAACCAGGTCTGGAGTGCATCGGCAACCTGTTCGGGCGTGCCCACGAAATCACGACGCGGGCGCGAGAAGTGCAGGGCGACTTCACGCAGGGTCAGGCCTTCGTCCCTGGCCAGTTGCTTGATCCGGTCGGAACCGCCTTTCTGGCTGTTGGCACCCAGGTCGCCGACATCGGGGAACGGTTCGTCCAGGGGGTACTGGCTGAAGTCGTGATCGTTGAAGGGGCGTCCCAATGCCACGATCGCATCTTCGATGGACACCAGTTCCACCGCCTGTTGGTAGCGGCTTTCCACGTCGGCTTCATCACGCCCGACGATGGGACGAATGCCCGGCAGAATCGACAGCTTGTCCGGATCGCGTCCGAACCCGGCTGCGCGTCTTTTCAGATCCCGCGAATAGGCCTTGGCCTCTTCCAGGGTTTCGGCGTGGACAAAAATGGCATCGGAGTATTCCGCTGCGAAATTGCGTCCGTCCTCGGACGTGCCTGCCTGAAACAGCACCGGATGCCCCTGGCGGGAGCGGGAAATATTCAGCGGTCCCTTGACCTGAAAGAACTCGCCCTGGTGATTGAGCGCATGCAGCTTGCCGGGAGTGAAGAATTCGCCGGTCTGCTTGTTGCGTGCAAAGGCATCGTCCTCCCAGGAGTCCCACAGCCCCTTGACCACCGAAACATGCTCTTTGGCGATGCGATAGCGAACCGGATGCGGCGGATGCTCACCCTTGCTGAAGTTGTCGGCGGTGCCGCTCAGCCATGAAGTGACCACATTCCAGCCAGCCCGGCCGCCACTGATGTGATCCAGCGAGGCGAATTGGCGGGCGACCTGGAACGGTTCGGTGTAGCTGACCGTGACTGTCGCCACCAGGCCGATGTTCTGTGTGGTCGCTGCCAGTGCCGACAGGATGGTCAACGGCTCGAAGCGGTTCAGGTAATGGGGGCTGGATTTTTCGTGGATGTGCAGGCTGTCGGCGATAAACACGAAATCGAACTTCGCGGCTTCGGCGAAGGCCGCCTGTTGTTTGTAGAAACCGAAGTTGACGCTGGCATCGGCCAGCGCATCCGGATGGCGCCATTCGCCCCAACCGTGGCCGACGCCGTGAACCATGGCTCCAAGTTTCAAGTGTCGTTGTGTGCTCATGTCGTGCTCCTTGACCCTGTCATTAGCGGATAACTCTTGCTTGTCCGGTATGTGCGAACCGGCTGTCCTCGCGGATAAGTCCGCTCCTGCACTCAAATCACTCTGAAACCATGGGTTCCGTCGCGGGCCAGTTGTTCGACCAGGCCGAATTCCCAGTCCAGATAAGCCTGCATGGCTTCGCGTGGCGCGTCGGTGCCTTCATAAGGGCGGCGATAGCGATCGATTCGCGGCGAGGCCAGTCGGCTTTCCCCGTGCTCCAATGGCAGCCCGGCCTTGATCCAGCTGGCGGTACCGCCGTTGAGCAGAAACACCTGCCTGCCGGTCAAGGCCTCTACCTCGGGCACGACCAGACGGGCCAGGCGACTGCTGCCACAGGTCAGCACATAGCGTTCGGCAACCGGTACCCTGGCCAGAGCCTGTTCCAGATCCGAGCGCAATGCCCACCATGCGCCGGGAATATGCTGCTTGACGTAATTGGCGCTGGCGGTGAAATCCAGCACCGCGACGTTAGTGTGGGTTTGCCATTCGGCCAGCGTCTGCGGGCTGATCTCCTCGACCTGGGACGGTGTCGGAAAGGGGGCGTCCCAATCGCCTTGCGCACTGAAGTCAGCTTCTTGCAGGCCGTCGATCACGAAGACCTCCCAACCCAGTTGGGCCAGCCAGGACGCCGACATGTTGGCGCGTACGCCGTCATCGTCCACCAGCACGAGGCGCGCACCCCGCACGCTGGCGTAATGATCGGTTTCCTGGACCAGTTGCCCGCCGGGTGTGGAGCGGGCCGACGGCAGATGACCAGTGGCAAATTCTTCCGGTGTACGCACATCGAACAGGTAAGTGGTGCGGCTGGTATCGGCTTGCCAGCGTTGCAGGTCGGCCAAGGTCGAGCGTTGTACACCGGCCTTGTCTGCGACCTTGCGGGCATCGGCACTGGCCAGTTCGCGGGTGTCTTCGCTGACGGCGGCAAAGCGGCGTGACTGACCGTGGTCCAGTGTCTGCCCGGCCAGCAGCCAGCCGATGGTGCCATTGCGCAAGGCGCTGATCTGATTGGGGAGGCCGGCGTTGACCAGCGACTGGGTGCCGATGATGCTGCGGGTACGTCCGGCGCAATTGACGATGATCCGGGTGGCCGGGTCAGGAGCCAGTTCCCGTGCACGCAACACCAGTTCGGCACCCGGCACGCTGATCCCGCCGGGGATGCTCATGGTCTGGTATTCGTCGAAGCGCCGAGCATCGAGCACCACGACATCGGCTCTGGCGTCGAGCAGCGCCTTGACCTCTTCAGCCGACAGGGAAGGCGTGCCGCGATGGTGCTCCACAAGCTCCCCGAAGGACTTGCTGGGCACATTGACGTCGATGAACAGCTCGCCACCGGCATCGCGCCAGCCCTGCAAGCCGCCGCCGAGCAGTTTCACGTCGCTGTAGCCCAGTGCCTGCAAGCGTTGCTGCGCCACCGGTGCCAGGCCTTCGCCATTGTCATACAGGGTGATGGCGGTATCGCGACGGGGAATGCGCGAAAACACTTCCAGCTCCAGCTTCGACAACGGGATATTGGCCGCGAACAGCGGGTGGGCTTCGGCGAACGGGGCTTCCTCGCGTACGTCCACGAGTGCGGTTTCCCGGCGCTCCAGCAGCGCCTGGCGAATATCGGCAAAGGATCGGGTCGTTGATGTGCTCATGGGGCTTTGCTCTCTTTTGAAAGGTCCCAGATATTCGGGAGAAAGGCGTTGGAGTAACCGGAAATGAACAGTTTTTCGGTGCCGTCCGGCTCGTAGACGGCACGCTTGACCGCGCCGATGTTGGCGCCGTAGACATGAATGCTGATCGACACCCGATCACTGAAGGCATTGCTGACCTGATGGACATCGTTGCTGCGCGGCGACAGGGCTTCCACATGACCCGGCTCCAGACGAATCGCCGGGCCTTCGCGCTCCAGACGTCCATCGGGGCTGCGTGCAAAGCCTTGAGAGTATTCGGCACCACGCAACATGCCGATCAGGCCCCAGACGCGGTGGTCATGGATAGGCGTGCTCTGGCCTGGACCCCAGACAAAACTGACGATCGAGAAACGCTGGCGGGAATCGGCATGCAGCAGGAATTGTTGATAACGGGCCGGATCGGGAATCGTGTACGCGTCCGGCAGCCAGTCATCATGGCTGACCAATTGTGAAAGCAGCTTGCCGCCGCGATGTAACAGATCGCTCTCGCGGGGATTGCCGTCTATCAGTTCGGCCAGTGCACCGATGAAGGCTCTGAGTCGTTCCGGGTGTCGAAGCTGTGTCATATCCATTTCCAGAGCGTGGTTAAGGCTTGGATGGATATAATCATAATGCTCGTGTTTAATATGCTATTTTTTTATAATTAGGTTATAACGAAAAAATCTTTGGTGCATGAGAAGACATAAGCCTTTCATGAATGAATGTGCGTTGGTGGCGGGGAAGCCGCTATTCAGGGCCTGCAAATCGCACTATGCTTTTTGCCTATGTTCTTTTTATATTTTTATGTGCGGTCCGAATGAAAATTGATGATATCGATGCTTTCGTCGCAGTGATTCGCTGCCAGTCGATCAGCCATGCCGCCGATTCACTGGATTTGACCCAGCCTGCGATTACCCGCCGGGTGCAGAATTTCGAGCAGGCATTGGGCGTCGAGCTTTTCGACCGTAATACCAAGCCACTCAAGCCCACGCCCATGGGTATTCAGGTCTATCAGAAATGCCTGGCGATCCTGCGTGAAATGGATTCGCTGCGTGAACTGGTGGCCAGCGATACACCGCCCAGCGGTCTGTTGCGTCTGGGCGTACCGCAGACCATCGGCGATGTGGTGCTGCTCGATGCGCTCAAGCAACTGCGCGGTGAGTTCCCCGGCCTGCGTGCCCAGGTGGTCACCGGGTGGGGCAGCAACCTGATCGGCAAGATCGAAAATGGCGAGCTGGATGCGGCGGCAGCCTTGTTTCCGGCGGGCAAGATCTTTCCGGACAACATCATTGGCCAGTCCATCGGCAAGGTTGAACTGGTTGTGGTGTGCGCCAGGGAAGCCCTGCCGAAGAAGACCGGCAAACTGGCCGACTGCTATGAGCAAGGCTGGGTGCTCAACCCCGATGGCTGCGGTTTTCGCGCCGGCCTGCAACGCACCTTGTCCGATCAGGGGCTGAACCTGAAGGTCAATCTGGAAACCTTCGGCACCGAGTTGCAACTGGGGCTGGTGGCCGATGGCATGGGGCTGGGTCTGGTGCCGCGTCCCTTACTGGAGCGCAGCGCTCATCGCGAGCACCTGGCGGTCCTGCCACTCAAGGACTTCAAACCCGTGATGGACCTGTGGCTGGTCTACCCGCGCTTTCTTGGCAACCTGCAAGGGCCGGTGGAATCGTTCGGTCGCCTGGTGGCCCGCTCATTGAAGCAGGAACAGGCTGCGGCGTGAGGATGAGTCCAGATCACCCGCTGTCTTGGCACCGCGCTGCCGCGCAACAAACGGTAGGAGCGAATTCATTCGCGAAGCCGGCATTCCAGGCAATGTATTGGTTGCGGATTCACCGGCCTCTTCGCGGATGAATCCGCTCCTACGGATCAGTCCGGTTCGCTCCTACGCAAGGGTTTGTAAATCATGATGTTGCGTTTTTTTTGATGAGAGCGAAGGCCCGGTAAATCACATGCTCAGGCTACCTGCTCCCGCGTCTGACGCTCGCGCCGGGCCACCAGCTCCCGGGTCAGCGGGATCAGTTTCCTGCCGTAATCGATGGCATCTTCCAGCGGATCGAAGCCACGGATCAGGAATGTCGTGATGCCCAGGTCGTAATAATCCAGCAGAGCCTCTGCGACTTGCTCCGGTGTGCCGACCAGAGATGTGGAGTTACCTTGAGCACCGAGCAGACCGGCGATGCCTGTCCACAGGCGCTTGTCCAGACGTGCTCCCTGAGCGGCAGCGGCCAGCAGGCGACGTGAGCCTTCATTCGGTGGTTCGCGTCGTACGAAACCGTTGCTTTGGGCCAGGGCCCTGGCTTTTTCCAGAATGCTGTCGGCCCGCGCCCAGGCTTTTTCTTCGGTCTCGGCCAGAATCGGGCGCAAGGACAAGCTGAAACGAATGGTGCGGCCATGCCGGGCTGCTTCGGCGCGGACTTGTTTGACGATGTCTTTCACCTGTTCATAGGTTTCTCCCCAGAGCGCATAGACATCGGCATGCTTGCCGGCCACGGCAATCGCAGCGGCAGACGACCCACCGAAATACAGCGGGATATGCGGTTGCTGAGGCGACTTGACCAGCGAATGGGCGCCTTCGACCTGATAGTAAGTGCCCTGATGATCGAAGGGTTGATCGCTGGTCCATTCCTTGCGCACCACACTCAGGTATTCATCGCTGCGGGCATAGCGTTCGTCCTTGCCGATATGACTGCCATCGGCGCGCAGCTCCTGATCATCGCCGCCAGTGATGATATGCACGGCCGTGCGCCCGCCATTGAATACATCCAGCGTCGCAAACTGGCGGGCCGCCACGGTCGGAGAAATGAAACCGGGGCGGTGGGCTATCAGGAACTTGAGTGTGCGGGTGACGCTGGCGGCATGGGCTGCCACAAAGGCACTGTCGGGGCTGTTGGAGTGATAGGCCACCAATGCCCGGTCGAAGCCGGCTTCTTCATGAGCCCTGGCGACCTTTTCCACGTAATCGGGCTGAATGGCCGGGCCGCTGCGAGGGTGGATTTCCGAACCGGGCTGGGTGGCGATATAGCCGATGAATTCGATGCTCATGAAAACTCCTGTCAGGTGCTTGAGGTCCGTTCGACCCTGTCGTGCAGCACCATACGGGGAGGGGAGGCAGCCTGTGAAATTCGATTTTGGACTAAATTAATTATTAAAAAAATGCATTTTATGTATTTTTAATAATCAATAATTTAACTATTAGCTTATTGCCAAATAGAATTTCACGGATGTTTTTCATGTGAATAGCATGGCCGCAACGTCATCGGGCCGGGTTTTCTGTCGGCCCAGCCATGGAAGGAGGCCTCTATGCCTGAAAGAACCCTCGACCCCGCCGACGCTGGCTTTCTGATCGTCAGCAAGGCTGGGCAGGTCGATGCTGCATCACGTTCCGGGCACCGTCACTGGCGGGTCCCGGCTTTTATCGTGCGTTTGTTGAGTCCACTGGTTTTGTTGTTGCTCTGGGAACTGGCTTCCCAGACGGGGCTGCTACCCGCTCGAGTGATTGCAGCGCCCTCACAGATCGGTGGAACACTCTGGGCAATGATCGCTTCCGGAGAGCTGGGCAGGCATTTATGGGTGTCCTTGCAACGGGCGCTACTGGGGTTGAGCATCGGGGTCAGTATTGGTGTGGTGGCGGCGCTGATCACCGGTCTGTCCAGACGCGGCGAAGTGATCCTCGACTCGCCGATGCAAATGCTGCGCACCATTCCTTCGCTGGCCCTGGTACCTCTGTTCATCCTCTGGTTCGGTATCGGTGAGTTCACCAAGGTGGCGCTGATCGTGACTGGGACGACCTTTCCCGTATACCTGAACCTGTTTTCCGGCATCCGCAATATCGATCCCAAACTGATCGAGGCCGCCAACACCCTTGGCCTCAGTCGGCGCGAATTGATCTGGCACGTGATCCTGCCGGGCTCACTGCCTTCGTTTTTCGTCGGCCTGCGTTACTCGCTGGGCATCTCCTGGCTGGCGCTGGTGTTTGTCGAGCAGATCAACACTACGGCCGGAATCGGCTATCTGGCCAGCGATGCCCGGGATTTCATGCGCACCGACGTGATTGTCATCTGCCTGTTGATCTACAGCGTTCTCGGGCTTGTGATCGACGGCATCATCCGCACGCTGGAGCGCTATGCGCTGGCCTGGCGACCTACATTCGTGAGGAACTGAACATGGCTGCCCTGGACCTGCTGGACACGCATCTCACCACTCATGCAAAACAAACCCACAAGAGTCAGGCGCCCGCTCCTGTGCGATTACGCAACGTGGTTCGTCAGTTTGGCCAACAGCGGGTCATCGACGGCCTGGATCTGGATATTGCGCCCGGAGAGTTCGTCGCGCTGCTCGGTGCCAGTGGCTCGGGCAAGACCACCTTGCTGAGAACCCTGGCCGGACTGGACAGCATCGACAGCGGCGAACTGCGAGTGCCTGTCGCACGGGCGGCAGTGTTTCAGGAGCCTCGCCTGATGCCCTGGAAACGCGCCTGGAAAAACGTGACCCTCGGTCTGCGAAGCCGTGACGCCAGGGCACGAGCCGAAGAGGCCTTGACCGAAGTGGGGCTGGCGCACCGCATCAATGCGTTTCCGACCACCTTGTCCGGCGGTGAAGCCCAGCGTGTGGCTCTGGCGCGGGGGCTGGTCCGGGAACCCCAATTGCTGTTGCTGGATGAACCGTTTGCGGCCCTGGATGCCTTGACCCGCATCCGCATGCATCAACTGATCATTGACCTGTGGCGTAAACACACCCCGGCCGTGCTGCTGGTCACCCATGACGTGGATGAAGCCATCCTGCTCGCCGATCGGGTGATCGTACTCGCCAACGGCAGAATCGCCGACGAGATCCGCATTGAACTGCCTCGCCAGCGCGACAGTGGACAACCCGGATTCCAGAGCCACCGTGCCCGGTTGCTCGGGTTGCTGGGCGTTCAGAACAGCGCTCATGACACGCTACAACAGGACGCCAGCCTCACGGAGCTTCGCCGGGTGGCGAATGTACGGTGAGAGATTCACCACTCCCAGGCCCTTTCGGTGAACTCGGCAGTGGGCGGCAGGACGGTATGGAGAAATTGCAGGTACTGCTCGAAGAGCTGCTTGTCGGGGAAGCGGGCTTCAAAGCCAACGGTGATATCTGTGCAGTGAATGACGATCATGGAGCGTTTGCGATCTACGGTGACGAAGTTGTGTTCGCCCCATGGCCTGCTTTGTTCATGATGGATGGGGTTTTCCCAGTTCAACAGTGATCGTGCTGCCCCGACCGCCATCGCGGCAGGGCCGATCAGGAACAGCAGAGAGCCGGTGACGAGGGCGACACCGACGAAGAGCAGAATGGTGAAAATGGCGACGCCTTTGAAGAAGGGCGCCGCGAAATCCGGGTAGTGAATGAAGTACTCTACATACCCTTTTTGAGGGCAGATATGGTATTTGAATATGGTTTTTTGTCTGACTATAAGAATGATCAAGTAAGCTGAAAATGCGATTGCAGCACAGCCTGCTGCTATAATAAATCCTATGCTTTCAGGTAGGTTATCCCACAGTGCCCATGTGCAAAAAAGAAAAGGCAGGAGATTAGCCACGATGACTGTAATGTGGGCCTTTAATAGTTCCTTTGGTGAACAGGCAATGGTTTTTATGGTCCAGCTAATGATGATTTCGCTGCAAGGCAGTGAGGCGTTGACTGTGTTGTCGGTTGTTGTAGGCAGCATGGTAGTTGTTTATTCCGGTATGACAAGAGTCAAGGCGTTCTTGCGGGGTGTTTTACTGACTTCAAGGTTTGTGAAGGTTGAGCCGTCAGCCGTCATCTGTCCCTGATTGGTCAGTTCTAATTGATAGAGATAGCTGTGAATTTCTAATTCTGATGTGTTTTTTCTTGTTGAATACCAGATTTGTAGCTCTATATAGTCAACATCCTCATTAAGGGGGACCCAGACCTGCCAGACAATATCCTTCTCCATTGGATTGATTGGTGAGGACTGGTGTGATGGCATGTAGGAAGGGCGTTCATTACCAAGCTTGCCGAATTGATTGAGGGAAATGAACTCGCCGCGCTCTTCAAATAATTCAGTTAAATGATCCTCTTTTTGAACCGCTGACAGCGGACCGAAAGGTCGCTTACTGCTGATAACGTTAAGCTGAATCAGTTGGCCTCGTATGGCTTCAGGTAACAATAGCTGTATCCAGGCGCCATTCTGTATGGCCACCGCTATATAGTCACCCTTTCCTATATATTGTTGTTTATGAGTGGTTGTCCGTTTGATGAATATTTGCGGGCTTAGCTGGATTTCCAGTAAGGAACGTTTTTCTTCTGCTTCTTCCCCTTGGTTGTCATTGTGACGATGCTCCAGGGACTGTGACCAGCAACACTTTGTTAGCCACCAGCCAATGCTGTCTTTTTTAAAGTAATTCAAGGCAAGGCTGGCAATTAGATAAATGCTGCCTACTATCAGGAGGGTGACGGCAAACCATGGGCTCATGGCGATGTATATGGCTTGCTTGGATAGGCCTAAGGCTCCAACCAATTGAGCGAGTCCTCCAGCATCCATCATGAGAACAGCAATGCCTTTTATAACCAGGGTTACTTTCTCCTCAGAGGTTCTGGCACTGATGTAATCACCTCGTATGTCCCAAAACTCTAATGTTGATGCCACTATGGCAAACGCCCCCACAGCCCCCAGTGTCACCCTGAAGCTACGAACCGCTTCGCCCCAGACCGGATTTCCCTGCGCTTTCCAATAGGCGGCAGAGCGATCCAGAATGCCTACGTCATAACCTCCGATCAGCACCGGCTTCGCTTCCTTGATCACCGCCCAGGGCGCTTCGACAAATACGGCCATCAGCAGGTTGGCGCTGTAACCCAGGCTGTAGCCGACCTTGACGATATCCCTGGCGCTGAAATCGCCATCGCGGGTCAGGTCGTGGTAGAGCAGGGCGGTATTGATGAAGTTGAGCAGGATGACGCCCCAGGTGACCGCGGCACTGAAGCCGCCCAGGCGTTCGCTCCAGGCCTTGGCGCGGGTGTGCCAGTCCTTGGCGACGTCCAGGCCGGACTGGAAGAAGGCGCGGATTTCGTCCTGCAGCAGCCGGGCGTACTGGTTGTTCTGGAAGTCGAGCAGCATCGGGAGTTTCAGCTCGTGCAGGCGCAATGCATCCATCATGGTTTGCAGGTGGCGGGCGGTGCTGCGGCGGCTATGGGGTTCGAGGGGGTAGAGCCATCGACGTCGTGTCTCGGCAATCTGCCTGGAGAGCCGGTGCCATTCGCGTTTCCATTGCTGGAGTCGGGAGGCGATCTGCTCGTTGAGGCGGATTCGCTCCGGCGTATTGGCCAGGATCTGACCGATCAGCAGGTTACGGATCAAGGCCGCGATATTCTGATATTGGCCCCGGGCCAGACGGCTGTCGGTGGGCACCCAGGCCAGCAGCAGGGTTTCTGCCGTGGCCTTGCCAACGCCCATGGCCAGTTCACGCAGGGCCTTGAAGGTATCCCTGACCGGTTGTTTCAGGTTTTTCATCCAGGGTCTGTCGGCGAAATCCTTGTGGTTGAGTACGGCGTTGAGTTCTCCGGCGCGGGTGGCGAGGTTGGTGATGTCTCCCAATCCATTGAGCAGGGCGTTGGCTTCCTGGTGCAGGGCTTCCTTGAGTGCCGGAGAAAACCCGTAGCGCATAGTCCCGAACAGGCTGGTGGCTTTGGCGTCCTGCTCGATCAGCCAGGTGCTGGCCTGTTCGTCCTGGGTATACACGACCAGCAGATGGGTCATGACCATTTGCAGGTACAGCAGGGTGTTGGGGTTCGTGGTGTCGATGAACAGCCGCAGCGGTTCGTTGCCCAGGTGCTCGGCCCATGCCTGAAAGTCGGCCTGGGTATCGCGGATCTGCCGTAGCAGGCGTTCGTGGGTGGGCTGGTGTTCCAGCAGATAGGCGCGGGCCC
>NZ_JBIVGV010000013.1:0-157221 GCF_044748865.1 Pseudomonas sp. NPDC089734 | reverse complement strand
ACGAAGCCTTTTTCTTCCACCAGCTTGAGTGAATACGCCAGCGCCTCCGGGAAGGAATCGCCGTGCAGCACCACCAGACCGCCGCGTGAGCGCACACCTTCGACCTTGATCTCGGGAGTGGTCTTGGGCATGACGATGGTGGCCTTGATCCCCAGTTCCCGTGCCGCCAGCGCCAGCCCCTGGGCATGGTTGCCCGCCGAGGCGGTGACCACGCCGCGTGCCAGCTCTTCCGGGGTCAGTTGCGCCAGCTTGTTGTAGGCACCCCGGATCTTGAACGAGAACACCGGTTGCAGGTCTTCGCGCTTGAGCAGCACCTGGTTGGACAGCCGTTCGGACAGCTGACGAGCGCCCTGGAGCGGGGTTTCGACGGCGACGTCATAGACGCGGGAGGTGAGGATTTTCTTGACGTACTGTTCAAGCATCGGGGCGATATCACTGGCGTTGGGGGCAAGGTCGGGAAGTCTACCCCGCACTCCGATGAACGACCATACGAATGAAAAGGCTTTGCGGCGCAGTCGCCGCTATAATGCGGCCCCTTTTTGCATCTTTGGCACCCGTGGAGCCAGCATGACCCAGGATCAACTCAAACAGGCCGTGGCCCAAGCCGCTGTCGATTTCATTCTTCCCAAGATCGACGACAAGAGCATCATCGGTGTCGGCACCGGCTCCACAGCCAACTGCTTTATCGATGCACTGGCCAAGCACAAGGCCGCCTTCGACGGCGCGGTCGCCAGCTCCGAAGCCACGGCAGCACGCCTCAAGAGCCACGGGATTCCGGTCTATGAACTCAACACGGTCAGCGATCTGGAGTTCTACATCGACGGCGCCGACGAAAGCGACGAGCACCTGAACCTGATCAAGGGCGGCGGCGCGGCGCTGACACGCGAAAAGATCGTGGCCGCCGTAGCCAAGACGTTCATCTGCATCGCCGATGGCAGCAAACTGGTGCCCGTGCTGGGCGCCTTCCCGCTGCCGGTCGAAGTCATCCCGATGGCTCGCAGCCACGTTGCACGCCAGCTGGTCAAACTGGGCGGCGACCCGGTCTATCGTGAAGGTGTACTGACCGATAACGGCAACATCATTCTCGACGTCCACAACATGAGCATCACCAACCCGGTGGAGCTGGAAACCCAGATCAACGCCATCGTGGGCGTGGTCACCAACGGCCTGTTCGCAGACCGTCCGGCCGACCTGCTGTTGCTGGGTACTGCCGAAGGCGTGAAAACCCTGACGCGCTAAGCTGCAGGCAAGCCTGTACAGGACCTCCACACATCGTGGAGGTCCTGATGCTTACGGCTTGCGAAACGAATAGAACAGGTTCGGCTCGCTCACCACGTAAAGAGTCCCCTCGTCATCCATGGTGAAGCCCTCGGCCTGTGGCACGCTCTTGCTCAAGCCCATCTGGCCCTTTTTCAACGAAGCACTGGCAATGGGTCGCCCCAGCTCATTGAGTTCCAGAATCTGTTTCGACTCATCGGACATGGCCATCAAATGCCCTGTGGGCGCATCGAAATACAGGCTGGACAGGTCGCGTACAAACAGGCCGGCATCACGCTTGCCATCAAAAATGACATTCAGGCTATTGGCGTCCCCGGTATCGGGCTGCGGGAACCCGCGCACTTCAATGATCTGCACCGGTTCGCTTTCCTTGGCAATAAACAACCGCTGCCCTTTCGCGTCATAGGCCAGACCTTCAAAGCCCTTGTTGCGCCCCGTATCGAGGCTCAGGGTCAGTAGCTCGGCATCGGCAGCATCGAGCGAACGGGTCGTGTCGTCGACATTAACCTTGAGCAGCCGTTGCTGGCGTTCATCGCTGATGACGTAAACACCGGGACTGATGTACTCGACCGCTTCCGAATCCCCGAAACCGGTCAACGGAATCCTTCGCAGGATACGACCCTCCAGGCTCAGCTCGACCAGTTCATTCTTCTGATTGGTCACCGTGAACAGGCTTTTGCGGTCTGGATCGTAGCTCAGGGCCGAGACATCATCCTCCAACCCTTCAATGACCTGCCCTTCAATCACGACGCGATAGCGATCAAGACCGACCGATTTGATCGATTCAGGTTGCCAGAACGTCTGCCAGGCAAACGAGGCACGTTTCACGAAACGAAACTCCCGATCGGCAAAGAACAACAGTGCAGCCAGGGCAATCAACAACACGAACAGGAAAGAAGACCGGATAGAGCGACGCATCAAAATGACTCAAAAATCAAACGGGGCAGCATGAATATCACGGGAATATGAATTCATGCTTAATAGCTCAATGCCATTGTTGCTGTAGGAGCGAATTCATTCGCGAACCAACTTTTTTCGCGAATGAATTCGCTCCTACGGGGGGGCTCAGTGCTTGCGGAATGAATAGAAGAGGTTCGGCTCGCTGACGATATAAAGAGTGCCGTCATCATCCAGCGCTACACCTTCCGCTCTCGGGATGGTGTCCTTCAGACCGTTCATGCCACCCAGCAAGGTCATGAAACTCACCTGTTCGCCATGCTCATCCAGCTCCAGCAGCAGATGTGAATCAGCAGACAGGGCAAGTACGTGCCCCGTACGAGGATCGACACTCAAGGACGATAGATTACGCAGATCCAGAGAGTCATTGCGGACTTTCTGTTTCTCGCCTTTCAATACATCACCGCCATCGCTTTTCCAGGTGTAAAGCGTCGGTGGACGTTCTTCCCCCAGCAGCAATTGCTGACGAGCCGGGTCCCAGGCAACCCCCTCGAACCCCTTGTTCTGGTTTTCGGACGGTCCCAGATCGTATTTCGGGAAATCAGCGATATTCAGCGTCGTGGTGTCAGCGGTTACCTTGACGATGGTCAGCATATGCTGGCGCTCGTCGGTAATGGCGAGCAGGCCATCTTTCATGACGGCAACGCCTTCGGGATTGCTCCAGCCGACCAGGGGGATCTTGCGCAACACATCGCCCTTGAGCGTCAGCTCTACCAGGAACGGGTGCTTGCCCATGACCGAAAACAGCGTCCTGGTGACAGGGTTATAGGAAAGGTCGGAAGCTTCGTGCTTCTCCATTCCCGGCAAGACCTTGGCATCGATATCGACCTTGTAGTCCGGCAACCAGATACTGGCGCTGCGGGAGGCCTTGCTCTCGAAACCTTCCTGCAACCAGAGCCGTGCCCGATCGTCCCAATGCATGACAAACGCCAGGCCGTAGCCCAAGGCCAGAATAAGCAGCATCCATGCATACCAACGCATGCGCGGCATGCGAAAACGTCGATTTTGAGTCGTGGGTAGCATAGCCATTCCAGAGTTCACAAGCTGATATCACGCAATCATGGCGTGATGCTCTCACAGGAGAGGCAGCCGGATTATCCAGATCAAGTGTGAAAAAATCGCCAATTTAGCCGCAAATTACCGCCCATAAACAAAAAACCGCCGGAGACGGGCTCCCCGGCGGTTTTTCTGCGGCGAATTAACGCTTAACGAACGCTGCTTTCAAAGCGGGTCTGGCCGGTCAGCTCCAGCACGATTTCGTCACCGGCCTCGAACGGCCCGACACCGGCCGGGGTGCCGGTCATGATGATGTCGCCCGCCTGCAACGAGAAGTTGGCGGCCATGTGCTGGATCATCGGCACGATCGGGTTGAGCATCAGGCTGCTGTTGCCATCCTGCACGACCTTGCCGTTGATGCTCAGGCGAATGCCGATATCGGTCAGGTCCGGGTAGGTTTCAGCCGGTACGAAAGGCGCCACGACCGCTGCACCGTCGAAACACTTGGCCAGTTCCCATGGCAGGCCTTTCTCACGCAGACGCGATTGCACGTCACGCAGGGTCAGGTCCAGACCTGGCGCAAAACCACTGATGGCGTCGAGCACTTCTTCACGGGAAGGGTTCTTGCTCAACGGTTTGCCGATCAAGACAACAATCTCGGCCTCGTAATGCACGGAGCCACGGTCTGCCGGGATGCTGAACCCGCCTTCCAGGGCCACCACCGCACTGCCGGGCTTCATGAACAGCAAAGGCTCGGTCGGTACAGGGTTGCCCAGTTCCTTGGCGTGCTCGGCATAGTTACGACCGATGCAGACCACTTTGCCCAGCGGGAAGTGGATGCTCGTTCCATCGACATATTTATGCTGGTAGCTCATGGCGTCTCCTGGGTCTGTAAGGCTGGCTTGGTTGATTTCACACTGGGAATATCTTGCCCGGGTTCATGATGCCGTTAGGGTCGAAGACCGCTTTCAGAGCTTTCATGTACTCGATTTCAGCGGGAGAGCGACTGTACGTCAGATAGTCACGCTTGGTCATCCCCACACCGTGCTCGGCAGAAATCGACCCGTTGTATTTCTCGACCGTCTCGAACACCCATTTGTTGACCTTTGCACAGGTCTCAAAGAACTCACTCTTGTCGAGGTTCTCGGGCTTGAGGATGTTCAAGTGCAGGTTGCCATCACCGATATGACCGTACCAGAGCACCTCGAAATCGGGGTAATGCTCGGCCACGATGGCATCGATCTCGCTCAGAAAGGCCGGCACCTTTGAAACCGTGACCGAAATGTCGTTCTTGTAGGGCGTGAAGTGGGAGATGGTCTCGGAAATGTACTCACGCAGCTTCCAGAGGTTCTGCAACTGCTGCTCGCTCTGGCTCATGACGCCATCGAGCACCCAACCCTGCTCGACACAGTGCTCGAAGGTCGCCAGGGCATCGTTGGCCACGTCTTCGGTGGTGGCCTCGAACTCCAGCAGCACATAGAACGGACACGGGGTGTCGAATGGCGAAGGAACGTCGCCACGGGCCATGACCCGGGCAAACGACTTGTCGGAAAAGAACTCGAACGCGGTCAGGTCCAGCTTGCCATGGAAGGCATGCAGCACCGGCATGATCGAATTGAAGTCGGTAGTGCCCAGTACCATCGCCGTCAGGTTGCGGGGCGCACGGTCCAGACGCATGGTGGCCTCGACCACAAAGCCCAGCGTGCCTTCGGCACCGATGAACAACTGGCGCATGTCATAGCCGGTAGCGTTCTTGATCAGGTCCTTGTTCAACTCCAGCAGGTCGCCCTTGCCGGTGACGACCTTGAGGCCCGCAACCCAGTTGCGGGTCATGCCGTAGCGAATGACCTTGATCCCGCCAGCATTGGTGCCGATATTGCCGCCAATCTGACTGGAACCCGACGACGCAAAATCCACCGGGTAATACAGGCCGTTTTCCTGGGCCAGCGTCTGCAACTGCCGGGTGATCACACCGGGCTGACAAACGGCCGTGCGGTCCGTGAAGTTGAGCTCCAGCACCTGGTTCATGTAGTCGAACGAAACCACCACTTCTCCATGGGCCGCGACTGCGGCGGCGGAAAGCCCCGTCCGGCCACCCGAAGGCACCAGCGCCACAAGACGCTCATTGGCCCAGCGCACGATGGCCTGAACCTGCTCGATGGTCTTGGGGAATACGATAGCCAGAGGGGCAGGCGCGAACTGCTTGGTCCAATCCTTTCCGTAGGCTTCAAGGGAGCCGGAATCGGTCAACACCTTGCCTGGCTCTACCAGGGTCTTGAGCTCATCAATCAAAGCGGGATGTGTCATCGACGCAACTCTCGAAGATTTCATGGGCATCCTGAGAACGGTTCACGTTCAGGAATGGGGTTTCGCGGGGTGCATATGCTAGCATACGCCCCCCGCGAATCGTGCCCACAGCCGATCCGGCCCCCTCCTGCCATTTTTCTCCGGGACACAGGTTTACGCAGATGAGCAAGACTTCCCTCGACAAGAGCAAGATCAAGTTCCTTCTTCTCGAAGGCGTCCACCAATCCGCCGTCGACGTCCTCAAGGCCGCCGGCTACACCAGCATCGAGTACCACACCAAGTCTCTGCCGGAAGCCGAGCTGAAGGAAAAGATCGCCGACGCTCACTTCATCGGCATCCGCTCCCGCACGCAACTGACCGAAGAGCTGTTCGACAGCGCCAAGAAGCTGGTCGCCGTCGGCTGCTTCTGCATCGGCACCAACCAGGTCGACCTCAACGCTGCACGTGAGCGTGGTATCGCGGTGTTCAACGCCCCGTACTCCAACACCCGCTCCGTGGCCGAACTGGTTCTGGCCGAAGCCATCCTGCTGTTGCGCGGCATCCCCGAGAAGAACGCTTCCTGCCACCGTGGCGGCTGGATCAAGAGCGCGGCCAACTCCTTCGAGATTCGCGGCAAGAAGCTGGGCATCATCGGTTACGGCTCGATCGGTACTCAGTTGTCGGTTCTGGCTGAAAGCCTGGGCATGCAGGTGTTCTTCTTCGATCCACTGACCAAGCTGCCACTGGGTAACGCCACCCAGGTCACCAGCCTGACCGAACTGCTGGGCCTGGCCGACATCGTCTCGCTGCACGTGCCTGAACTGCCATCCACCCAGTGGATGATCGGTGAGAAAGAAATCCGTGCCATGAAGAAAGGCGCCATTCTGATCAACGCTGCACGTGGCACCGTGGTCGAGCTGGAAGCACTGGCTTCGGCCATCAAAGACAAGCACCTGATCGGCGCGGCCATCGATGTATTCCCGGTGGAGCCACGCTCCAACGACGACATCTTCGAGAGCCCGCTGCGTGGCCTGGACAACGTGATCCTGACCCCGCACATCGGCGGTTCCACTGCCGAAGCTCAGGCCAACATCGGTCTGGAAGTGGCAGAGAAGCTGGTCAAGTACAGCGACAACGGTACGTCGGTGTCCTCGGTCAACTTCCCGGAAGTGGCCCTGCCTGCCCACCCTGGCAAGCACCGCCTGCTGCACATCCACGAGAACATTCCGGGCGTGCTGAGCGAAATCAACAAGGTCTTCGCGGAAAACGGCATCAACATCTCCGGCCAGTTCCTGCAGACCAACGAGACCGTCGGCTACGTGGTCATCGACGTCGATGCCGAGTACTCGGACCTCGCGCAAGAGAAGCTGCAACAGATCAAAGGCACCATCCGTAGCCGCGTTCTGTTCTGATAGCTTCCTGTAGGAGCGAATTCATTCGCGAATGAATTCGCTCCTACTCCCTCCTGCTGTCCTTCGCGAATAAATTCGCTCCTACTTGACGTTGACGGTGATCTTCTTCGACTCGACTGTCGGGTTCAGCGGGATATGCGCCTTGTCGCCCACAATCAATTGCAAGGTGTGACTGCCCGGTGGCAGGCTCAGCTCGGTTTCGGTCTGGCCCTTGCCGAAATGGCGGATATTGTCGGTGGTCGGCAATGGAACATTCGCCGCTGGCTCATCCTTCACATCGATCAGCAAATGATGATGGCCCGTTTCGGGAATATCGACACCCGCCGGTGCCACGCCCATCCCCTTCAGACCAAACTGGACCTTGAACGGCGACGTCACGATTTCACCATCCTTGGGTGAAATGATGTAGACCTCTGCGCCCGCAGGCGAAGGCGTACGTGGAATATCGGCCGCCTGAACCAGAGCAGAGGCTCCCAGTAGCAGGCTGACGAGGGCAGTTCTAGAAAATAGGGATGTCATGGTCTCTCCAGACTTTTATGAGGCTAGGTATCGGACCCTGAACCCGGGCTTTCGGTTCAGAACCTCTCAAGAGCGCCCTTTACGATAGTTCGCTCTCGACGCTCATGACTGGAGAATGTGCTTCATGACGCCGATTTCATGAAACCGGCTCAGGCCATCACAGAAACGGCTCGGCACCGCGACGCCGGAACCAGCCGGTCACCGAGAGCCGGTCACGTGTCGCCGGCAATACCTCATGAGGCACATCGCCGGACATGAACACCACCAGACAACCGCCGGTGGGCTGGACGTCGTAGGTCACGTCATTCTTGAGGTACATGCGCAACTGGCCGCCATGCTCCGGCAGCCAGGCCTGGTTCAGATAGAGCACCGCCGTGACCATGCGCTTGTCATCGTCGCGAAAACGGTCCAGATGCCTGAGGTAGAAAGCGCCCGGCGGGTACATCGCGAAATGGCTCTCATAATCCTCAAGCCCCAGGAACAGGCCGCGGTTGAGCGCAACACGCAAGCTGTCCATCAGTTCAAGGTAACGGTCGCTGCACTCGGCCTGGCCGGGCTCGATCCACTGGATATGATCGCCACGGATGCCTTCGCGCACTTCCTGTGCAAGCCCTCGTCCCACCGCGGCCGGTTCAAGCTCGCCTTCTTCGGCCCGGCGATGGCACTCTTGTGCCAGTTCACGGGTCAGACCTTCGGGCAGGAAAATATTCTGCTGCGACCAGCCATTGGCGGCCAGGTCGTCGACGATTCGCAGCAGGAGAGGATGTTCAGGAGATATGCGCATGGCGTGCATAGTATCCATAAGCCTCTGAATCCGACAGAGGTGTGTATGCCGCACAGTCATGTCAGGGTGTTTTCATCTTGCAAGGGCAGTCATAACTCGACAAATCCCCGCTAACACCCCGAGAATAGCGACCTGTCGACAGGAGTCCCGAATGCGTCGTTTGTTTGTTTTGCTGTTGTTGTTCTGCACTTTGCCTGCCTGGGCAGACAGCTACGATCAGTTGTACAAGACCGCAGGCTGGCCGGAACAGCGCGCGCATTTCAACGATGCGATCAAGGCGGCCCAGCAACGCTATCGCGACAACCTGCCCGCCGCGGTCTATCAGGCCCTGGTCACCAACAGCAACCAGCGTTTTGCACCGCAGGCCATGGACCAGCGCGCCGAAAAGCGTCTGCGTGAAAGCCTGAAGGACCCGGCGCCGGCCCTGCGGTTCTTCCAGTCTCCGCTGGGGCGCAAGATCGTCAAGGCCGAACTGACCGCCACCCGTGCCGACCAGTTGGCCAAGCACGCCCAGGGGCTGCCCCATATCGAAGCCGATGCCACCCGTCAGTTGCTGATCGGTCATCTGGCCCAGGCGCTGCCCGCCAAACAGGCCGGTGCCGAAGTCAGCCTCGCCATTGCCGGTGTGGCTGCCGACAGCCTGAGCCAGATGATTCCGGGGCTTCTGGGAGGCGGTCAGGCACAAGGGATGCTTGAAGGCCAGCGCGAACGCCTGATGGCGCAGATCAGCGAGGATCTGAACAATACGCTGCTGTATGTCTACCGCGACCTGTCCGATCCCGAGCTGGAAGAGTTCTCGACCTTCGCCGAATCACCGGAAGGCAAGGCCTACTATCAGGCCGCGCTCGCCGCGATCCGTGCAGGTCTGGCAGTCGGTCAAAGCACATCCAGCCTGTCTTCCGGCGGTATCTGACGCCGACCCAGGCGGCTGGACTACTCCATTCGCCCCTTCAGAAACTCGAAATACCGCGCCCGGAACTCGGGCACCTCATTGGCCAGATGATGGCGTGCCTTGCCGAGCATGAGGATCTGCGGTTCGTTGAACTTGCTCTTGAGCACCGTCAGGTTGTGGTCCCAGTCAACGGTCATGTCCGCATCCCCCTGGATGATCAACGGACTGCGCGTGCTGCGCGGCGCACGTTCGATCTGCACGATCCAGCGCGACAGAGCACCGACCCAGACCGTCGGCAGGCGACGAGGCTGTAGCGGATCGGCCAGCAGAAACGGCAGAAACGCCGGGGCATTGGTGTTCTCGGAAAAACGCCGGGTAATGCCATCCACAAAAGGCTTGAGCATGTAGTAGCTGAGTCTGGACCAGCCCCAGGCACGCGGCCGGACCAGAGGCGACAGGAGAATGGCCTTGCCCTGCGCCGGGCTGTCGTGCCCCTGATTGAGCAAATGATCGATCACGATGGCCCCACCCGTGCTTTGCCCGCACAGGTGCCAGGGGTGAGGCAGGTTCAACGCTTCGGCTTCCAGAAACAGACGCTGCAACACCGCCTGATACTCGGCAAAGTCATTGATGCTCGCCCGGCTGCCACTGGACAGCCCGTGCCCCGGCAAGTCGCAGGAAATGACCGCAAACCCCTGAGCCAGCGCCCACTCGATCACGTAGCGATACAGCCCCATGTGGTCATAGAACCCATGGAACAGGAACAGGGTCGCCACCGGGGTCTCGGGAAGCCAGACCTGCCCCACGATTTCATAGCCCCCGACATCCAGACGCCCGAGCCAGCTGCGTATGACGTGCTCGCCTCCCAGACCGGCCAGCCCATAGAAACGCTGATAGACCTGCCCGTCCAGAGAGAGCGGTTCCATGGCGCTCAGCGGCGACAGCGTGGCGCGAAGTTGATCGGGGTCAAACGTTGCGGACATAAGGCTTCCGGATTCCGGCAGGATCTTGAAAAGACAGTGTAGCGATATTCATCTGTCTGACCTGGCATGGCAAGCTACACCACCTTAAATAGAAACGTCTGTCATGAAAGCCTCACAGCGCACCTCTCTGCTTGTCTGCCTGTTTACCCTGGTGTGTGCGACTGGACTCTGGATGACCTATGAATGGTTTCAGAGCCGTTACGTGCGCGCTTTCAGCGATCAGACCGCCCTGTTCACCGGCGACACGCTGAGCCTTCCGCCTGAACTGGCAGGCCCAGGACGCATTCGACTGGTGCATTTTCAAGACCCGGCCTGCCCCTGCAATGTCGGCAATCAGCAGCATCTGGGCGAACTGGTTGAACGTTTCGGAGGCGATAAAGGCGTGGACTTCTATGTCGTGCAAAAGCCCGGCACCGCCAACGCCTCGCCACCAGGGCCGGCAGCGATCAAAAAGCTGGCGACTCTTCCCGGCGTCGACAGGGTCACCGCCAGCCCTGCCGTCGCCATCTGGGATAAAGAAGGCAGACTCGCGTATTTCGGGCCTTACAGCGAAGGGCTGACCTGCAACGCGAGCAACAGCTTTATCGAACCGATCCTCAATGCCTTGATCGAAGGCCGCAGCGTGAATGCCACCCACACCCTGGCGGTCGGTTGTTATTGCGCCTGGCAATAAATATCCCGAGCGCTTATCCGTTCCTGTAGATACCGCTTTGGCCTCTCGCGAATGAATTGGCTCCTACCGCAGGAGCGAATTCATTCGCGAAAACCATCCACTCCTGTAGCCTGCATACCCCCTGCCCGAGCCTTTCATAGGGAAGTTGAATGAAACGCATCCTTTCCATCCTCGCCATCATCCTCGCGCTGCTTGCCGCCGGTGCTGGCTGGTATATCCACAGCAAGCAGCCCGTGCGTGACGGCGAAATCGCCATGGCTCATCTGCAGGCGCCGGTCAGCGTGCGCTACGACGAGCGCGGCGTACCGCATATCCGCGCCGGGAACGAAGCCGACATGTACCGCGCCCTCGGTTACGTGCATGCCCAGGACCGTTTGTTCCAGATGGAAATGCTGCGCCGTCTGGCGCGGGGTGAACTGGCCGAGATCCTTGGCCCCAACCTGATCGGCACCGACAAACTGTTCCGCAGCCTGCGCATCCGTGAACACGCGGACGCCTATGCGGCCCGGCAGAATCCGGACGCCCCGTCCTGGAAAGCCCTGCAAGCCTATCTGGATGGCGTCAACCAGTATCAGGACACCCACGCCAGGCCCATGGAGTTCGACGTACTGGGCATCCCCAAACGACCGTTCACCCCCGAGGACACGCTCAGCATCGCCGGTTATCTGGCCTACAGCTTCGCGGCAGCCTTCCGGACCGAGCCGCTGCTGACCTATGTCCGCGATGAACTCGGCCCGCAATACCTGAAGGTGTTCGACCTGGACTGGCATCCACAAGGCATGCTCGATCAAAAGCCGTCTCTGGCCAGTGCCGACTGGAAAGACCTCAACACCCTGGCCCAACTCAGCCACGAGGCCGTCGCAGCGGCCGGTCTGCCACAGTTCGAAGGCAGTAACGCCTGGGCGGTGTCCGGCAGCCGCACCCAAAGCGGCAAGCCCTTGCTGGCAGGCGATCCACATATCAGCTTCTCAGTGCCGTCCGTATGGTACGAAGCCCAGCTATCGGCACCGGGCTTTGAGTTGTACGGCCATCATCAAGCGCTCAATCCTTTTGCCTTTCTGGGCCACAACATGGACTTCGGCTGGAGCCTGACCATGTTCCAGAACGATGACGTGGACCTGATCGCCGAGAAGGTCAACCCCGAAAACCCGAACCAGATCTGGTATCAGGGCAAATGGGTGGACATGACCAGCAGCGAGCAGCAGATCAAGGTCAAGGGCCAGCCGGACGTCACGCTGACCCTGCGCCAGTCACCCCACGGTCCGATCGTCAACGATGTAGTGGGCAAGAACGCCGGCAAGGCACCGATTGCCCTGTGGTGGTCGTTCCTGGTGTCGGAGAACCCGGTACTCGATGGCTTCTATGAAGCCAACCGCGCCAACACCCTGGAAAAGATGCGTCATGCTGCCGAGAAGATTCAATCGCCGGGCCTGAACATCGTCTGGGCCAACAGCCAGGGCGATATCGGCTGGTGGGCGGCTGCGCAATTGCCGATCCGCCCCGAAGGCGTCAACCCGGCCTACATTCTGGACGGCAGCACCTCACAGGCCGACAAGCTCGGTTTCTACCCGTTCAGCGCCAACCCTCAGGAAGAGAACCCGGCCCGCGGCTATATCGTTTCGGCCAACTTTCAGCCCCTCTCTCCGACCGGCATGCAGATTCCGGGCTATTACAACCCGGCCGACCGTGGTCAATACCTGAACAAGCAGTTGAGTGACCCGGCGATCAAGTGGGACCTGAACAACACCAAGGCCTTGCAGCTGGGCACCCGGACTGAGTATGCCGACAGCATCCTGAAGCCGCTGATTCCCGTGCTGCGCACCGTCATCACCGACCCTGAAGAACTGGCGCTGGTGGAGCGTCTGGCGCAGTGGAAAGGCGATTACCCGGTCGACTCGGTCGGCGCGACGCTGTTCAGCCAGTTCCTGTTCGATCTCACGGAAGAAACCTTCCATGACGAGCTGGGCGACGGTTTCTTTGAAACCCTGACGACATCGCGTGTACTCGACGCGGCCCTGCCCCGTCTGGCGGCCGATGCCAACTCGCCGTGGTGGAACAATCGTCACTCACCCCACACCGAAAGCCGGGCCAATACCGTCAAGGTCGCCTGGCGTGCCAGCGTTTCGCATCTGAAATCCATGTACGGCAACAATGCGGACGAATGGGTCTGGGGCAAGGTGCACACCCTGACCCAAGGCCATCCGTTGGGTTCGCAGAAGCCACTGGACCGCGTGCTGAATGTCGGCCCTTATGCTGCGCCCGGCAGCCATGAAGTGCCCAATAACCTCTCTTCACGCCTGCGCACAGCGCCATGGCCCATCAACTATGGCCCTTCGACCCGCCGCCTGATCGACTTTGCCGACCCGGCCCATAGCCTGGGCATCAACCCGGTCGGACAAAGCGGCGTACCGTTCGACAGGCACTATTCGGATCAGACCAAGGCGTTCGTCAACGGCGAGTACATGCCGCAGCATTTCAGCGAGAAGGATGTTGAAGCACACACGGAAGGGTTGTTGAAGCTGGTGCCAGTTCAATAACACACAAACTGTGTGGGAGCGGATTTATCCGCGAAGGCCTTTCGCAAATGAATTCGCTCCCACAAAGAAAGTGATTTATACCGACTTGGGTTTGTAACTCTCGGCAGCACTCTCTTCGATCGCCTGCTGGATAGCGCGCTTGCGGCGCTCTTCTGCACGGCGGGTGAAGAACCAGACCAGGAAGGTCACCAGCGAGACTGCCAACAGGATCAGGCTGGCCACCGCGTTGATCTCAGGCTTCACGCCCAGGCGCACGGCCGAGAACACTTCCATCGGCAGGGTCGTCGAACCCGGCCCGGAAACGAAACTGGCCAGTACCAGGTCATCCAGCGACAGGGCAAAGGACATCATGCCACCCGCTGCCAGCGATGGCGCGATCATCGGGATGGTGATCAGGAAAAACACCTTCCACGGCCGCGCGCCCAGGTCCATGGCCGCCTCTTCGATGGACAGGTCCAGCTCACGCAGACGCGCCGACACCACCACCGCGACGTAAGCCGCACAAAACGTGGTGTGAGCGATCCAGATGGTGACGATGCCGCGCTCCTGCGGCCAGCCGATCAACTGCGCCATGGCCACGAACAGCAGCAACAGCGACAGACCAGTGATCACTTCCGGCATCACCAGTGGAGCCGTGACCAGACCGCCGAAGAACGTACGCCCCTTGAAACGCGAAATGCGGGTCAGCACAAAGGCCGCCATCGTGCCCAGTGCAACAGCGGCAATGGCCGTGTAGAGGGCGATTTCCAGTGAGCGCCCTACCGAGCCCATCAATTGGGTGTTGTCCAGCAGGCCGACGTACCACTTGACCGACCAGCCACCCCAGACCGTGACCAGCTTGGAATCGTTGAACGAGTAGATGACCAGAATGACCATCGGCGCGTAGATGAACAACAGGCCGAGCACCAGGATCAGGTTGGAGAAGCGAAAACGGTTCATACCTTGCCCTCCAATTCCTTGGCCTGGCTGCGGTTGAACAGAATGATGGGCACGATCAATACCAGCAACATGATGACCGCCAGCGCCGAAGCCACCGGCCAGTCGCGGTTGTTGAAGAACTCCTGCCACAGCACCCGACCGATCATCAGGGTTTCCGGGCCACCCAGCAGTTCCGGGATGACGAACTCGCCCACCACCGGGATGAACACCAGCATGCAGCCGGCAATCACGCCATTCTTGGAAAGCGGCACGGTGATTTTCCAGAAGCTGTTGAAGGTGCTGGAACCCAGGTCGGACGCCGCTTCCAGCAGGCTCGGGTCATGTTTGACCAGGTTGGCGTACAGCGGCAGGATCATGAACGGCAGGTAGGAATAGACCACGCCGATATAGACCGCCAGGTTGGTGTTGAGGATCTGCAACGGCTCGTCGATCAGCCCCAGCCACATCAGGAAGGCATTGAGCAGCCCGTTATTGCTGAGGATGCCCATCCAGGCGTAGACGCGAATCAGGATCGCCGTCCAGGTCGGCATCATGATCAACAGCAACAGCACGGTTTGCATGTCCTTGCGGGCATTGGCGATGGCGTAGGCCATCGGGTAACCGATCAGCAGGCACAGCAAGGTGCTGAAGAACGCCATCTTCAGCGAGCCCAGATAAGCCGAAATGTATAAGTCGTCACCGCTCAGCAACGTGTAGTTGGCCAGGTTAAGGACCAGTTGCAGCTTGTCTTCGGCGTAACTGAAGATTTCGGTATAAGGCGGGATCGCCACATCCGCCTCGGCGAAGCTGATCTTGAGAACGATCAGGAACGGCAGGGCGAAGAACAGGAACAGCCAGAGAAACGGCGCACCGATGACCAATTGGCGGCCATTGGGCGTGATTCGCTGAAAGGCACGTTTGATCTTGCGGATTTTCATGAGCGCAGCACCACGCCGCTGTCGTCTTCCCACCACACATAGACTTCATCGTCCCAGGTAGGCCGGGTGCCCTGACGCTCGGCGTTGGCCACGAAGGACTGCACCAGCTTGCCGCCGGGCAACTCGACGTAGAACACCGAATGGCCGCCCAGATAGGCGATGTCATGCACCTTGCCGCGCGACCAGTTGTGCTCGAACGTCGGCTGTTCAGTGGTGATCAGGAGCTTTTCAGGGCGCAGTGCATAGGTGATGTGCTTGTCTTCCACCGAGGTGGTCACACCGTGCCCGACATAGATCTGGCGCTCAAGGTCAGGACTCTGGATCAGCGCATACCCCTCCATGTCCTCGATCACCTCGCCCTCGAAGAGGTTGACGCTGCCGATGAACTCGCAGACCAGACGGCTGGTCGGGGTTTCGTAGATATCGATGGGGCTGCCGATCTGGGCAATCCAGCCCAGGTGCATGATCGCGATACGCGCGGCCATGGTCATGGCCTCTTCCTGGTCGTGGGTCACCATCACGCAGGTCACGCCTACGCGCTCGATGATTTCCACCAGTTCCAGTTGCATCTGCGAACGCAGTTTCTTGTCCAGTGCGCCCATGGGTTCGTCGAGCAGCAGCAACTTGGGTTTCTTCGCCAGCGAACGGGCCAGGGCCACGCGCTGACGCTGACCACCGGAAAGCTGATGCGGCTTGCGCTTGGCGTACTGGGTCATCTGCACCAGCTTGAGCATTTCGGCCACGCGGGCGTCGATCTCGTCCTTGGGCAGCTTGTCCTGCTTGAGGCCGAAGGCGATGTTGTCCGCCACGGTCATGTGCGGGAACAGCGCATAGGACTGGAACATCATGTTGATCGGACGTTCGTAGGGCGGCATGTCGGTAATGTCGACGCCATCCAGAAAGATCCGGCCCTCGGTGGGGCGCTCGAAACCGGCCAGCATGCGCAGCAAGGTGGACTTGCCGGACCCCGAACCGCCGAGCAGGGCGAAAATCTCGCCCTTGTTGATTTGCAGGGACACATCGTCCACAGCGACTGTCTCGTCGAATTTCTTCGTGACCCGCTCGATCCTGACCAGAACCTCTTTGGGTTGCTGACCGCCTTCGATGGCTTTCTTGTAGGCGCCAGAGGCAACTGCCATGGGTGAAACTCCCAACAGAATATGCAGCCCGGCAGTATTGGCCGGGCGCTGGATTTTTTATTTGCCCGACTTGACCCTGGTCCAGCTGCGGGTCATCAGACGTTGCACCTTGGGCGGCAACTCACTGTTCACAAACAACCGGTCCAGCACGTCCTGAGGCGGGTAAACCGCTTCGTCGGTACGAATGTCCTGATCCATCAGGTCGCCGGAGGCCGGCGTCGGGTTCGCATAACCCACTTCATCGCTGACCTTGGCGATCACCGCCGGGTCGAGCAGGTAGTTGATGAAGGCGCTGGCTTCCTTGACGTTCTTCGAGTCCGCCGGGATGGCGAGCATGTCGAACCACAGGTTGCCTCCTTCCTTGGGAATGGAATAGGCAATCTTCACACCCTTGCCCGCCTCTTCTGCACGATCACGGGCCTGAAACACATCCCCCGAGAAACCGGCCGCGACACAGATATCGCCATTGGCCAGATCGGTAATGTACTTGGAGGAGTGGAAATAGGTGACATAAGGACGAACCGCCAGCAGCCTGGCTTCGGCCTTCTTGTAGTCAGCCTCCTTGGTGCTGTTGGGGTCCAGGCCCAGGTAATTGAGCACGGCCGGAATCATTTCATCGGCCGAGTCGAGAAACGCCACGCCACAGCTGGAGAGCTTCTTGATGTTTTCAGGCTCGAACAGCACGGACCAGGAATCGATTTTATCGACACCCAGCACAGCCTTGATCTTCTCGACGTTGTAACCAATGCCGTTGGTGCCCCACAGGTAGGGAACGGCGTACTGGTTGCCCGGATCGTTCTTCTCCAGACGCTTGAGCAGTGCCGGGTCGAGGTTCTTGTAGTTGGGCAGCAGCGATTTGTCGAGCTTCTGGAAAGCGCCCGCCTTGATCTGCTTGCCAAGGAAATGGTTGGACGGCACCACAACGTCGTAACCGGTACGCCCGGCCAGCAACTTGGCTTCCAGGGTCTCGTTGGAGTCGAATACGTCGTACATCGGCTTGATGCCGGTGGTGGTTTCAAAATCCGCCAGGGTGGTCTCACCGATGTAATCGGACCAGTTGTAAATGTGCACAGTGGATTCGGCCTGAACACTGGCCACAGTGGTCAGCGCCGCAACAGCGAGCATCGATTTGGCCAATAAAGAAATAGACACGTAAACAATCCTTTTCAGTATGGGGGTCTGGTGCCCGTTTCGGTGAGCTGAAAAATGGGTCGGCAACTTACCGTTGATGACTGTGAAGCGCAAAAAAACTTTATATGACACTCCCCCTGTAGGAGCGGATTCATCCGCGAAAGCTCTTGTTCAGACGCTGCCATTGCATTGAATGAAAGAGAGCTTCGCGAATGAATTCGCTCCTACCGTATCGGGGGGAGAGGGTTATTTACCCGATTTGATCTTGGTCCAGCTGCGGGTCAGGATCCGCTGGGTTGCCGCAGGCAAGTCAGCGATGGCATAGAGCTTGGCCTGTACATCGGCAGGTGGGTACACGCCTGGGTCGCTGGTGATTTCCTTGTTGACCAGTGACGTCGCTGCGGCGTTGCCGTTCGGGAAGCGCACCTCGTTGGTGATCTCGGCCATGATTTCCGGTTTCATCAGGAAGGTCATGAACTTGTAGGCACCGTCGACGTTCTCGGCATCCTTGGGAATGGCGACCATGTCAAAGAAGCTGCCAGCGCCTTCCTTCGGAATGTTGTAGCCCACCTTGACCTTGCCACCCGCCTCTTCGGCACGGGCCTTGGCCTGGTAGATATCACCCGAGTAGCCGACCGCTACGCAGATGTTGCCGTTGGCCAGGTCGGAGATGTACTTGGACGAGTGGAAGTAGGCAATCGATGGACGAATCTTCATGAACAGCGCTTCAGCTTCGGCCAGCTGCTTCTTGTCCTGAGAATCGGTCGGGTAGCCCAGGTAATGCAGAGCGATCGGCAGCATTTCCGTTGGCGAATCGAGGAAGCTGATGCCACAGGATTTCAGCTTGGCAGCGTTTTCAGGCTTGAACAGCAGGTCCCAGGAGTTGACCGGCGCGTCAGCACCCAGCGCGGCTTTCACTTTCTCCGGGTTGAAGCCGATACCGATCGAACCCCACATGTACGGGAAGGCGTGCTTGTTACCCGGGTCGCTGACCGAAACGGCCTTGAGCAGATCCTTGTTCAGGTTGCCGTAGTTAGGCAGTTTGGACTTGTCCAGTTCCTGATAGACGCCCGCCTTGATCTGCTTGGCCAGGAAATTATTGGACGGAACAACGATGTCATAACCGGACTTGCCCGCCAGCAGCTTGGCTTCCAGTGTTTCGTTGCTGTCGAACACGTCGTAGACCACCTTGATGCCCGACTCTTTCTCGAACTTGGCAACGGTGTCCGGTGCGATGTAATCGGACCAGTTATAGACGTGCAGCACTTTTTCATCTGCCTGCGCAGTGGCGGCCACAACGCCCATCAGGGACAAGGCGAGAAGGGTCTTGCCAAATGTTTTCATGCGTACAGCTCCAATATTTATCACTGACCGTTAGATTAGCGGCTTCTAGCCATTAGTCTGGCAAGTTCCGGTTCGCGCTTTCAAGCCAAGTTTCACCACAAAACACACCATGACCGTAGGAGCGAATTCATTCGCGAAAGGCCAATACATCTGAAGAAGAGGTATACCCTTCGCGGATAAATCCGCTCCTACAGTGCTGCCAGAGTCAGGTCCAGGCACTTGCGGGCCTTCTCGACCAACTCATCGATTTGCGCAAGGCTGATGACCAGTGGCGGCGCAATGATCATGGTATCCCCCACCGCTCGCATGATCAGGCCATTGTCGAAGCAGAAGGTTCTACAGATCATGCCCGCCCCCTTGCCGGTGTAACGCTCACGAGTGGTCTTGTCTTTGACCAGCTCGATCGCCCCCAGCATGCCGACACCCCGCACCTCACCTACAAGTGGGTGGTCACTCAGCTCACGCAGACGTTTCTGCAAGTATGGTGCCGTTTCCGAGCGGACTTTTTCGACGATGTTTTCTTCGCGCAGGATACGTATGTTTTCCAGCGCCACCGCAGCCGCCACAGGATGCCCGGAGTAGGTAAACCCGTGGTTGAAGTCGCCGCCTTCATGGAGCACCGCAACGATTTCATCCCGAACGACCAGCCCACCCATGGGTACGTAACCCGAGGTCAGGCCCTTGGCGATGGTCATCATGTCCGGCTTGAGACCATAGAAATCGCTACCGAACCACTCACTGGTGCGCCCGAACCCACAGATCACTTCGTCAGCAACGAACAGAATGTCGTAGCGGGCCAGGATTTCCTTGATCTTCGGCCAGTAGGTATCCGGCGCAACGATCACACCACCAGCCCCCTGAATCGGCTCGGCAATGAAGGCGCCGACATTTTCCACGCCCAGCTCGAGAATCTTTTTCTCCAGTTGCTCGGCCGCCCAGATACCGAATTCGTCGGGCGTCATGTCGCCGCCCTCGCCAAACCAGTACGGCTGGGGAATATGCACCACGCCGGGGATCGGCAGATCGCCCTGCTCGTGCATGTAGGTCATGCCACCCAGGCTGGCACCGGCCACGGTCGAGCCGTGGTAGCCGTTGACCCGGCTGATGATGGTCTTCTTGCCGGGCTGGCCTTTGAGCGCCCAGTAATGACGGACCATGCGCAACATGGTGTCGTTGCCTTCGGAGCCCGAGCCGGTAAAGAAGACGTGGTTCATTCCCTCGGGCGTGATCTCGGAAATGGCCTTGGCCAGCTCCAGCGCTGGCGGGTGAGCGGTCTGGAAGAACAGGTTGTAATAAGGCAACTCGCGCATCTGTCTGCTGGCCGCTTCCACCAGTTCTTCACGCCCGTAACCGATGGCGACACACCACAGGCCGGACATCCCGTCCAGAATCCTGTTGCCTTCGCTGTCCCACAGATACACGCCCTCGGCACGGGTGATGATGCGCGGACCGTTTTCTTTCAACTGCCTGTAATCGCTGAACGGTGCCAGGTGATGCTCGCTGCTCAAGGCTTGCCATTCGAGGGTTTGAGGGTTGTTGGCACTCATGCAGCGCTTCCTATGTCCGGGGGTACGGTAACAAGACGCCGCACGCAGGGTCTGCGGCGGCGCCTGCATGAATCAAACGGCGAAGAGCAGAAATTCACGCTCCCATGAACTGATCACACGCTTGAAGTTCTCGTGCTCGGCACGCTTGACCGCCACGTAGCCGACGATGAACTTCTTGCCCAGGTATTTTTCGATGGTCTTGCTGTTCTCCATACGCTCCAGGGCATCCTCGATGGTCAGCGGCAGACGCAGATTGCGGCGCTCATAACCGCGACCGACCACCGGCGCGCTCGGATTGATCCCCTCGACCATACCGATGAAACCACACAGCAGGCTCGCGGCAATGGCCAGATACGGGTTGGCATCGGCACCCGGCAGGCGGTTTTCCACCCGACGGTTCTGGGGAACGGCATCCGGCACACGCAGGCCGACCGTGCGGTTTTCCTCCCCCCACTCCACGTTCACCGGCGCAGAGGTGTCCGGCAGGAAGCGGCGGAACGAGTTGACGTTGGGCGCGAACAGCGGCAACAGCTCGGGGATGAGCTTCTGCAGACCTCCGACATGGTGCAGGAACAACTGGCTCATGGTCCCGTCATCATTGGAAAAGATGTTCTTGCCTGTCTTGATGTCGATGATGCTCTGGTGCAGGTGCATCGCACTGCCCGGCTCGCCGGTCATGGGCTTGGCCATGAAGGTGGCCGCCACATCATGCTTGAGCGCGGCTTCGCGCATGGTGCGCTTGAACACCAGGATCTGGTCGGCCAGCGACAGCGCATCACCATGACGGAAGTTGATTTCCATCTGCGCCGTGCCGTCTTCGTGGATCAGGGTGTCCAGATCCAGATTCTGAAGCTCGCACCAGTCGTAGACGTCCTCGAATAGAGGGTCGAATTCGTTGGCGGCTTCGATGGAGAAAGACTGACGCCCCGTTTCCGGGCGACCAGAGCGACCGATAGGTGGCTGCAACGGGTAATCGGGGTCGTCGCTGCGCTTGGTCAGGTAGAACTCCATCTCCGGCGCCACGATCGGCTGCCAGCCCTGGTCGGCGTAGAGCTTGAGGACTTTCTTGAGGACATTGCGGGGCGACAGCTCGATGGGGTTGCCCTGCTTGTCGTACGTGTCATGAATGACCTGCGCCGTCGGCTCGATGGCCCAGGGCACCAGATACACCGCGTTCTGGTCGGGACGGCAGACCATGTCGATATCGGCCGGGTCCAGCAATTCGTAGTAGATGTCGTCTTCTACATAATCGCCGGTCACTGTCTGCAACAGCACGCTCTCGGGCAGACGCATGCCCTTTTCGGCAATGAACTTGTTGGTCGGAGAGATCTTGCCACGGGTAATGCCGGTGAGGTCGGACATCATGCATTCGACTTCGGTGATCTTGTGTTCTTTCAACCAATCGGTGAGCTGGTCGAGGTTGGTACTCATAAATACCTCAGGGTTGGCGTGTCCTGATCGTTATCAGGCGTTTTTTCGACGCAACGGCGTCACGTTGTACAACTCGTTTCGGCAGATACGAATAAGCGCTATGGTGGCATCTGCGTGTCTGGAAAGCATGAGGGCCGAGCGGGCCGCTATAGTGATACTGTTCGGCATGAAAAGGTCGTACAGCCCGACACAGATGTCCAGTATGGCTGGAACTCCTCACTGTGCTATCGGGTCTTGTGAGATTCAGCGACACGTCATCAAGAATACGTGTATGAATGTGACCATGACCTTTCTGTCTGGTGCAGAAGTGAGGATCGATCAAGGGAAGGCAAGGCATTGAACCCTCGGTTTTATTGCTCTGTGGGTTGCAATCGAGCTTAGCCTTGTTCATTTTTTTATACAACTTCCCGCAATAAAGAGAACACAACCCTTCCAGCCCCTGACTCAACAAGGGTTTCAATACAAAAGGAGTGCCCCAAACGGCAGCAAAAGTGGCTGTTTTGCGCAGTTTCAGGGCAACCAAAGGCTCTATTGACTTCATCCTGGCTTTCGGATTGACTGAAACCCGCAAGGCTCGATGATTGATATTTTTAACAACAAAGGTGTTGCATCATGTCGGTACCCCCGCGTGCCGTTCAGCTCAACGAAGCGAACGCGTTCCTTAAGGAACATCCTGAGGTTCTGTACGTTGACCTTCTGATTGCAGATATGAATGGTGTGGTTCGTGGCAAACGCATCGAACGCACCAGCCTCCATAAGGTTTACGAGAAAGGCATCAACCTGCCGGCCTCTTTATTTGCTCTGGATATCAATGGCTCCACGGTGGAAAGCACCGGCCTGGGCCTGGACATCGGCGATGCCGACCGGATCTGTTATCCCATCCCCGATACCCTGTGCAACGAGCCATGGCAGAAGCGCCCGACGGCCCAACTGCTGATGACCATGCACGAACTCGAAGGCGACCCGTTCTTCGCCGACCCGCGTGAAGTGCTGCGTCAGGTAGTGACCAAGTTCGATGACCTGGGCCTGACCATCTGCGCCGCTTTCGAGCTGGAGTTCTACCTGATCGACCAGGAGAACGTGAACGGTCGCCCGCAACCGCCACGCTCGCCCATCTCCGGCAAACGTCCACACTCGACACAGGTCTACCTGATCGACGACCTCGACGAGTACGTCGACTGCCTCCAGGACATTCTGGAAGGCGCGAAAGAACAAGGCATCCCTGCCGACGCCATCGTCAAGGAAAGCGCCCCGGCCCAGTTCGAGGTGAACCTGCATCACGTGGCCGATCCGCTCAAGGCCTGCGATTACGCTGTCCTGCTCAAGCGTCTGATCAAGAACATCGCCTACGACCATGAAATGGACACCACCTTCATGGCCAAACCCTATCCGGGTCAGGCAGGCAACGGGCTGCATGTCCACATTTCGATTCTGGACCGCGACGGCAAGAATATCTTTGCCAGCGAGGATCCCGAGCAGAACGCCGCATTGCGTCATGCGATCGGCGGTGTGCTCGAGACCCTGCCAGCACAAATGGCGTTCCTGTGCCCGAACGTCAACTCGTACCGCCGGTTCGGCGCCCAGTTCTATGTCCCCAACTCCCCGACCTGGGGCCTGGACAACCGTACCGTTGCGCTGCGTGTGCCAACCGGCTCGGCCGATGCCGTACGCATCGAACACCGCGTGGCCGGTGCCGATGCCAACCCGTACCTGCTGATGGCCTCGGTGCTGGCAGGCGTGCATCACGGTCTGACCAACAAGGTCGAGCCGGGCGCGCCGGTAGAAGGCAACTCCTACGAGCAGCACGAACAAAGCCTGCCGAACAACCTGCGCGACGCACTGCGCGAGCTGGACGACAGCGAAATCATGGCCCGTTACATCGACCCGAAATACATCGATATCTTCGTGGCCTGCAAGGAAAGCGAGCTGGAGGAGTTCGAGCACTCCATCTCCGACCTTGAGTACAACTGGTACCTGCACACCGTTTGACCGGCATGCAGTAAAAACGCCGCAGGCCGCAAGGTTGTGCGGCGTTTTTGTTTATGGCTTCGCGAATGAATTCGCTCCCACCGGTCCATGTAAGAGCGAATTCATTCGCGAAGGCAACGCCGCGTTACAATGCCCACAATCCCGCTCAAGAGACCACCCCATGACCCGCCCCGCCACACCTCGCAAACCCAGAGCACGTAGCCAGGCCCGAATCGATTCGATTCTCGATGCCGCACGCACCCTGCTCGCTGCCGAGGGAGTGGCCAGCCTGTCGATCTACAGCGTGGCCGAGCGCGCCGAGATACCGCCGTCGTCGGTCTATCACTTCTTCGCCAGTGTCCCTGCCTTGCTGGAAGCCCTGACCGCCGATATTCATGCAGCCTTCCGCGCCTCCCTCCAGGCGCCCATCGAGCATGACGAACTCAAGAGCTGGCACGATCTGTCCCGTCAGGTGGAACTGCGAATGCTGAGCATCTACAACGCCGATGCCGCCGCACGACAACTGATCCTCGCCCAGCACGGCCTGACTGAAATCAATCAGGCCGACCGCCAGCACGATATCGAACTGGGCCACCTGATGCTGGAGGTGTTCAACCGCCACTTCCCGCTCCCGACGCTGCCGGATGACGTGGATGTCTTCGCACTGGCGATGGAGCTGGGCGACCGTGTCTACGCACGCTCGGTGCAACTGCACGACCAGATCACCCCGCGCATGGCCGAAGAAGGCATGCGAGTGTTCGACGCTTACCTGGGGCTGTACCTGCCGCCCTTCCTGCCCAAGCGCGCCCAGCCGCTTTGATCCGCCCATGAAAAACCCCGGAGGGCTTTCACCGTCCGGGGTCGTGTGTATCACGAGCGATCACAGCTTGGCGATCGACACCTCGGTGGACTTCACGAAGGCAATCACTTCGCTGCCCACGGCCAGTTCCAGTTCTTTGACCGAACGGGTGGTGATGACCGAGGTCACGATGCCGGAAGCGGTCTGGACGTCGATTTCGGACAGCACGTCACCCTGAACGATTTCCTTGATAGTGCCTTTGAACTGGTTGCGAACGTTGATGGCTTTGATAGTCATGGTCTGTCTTCCTTTTGGGGATAGGGTTAATTGGCCCAGCGCAATTGCGTGGGCAATGGTGAAACGGGTTCAGGTTCCGGTGGCGATCCGGGCAGGGACAGCACACGGTTGAGCACTTCGGTTTCCAGCGCCGCCAGGCGATGAGAGCCGCGGGCACGCGGGCGCGGCAGGTCGACGGTCAGGTCCAGGCCGATGCGGCCTTCTTCGATCAGAATCACGCGGTCGGCAATCGCGACCGCCTCGCTGACATCGTGGGTAACCAGCAGCACCGTGAAGCCATGTTTGCGCCACAGGTTTTCGATCAGTTGCTGCATCTCGATACGGGTCAAGGCATCCAGCGCCCCCAGTGGCTCATCGAGCAACAGCAGGCGTGGCTTGTGAATCAGGGCCCGCGCCAGGGCAACGCGCTGCTTCTGGCCACCGGACAGCGCCGCCGGCCACTCATTGGCTCGCTCGGCCAGGCCCACCGCTTCAAGTGCTTCGAGCGCTTGCGGACGCCAGTCACCGCTCAGGCCCAGCCCGACGTTATCGATGATTTTTTTCCAGGGCAGCAGACGCGCCTCCTGAAACATCAGCCGTGTGTCTTCCCGGGCATCGGCCAGCGAGGCAGAACCGGCCAGCAATTCGCCCTCGGTGGGCTTGTCCAGCCCTGCCAGCAGGCGCAACAAGGTGCTTTTGCCGCAACCGCTGCGACCGACCACCGCCACGAACTGCCCGGCCGGAATGTGCAGGTCGATGTCCTTGAGCACTTCACGGGAGCCGAACGCCTTTTTCAGGTTCTGAATCGCCAGCGGGATACCCCGCAGCAAATGTGCAGGTTGTTCTTTCAGACTGGTCATGCGGCACCGCCTTTGCTGACTTGATAGGCCGGATGCCAACGCAGGCATACACGTTCCAGAGCACGGGCCGCCAGATCGGCCAGCTTGCCGAGCACGGCATACAACACGATGGCCAGCACCACGACGTCGGTTTGCAGGAATTCGCGGGCATTCATGGCCAGATAACCGATACCGGAACTGGCCGAGATGGTTTCGGCCACGATCAGCGTCAGCCACATGAAGCCCAGAGCAAAACGTACCCCCACCAGAATCGAAGGCATGGCACCCGGCAGGATCACATGGCGGAACAGGCTGAAACCCGAGAGGCCGTAGCTGCGGGACATCTCCACCAGGGCCGGATCGATGTTGCGGATCCCGTGGTAAGTGTTCAGGTAGATCGGGAACAAGGTGCCCAGGGCGACCAGGAAAATCTTCGCGGTCTCATCGATACCGAACCACAGGATGACCAGCGGAATCAGCGCCAGATGCGGCACGTTACGAATCATCTGCACTGAACTGTCCAGCAGACGCTCGCCCCATTTGGTCAGGCCGGTAATAAAACCCAGTACCAGGCCAATGCCGCCACCGATGGCAAAACCGATACCGGCACGCCAGCCACTGATTGCCAGGTGAGTCCAGATTTCACCGCTGACGATCAGGTTGACGCCCGCCTCAATCACCGCGCTGGGCGCAGGCAGAATGCGTGTAGACAGCCAGCCGGCGCTGACCGAGAGTTGCCAGACCGCCAGCAGCAGGACGGGAAGCGCCCAGGGTGCCAGTCGGTGAATCGTTCGTTGCGAAGCACTAAGGCTCATGGAGTGGTCTCCTCGAAGGGCCTGACAATCACTGTGCTTTCGCAACAGCAGCCGGAGGGGTCCAGACCACATCAGCAATGCTCAGTGGTTTGGGAATCAGCTTGAGCTGGTAGAAGCTGTCAGCAATCTTCTGCTGGGCAGCAACGACCGGCGGCGTCAGAAACAGCGCACCGTAACCCTGGCGTTTCACCGACGTCAGGGTGATATCGGCGGGCAATCCCAACAAGGGCGCAACCTGTCGGGTCACCTCATCGGGGTTGGCCTTGGACCATTCGCCCACGGCCCGCACTTCCTCGATCAGCGCCTCAATGACTTTCGGGTTCTTCTGCGCGTAGGGCCTGGTCGCCAGATAGAACTGGTGGTTATCGACGATACCGGTGCCGTCTTTGAGCGTACGCGCCTGCAATTGCTGCTCGGCCGCGGCCTGATAAGGGTCCCAGATGACCCAGGCATCGACGCTGCCACGCTCGAAAGCTGCACGGGCATCGGCAGGCGGCAGGAACACCGTCTGGATATCGGTGTATTTCAAACCGGCCTCTTCAAGCGCTCGAACCAGCAGGTAATGAACGTTGGAGCCCTTGTTGAGTACGACTTTCTTGCCTTTGAGGTCTTTCACCGACGTGATCGGCGAATCCTTGGGTACCAGAATCGCTTCGCTGGTCGGCGCTGGCGGCTCGTAGGCCACATAGAGCAGATCGGCTCCGGCAGCCTGGGCAAAGACTGGTGGTGTTTCGCCGGTGACGCCAAAATCGATGGAACCGACATTCAGCCCTTCCAGCAACTGCGGACCGCCGGGGAACTCCGTCCACTGGACTTTAACGCCCTGCTCGGCCAGACGCTTTTCCAGCGAGCCCTTGGCCTTGAGCAGCACCAGCGTGCCGTATTTCTGATAACCGATACGAAGGTCTTCGGCCTGAGCCTGGGTGATGACACCCAGCGAGACCGCTGCGGCAAACAGAGCGACCAGGCCTCGACGCAAGATGAGAGTGCGCATGGGGCGCTCCTTTGCTGTGTAGTGAGTGGTCACCTGCCTGGCCGATGGCGGACAAGTAAGGTGAGGATTCATGGGGCGAAAAACGCCGCGATGGAGATGACATTAACAGCAGTTTTTTATATCCATAAATCTCATTTTTTCATTTGGTTATTTCCAAATTGAATATAAGAATTTCCATCCCCCGTAGGAGCGAATTCATTCGCGAAGAAAGCATTCCAACCGATGAAGATTCATGGGCTGTACGGCTTTTTCGCGAATGAATTCGCTCCTACGGGATGTGTGCGGGCATAAAAAAGGGCCGGTAAACCGGCCCGAATAACCCCACTCGATGAGTCTGTGAATCAGCGGTTCGGCTGTGGCGTCAGACGCAGGTAAGGCGTGACGGCCTTGTAGCCCTTGGGGAACCGCTCTTTGATTTCGGCTTCGTCCTTGATCGACGGCACGATCACGACATCGTCCCCATCCACCCAGTTGGCAGGGGTGGCGACCTTGTAGTTGTCGGTCAGTTGCAACGAGTCGATGACCCGCAGAATCTCGTGAAAGTTGCGACCGGTGCTGGCCGGATAGGTGATGGTCAGACGAACCTTCTTGTTCGGATCGATCACGAACAGGGAACGCACCGTCAGGGTATCGCTGGCATTGGGATGGATCAGGTCATACAGATCGGACACCTTGCGGTCGGCATCGGCCAGGATCGGGAAATTGACCCGAGTGTTCTGGGTGGTGTTGATGTCATCGATCCACTTGATATGCGAGTCGACCGGGTCCACGGACAAGGCAATCGCCTTGACGCCACGCTGGGCGAACTCATCTTTCAATTTGGCGGTGAAACCCAGCTCGGTGGTGCAGACCGGCGTGAAATCGGCAGGGTGAGAGAACAATACACCCCAGCTATTACCCAGCCATTCATGAAAACGAATACGGCCTTCACTGGAATCCTGTTCAAAGTCAGGGGCGATATCGCCAAGTCGCAGTGTCATGGTGTAGCTCCTTGTGTCGGTCGGGCATTCGATGAGTGATGGGGCTACTGTGCACCGCCTTTTAAGAAATTAAAAAGAATGGATATCGATTTGGTTAGACCTGAAAAGAATATTAAATGTCAGGCAAAAAGAACCCCGCACGAGGCGGGGTTCTTTTTCAACTGACCCGGCTTATTTGAAAGCGTAGGTGTAGTTGAAGATCAGACGAGTCTGGTCGGTATCAACAGTAGAAGTGCTGTCGCCACGGAAAGTACCGTGACGCAAGGTAGTGCCGAAGCCTTTCAACGGACCGCTCTGGATCACGTAGTCAACGCGCATATCGCGTTCCCACTCAGAGTGCTCGGTGTTGACAGCACGGTTGACATCCTTGATGTCACGACCGCTCAGGTAAGCAATCGATGCCTTCAGACCTGGAACACCCATTTTGCCGAAGTCATACGAGTATTGACCGAAAGTGGTGTTCTCACCGGCACGAGCAAACTGACCAATCATGCTATCGGTGAACAGGTAGAAGCTGGAACCACCCACACCTTCGTTGCGACCACGATTGTCAACGATGTTACCGTTGCTCATCCAGACAAAGCCGCCATCGTCACCCACCTGTTGGTGGCCGAGAAGGAACGAGTTACCACCCAGGGTATAGGTGAACATGGCAGACCAGGTTTTGTTATCAACTTCACCGGCGTTCTTGGCATAGCCGTTGTTGTTGTTGAAACGGTAACCAACATCGCCGTTCTTGCCGTCAGAGCTGCTGTCGAAGTAGCGCAGGTCGGTCTTGAAAGACTGGTTGTCAGCGATTGGGTAAACGTGCACCAAGCCCAGGAAGTGCTGCTTGTAGTAGTCTTCCAGGTTCGAGTAGTAGTACTGCAGGGTCAGGTCTTTAGTGACTTTCCAGTCAGCACCACCGAAGACGAAGCTGTTGGAAGCTTCTGTGCCGCCAGAGACAGCAAAACCATCGAAGTTGCTCGATGCACGACCGATGCCGTGAGTCAGTTTACCGGCATTGAAAGTAACGCCATCCAGTTCCTTGGAGGAAATGGTGCCGCCTTCAAACGCTTGCGGCAGCAAACGGCCATCGTTGGACACGAGGATTGGCAGGCTTGGCGTCAGTGCATTACCGAGTTTCAGCTCGGTCTTCGAGAAGCGAGCCTTGGCGTTTCCACCCAGACGAGTCCACTCATTCACAGAAGAACCGTCGGTATCGGTAGGAGTAATACCGCCGTTCGCTGCGTGATGGCCTTTACCGCCATCCAGGTGAACACCGACCATTGCCTGAGCATCCAGACCGAAACCGACAGTACCTTCGGTGAAACCCGACTGATAGTCGAACTTCAAGCCAGTAGCGGTTTCACGGTTGCTGTTGCCAGTACCTTCGCGAGGATCGTTATCAAAATACAGGGTACGAGAACTTACGGACGCTTTGCTGTCTTCAATGAAACCTGCAGCGCCGGCCTGCTGAGCCAGGATGCCGAAGGTAACGGCCAGGGCCAGGGTGGACTTCTTCATTGCTACGCTCCTCGTGAATCTAATTTTTTTAACCGATGGTGCCGAGCTACGCTCTGACCCATGGATTCGCGTTAAGCGACAGACCCGACTGTTGAGGTCAATGGTTGCTGTACGCCTCGAGACTCAAATGACTAGACCGCGTGTGTCACTGGTGCAAGGTAGTGAAAATTCGATAAATCCAAAAGAAATTATTCACATCTCATTTAGATCTATTTGATATATGTCACAACACATGTCAACCAGAGACGACAACGAGTGTATCCATCAAATAAGCTAATTCCCAAAAAATATTTTAATACCGTTCGTCAGATCGTTTAGTTTTCAGCTACCGGACAACCGGATTGCGACTCCCCAGTCACGAAATTCCATCCGGGAACCCCACTTCATGAAACTTGAAACCCTTGTAAAACGGGCACTTGCAGCATCAATAGCAACAATTATGACAATTGCCACCACGCTGACGCTTCCCGCGTTGGCGGACGCAAAAGAAACTCTGCGGATCGGCTTTCAGAAGTCCTCAACGCTCATTTCGGTGCTCAAAAGCCAGGGTACGCTGGAGCGTGAACTGAACAAAAAGGGCATTTCGGTGTCATGGCACGAGTTTCCCAGCGGCCTGCCCCTGCTCGAATCGCTGAACGTCGGGAACGTCGATCTGAGTGCCGACGTGGCCGATACCGTTCCGGTCTTTGCTCAGGCGGCCGGTGCCAGGCTCACGTATTTCGCCCAGGAGGCCGCGTCTCCGTCCGCGCAGGCGATTGTCGTACGCAACGACTCCCCTTTGCGGACCCTGGCCGACCTCAAGGGCAGGAAAGTGGCAGTCACCAAAGCCGCTGGCAGCCATTACCTGCTGATCGCTGCCCTGACCAGGGCCGGGTTGAAATTCACCGATATAGAACCGGCCTACCTCACACCCGCCGATGGCCGAGCGGCCTTCGAGAATCGCAAGGTGGATGCCTGGGTGGCGTGGGAACCGTTTCTGAGCAGCGTGCAGCGACAACTGCCGACCCGTACCCTGGCTGACGGCACGGGACTGGCCGAATACAAACGCTACTACCTGACCACAACCCCTTACGCCAACAGCCATCCGGAAGTCCTGAAAGTGGTGTTCACCGAGCTGAAGAGGACAGGCGAGTGGGTCAAGGCGCACCCGACCGAAGCTGCAAAAATCCTGGGCCCGCTCTGGGGCAACCTGGACATCCCGACCGTAGAGGCCGCCAATGCACGGCGCAGCTACGCAGTGCAAAGTGTCCAGGCCAGCCAGTTGGGTGAGCAACAAAGCATTGCCGATGCATTTCTGGCCGCCGGGCTACTGCCCAAAGCCGTGAACGCCAGGGATGTGCAGGTGTGGAAGCCTTGATAGCAAGCCTGACATGGCGTGTTTTTGGCTCATAAGCTAAGTCAGAAAAGTTATTTATTTCGTAATTCTTAGATCATTTACGCTCCGTCATCAGCCAAGTCCCCGGCCCGCCTGATACGGAGCATCGCCATGAAACTGCACTTCTCTCTGCGCCTTTTGGTCGCCCTGTCGCTGACAGGTGCCTCTTACCTTGCACAGGCCGCCGATTTCACTGTTGCCTATCAGACCACGGTCGACCCTGCCAAGGTCGCGCAGGCCGATAACGCCTACGAGCAGGCCACGCACTCGAAGATCGAATGGCGCAAATTCGAGAACGGTGCAGATGTCATCACCGCCATTGCTTCGGGAGACGTGCAGATCGGTTATCTCGGTTCAAGCCCGCTGACGGCGGCCGCTACCCGCAAACTGCCTGTGGAAACCTTTCTGATCGCCACCCGGATCGGCGCAGCAGAAGCGCTGGTGGTTCGCAATGGTTCAGGCATCAACACACCTCAGGACCTGATCGGCAAGAAGGTCGCCGTGCCGTTCGTATCCACGGGGCACTACAGCCTGCTCGCCGCACTCAAGCACTGGAACATCGATCCGGCCAGGGTCACCATTCTGAACCTGGCACCGCCTGCCATTGCCGCAGCCTGGAAGCGCGGTGATATCGATGCGACTTACGTCTGGGACCCGGCCCTGGGCGTAGCCAAAGAAACCGGCAAGGTATTGATTACCTCTGGTGAGCTGGCTCAGGTCGGTGCGCCCACCTTCGATGCCTGGATCGTGCGCAAGGACTTCGCAGCCAAGAATCCGCAAGTGGTCAGCGCCTTCGCCAAGGTGACGCTCGATGCCTACGCCAGCTATCGCAAGGACCCCGGCGCCTGGATCGCCAATGCCAGCAACATCGACAAGCTGAGCCGGTTGTCCGGAGCCAAGGCGGCGGATATTCCAGCCCTGCTGCAAGGCAACGTCTATCCATTGGCCTCCGACCAGAAAGTATTGCTGGGCACCCCGACCATCGAAGCCATCACCAAGACCGCAGCCTTCCTGAAAGAACAGGGCAAGGTCGATGCCGTTCTGTCGGACTACTCGCCGTACACCAGCACAGCCTTCATTCCACAATAACCACCCCCCTGTGAGGGAATGACCATGGCTCTATTGCAACTGGAGCGTATCAGCGCGCACTACCCCGGCGCGCCGGAACCTGTGCTGTCGGACATCAACCTGAGCCTGGGGCCACAACAATTGCTGGTCGCGCTGGGGCCGTCCGGCAGCGGGAAGACCTCATTGCTCAATCTGATCGCGGGCTTTGTCCGCCCCAGTGCCGGACGCATCACACTCGACGGCAGACCTGTGGAAGGCCCCGGTGCCGAGCGGGGTGTGGTGTTTCAGGACGATGCGCTGCTGCCCTGGCAGGATGTGCAGGCCAACGTTGCCTTCGGCCTGGAACTGGCGGGCGTCGCACGTGCAGAGCGTGAAGCGAAAGCCCGCGAAATGCTGTCCCTGGTGGATCTGGCCGGTTTTGAACAACGCCGTATCTGGCAGCTTTCGGGCGGACAGAAACAGCGCGTCGGCCTGGCCCGTGCGCTGGCGGCAGATCCTCGCGTGTTGCTGATGGATGAACCGTTCGGCGCACTCGACGCGTTTACTCGCGAGCAGATGCAGGAACTGCTGCTGCAAGTCTGGCAACGTACCGCCAAACCGGTATTCCTCATTACCCATGACATCGAAGAAGCCGTGTTTCTGGCCACTGACCTGATCCTGCTGGCCCCCAACCCCGGCCACATTGCCGAACGCCTGCAACTGGATTTCGGACGACGCTACAGCGCCGGAGAGTCGGCACGGGCGATCAAGTCCGATCCGCGCTTTATTGAAACCCGGGAACATGTGTTGGCGACCGTCTTTTCCCGGCACCACCTCGCACGGGAGCAGCGTGCATGAACAGCTATGAATTGCAGAATCCTGTCAGCACAGGCGCGGACAAAGCAGTACGTGCCCCGCGGCACCTAAAATTGAGCACACGGACCATCAGCACTCTGACGCTGGCGACGTTACTGAGCGTCTGGTGGCTGGTGACCGCTGCGCAATGGATCGATCCCCTGTTTCTGCCACCGCCGTCTGCCGTTCTGGAGAAGGCCTGGTTGCTGCTGACGACAGGCTACATGGACTCGAACCTCTGGCAGCATCTGAATGCCAGCCTGCAACGCATCGGCCTGGCATTGGGCGCAGCCATCCTCAGCGCGATCCCGGTGGGAATTGCCATTGGCCACAACCGTATTGCCCGAGGCATCTTCGATCCGTTGATCGAGTTCTACCGCCCCATTCCCCCCTTGGCCTACCTGCCGTTGATCGTCATCTGGTGCGGCATCGGCGAGTTCTCCAAGGTGCTGCTGATCTATCTGGCGATTTTCGCGCCCATCGCCATCGCTACGGCCACCGGCGTACGCACGGTGGACCCGGCCAGGCTGCGTGCCGCGCAGTCCCTGGGTGCCACACGCTGGCAGTTGATCCGTCATGTGATTCTGCCCAGTGCCTTGCCGGACATCCTGACCGGCATAAGGATCGGATTGGGTGTGGGGTGGTCGACACTGGTTGCAGCGGAACTCATTGCAGCCACCAGCGGGCTGGGCTTCATGGTGCAATCCGCCGCTCAGTTTCTGGTAACGGACATTGTGATCCTGGGCATTCTGGTGATTGCCGTGATCGCCTTTGCGATGGAGATCAGCCTGCGCGTACTGCAACGCAAGCTGGTGCCTTGGCATGGTCGGCAACACTGATCCGCACCGCCATGCGCACATTCGCCTACCTTATGCACCGCTTTGGTGCTCAACTGACGTGCTTATATAAAGAAGGATCAGCAATAACGAAATGCCCGACTTGACCGGAGAAATTATTCTGAATGATCCAAGGCCCCGTTCTTACAGGGTTTTCAGAGAAAAAAAGAGATTTTTAAAACTTTCGGCTTCAGGATCTTCAAAACTGGCACGGCCTCTGCAATAGGTCATACATCACCAGTTTTGGGGACCTTGGTACAGGCAGGCCGGGGATTCCCCTCTTTTATTCCTCCCGGAGACTGACCTCCAGTCTCCAGCGCCCGTCCACTTCAGCAGTGCGCCAGTCGCCATGCAGTGGGCGGGCCGCCAGGAGCGTCAACACCAGCCCTTTCTCTCCTCGCTCCAGCTTCCAGCGCGCAACCTTATTGTCGATCCTCAGTTGGCCATTCCATGGCTGGCCCGCCGCCACAAATCGCAAGACAACCGCCCCGTCGACATTGTCGCCCTGAATCTTCGGCTCTTCGTTGAACCAGAGCGCCAAGCCTGTGGGCAATTCTTCGATCTGCTCCAGCTCCAGCGGCGCAGGCTGCTGCAAACGACCGATTATCATGCCCACCGTGAAGCCGACAATCGCCATGGAGCCAAGAACTCGCGGCCATAGCTTCGGTCTGGGGTCCTCTTCAGGGGTAGAATGCATCCCGTCCTTTCGTTCGGAGCCGTGCATGTTTCACGTCATCCTTTTTCAACCAGAAATTCCGCCGAATACCGGCAATGTCATCAGGCTATGCGCCAACAGTGGCTGCACCCTGCATTTGATCGAGCCTCTGGGCTTTGAGCTTGACGACAAGCGCCTGCGCAGGGCCGGGCTCGATTACCACGAGTATGCCACGCTGCAAACCCACGCAGACCTGCCCAGTTGCCTGGAAAAGATCGGTAACCCGCGTCTGTTCGCCTTTACGACCAAAGGTTCGCGCCCTTTCCACGATGCCCACTTCGAGAAAGGCGATGCCTTCCTGTTCGGCCCGGAAAGCCGGGGCCTGCCTGCCGACATTCTCGACTCGCTGAGCGGCGACCATCGGTTGCGCCTGCCCATGCGCGAAGGCTGTCGCAGCCTGAACCTGTCCAATACCGTTGCCGTCGCCGTCTATGAAGCCTGGCGCCAGCACGGCTTTGCCTGAATCCCCATAAAAAAAGCGCCTCGAAAGGCGCTTTTCATCAGGATCGTAACGCTTACTGCACAGTTGGCGTTTCGCCAGCTTCCTGCATGCGTTGCAGCTCTTGCGCGTACAGCGCGTCGAAGTTCACCGGGGACAGCATCAGCGCCGGGAACGAGCCACGAACGACCAGGTTGTCGATCGCTTCGCGTGCGTACGGGAACAGGATGTTCGGGCAGAACGCACCCAGGGTGTGGCTCAACGAGGCGTCGTCCAGACCTTTGATCAGGAAGATACCGGCCTGCTGGACTTCAACGATGAAGGCGACTTCGTCACCATTGTTGACGGTCACGGACAGGGTCAGCACCACTTCGTAGAAGTCGCCTTCCAGGGACTTCTGACGGGTGTTCAGGTCCAGGCTTACGCTGGGTGTCCACTCCTGACGGAAGATGGCAGGGCTTTTTGGCGCTTCGAACGACAGGTCGCGAACATAAATACGTTGCAAGGAAAACTGAGGCGCGTTTTCTTCGTTGGTAACGCCGTTGGTCGATTGTTCGGTCATGTCGAATCCTTATGAAAAATAGGGTGTAAAGGTGAACTCAGTTTTCCAGCAACAGGTCGAGCTTGCCTGCACGCTCCAGGGCAAAGAGGTCATCGCAACCGCCGACATGACTGGAACCGATCCAGATCTGCGGGACGGAGGTGCGACCAGCCTTTGCCACCATTTCAGCGCGAACCTGCGGCTTGCCATCGACTCTTATCTCTTCGAACGCGACTCTCTTGCTTTGCAGCAGCTGCTTGGCACGCGAGCAGTAAGGGCAATAGTCGCTGGAGTAGACGATGACTTCAGGCATTTCATTTCACCAGGGGCAAGTTATCGGCGCGCCAGCTTGAAATACCGCCAGACAATTTGGCTGCCTTGAAACCCGATTTGAGAAGCTCACGGGCCGTACTACCTGCATGCTGCCCGAATGCATCGACTATGATCAATGTCTTGTCCTTGTGTTTTTCCAGCTCGGACGTACGGCTCAGCACCTTGTCCTGCGGAAAATTCAGGGAACCGACGATATGGCCTGCCGAGAAATCCTTCTTGGAGCGAACATCGATGACCACGCCCTGATCGCTATTGACCAGTGCCGTCAGCTCACGTGTGCTCAGGCTGCGGCCGCCCTTGCTCAATTCATAGGCAATCAGCAGGGCCAGCAAGATGACGAAAGCACCGGTGATCAGGTAGTGGTTAGTGGCGAATTCAAGCAGTTGAGCAACCATCGGTAGGTTCCAGGGCGTTAAAATGTCGGCCAGTATACACAGCACCCATGGTGGGCCAAAGTCTGCGCGACAGTGACGCCGTTTGAACTTGCCCCTAAAATATCGATCTTTTTTGTACTTTCTCTCATCAGCCTTGAGTGGGTTCTATGACCGCCACCCCAAAACCTCTGGTCCTTATCATCCTGGATGGCTTCGGACACAGCGAAAACCCTGACGGCAACGCCATTATGGCCGCCAGAATGCCCGTCATGGATCGCCTCTACAAAACCATGCCCCATGGCCTGATTTCAGGCTCCGGCATGGACGTGGGTCTGCCGGACGGGCAGATGGGCAACTCCGAAGTCGGCCACATGAACCTGGGGGCCGGTCGCGTGGTTTATCAGGACTTCACTCGCGTGACCAAGGCCATTCGCGATGGCGAGTTCTTCGAGAACCCGACCATCTGCAACGCCGTGGACAAGGCCGTGAATGCGGGCAAGGCCGTCCATATCATGGGGCTGTTGTCCGATGGCGGCGTTCACAGCCATCAGGATCATCTGGTGGCCATGGCCGAACTGGCCGTGAAGCGTGGCGCCGACAAGATCTACCTGCACGCCTTTCTCGATGGCCGCGATACGCCGCCACGCAGCGCGAAAGGCTCGCTTGAACTCATGGACGAAGCTTTCGCCCGTCTGGGCAAGGGCCGTACCGCCACGATCATTGGCCGTTACTTCGCCATGGACCGCGACAATCGCTGGGACCGTGTCTCCACGGCCTACAACCTGATTGTCGACAGCGTGGCCGAATTCCAGGCCGACACGGGCGTCGCCGGTCTGGAAGCCGCCTATGCGCGTGACGAGAACGACGAATTCGTCAAAGCCACCCGCATCGGTGAGCCGGTCAAGGTCGAGGACGGCGACGCCGTGGTCTTCATGAACTTCCGCGCCGACCGTGCCCGCGAATTGACCCGCGTCTTCGTCGAAGACGACTTCAAGGACTTCGATCGCGCCCGTCAGCCCAAGGTCAACTACGTGATGCTGACCCAGTACGCGGCCAGCATTCCTGCGCCATCGGCCTTTGCGGCCGGCAGCCTGAAGAACGTGCTGGGCCAGTACCTGGCGGACAACGGCAAGACGCAACTGCGCATTGCCGAAACCGAGAAGTACGCACACGTCACCTTCTTCTTCTCCGGCGGTCGTGAAGAACCGTTCCCGGGCGAAGAGCGCATCCTGATTCCGTCGCCCAAAGTCGCCACCTACGACCTGCAGCCGGAAATGAGCGCTCCGGAAGTCACCGACAAGATCGTCGATGCCATCGAAAACCAGCGTTATGACGTCATCGTCGTCAACTACGCCAACGGTGACATGGTCGGCCATAGCGGTGTCATGGCCGCAGCAGTCAAAGCGGTGGAATGCCTGGACCTGTGCGTCGGCCGGATCACCGACGCTCTGGAGAAGGTCGGCGGCGAAGCCCTGATTACCGCAGACCATGGCAACGTCGAACAGATGACCGATGACTCGACAGGTCAGGCGCACACCGCCCATACCTCCGAGCCGGTGCCTTTCATCTATTTCGGCAAACGCAAGCTGAAAGTCCGCGAAGGCGGGGTTCTGGCCGATGTCGCGCCAACCATGCTGGGGCTGATGGATCTGGAGAAACCGCAAGAGATGACCGGTCATTCGATTCTGGTTGCGGAGTAAAAGGCTCTGAACCGGCATTTCGATACCCGACAATGCCGGTTTTTTGTGCATAAGGCCCCAAAGCAGTGGCGGCGGGGCGTTTTTTTTGTAGCGCATGGCGGGCATACTAGGCCTGTCATTTTTTCTCACAATTCCTCGGTATCGCCCACCCTCATGCTCCGCGCCTTGATCGCCCTTGCCCTGATCTGCCTGCTCAATCCGGCGTTCGCCGACGATGAGCGTGCGCAGACCCAAAAACAGATCGACGCTGCGCGTCAGGATGTTGCCGAGTTGCAGAAAGTCCTGAACAAGCTCCAGGAAGAAAAAGCGGGCGTCCAGAAGGACCTTCGCAACACTGAAACCGAAATGGGTAAGCTGGAAAAGCAGGTCGAGGTCCTGCAAAAGGAACTAAAAAAGACCGAAAGCGAGCTCCAGCGGCTCGACAATGAGAAAAAAAAACTCAACAGCGCCCGCGCTGAACAGCAACGCCTGATTGCCATTCAGGCCCGTGCGGCCTATCAGAGCGGTCGCCAGGAATACCTGAAGCTGCTGCTCAACCAGCAGAACCCCGAGAAGTTCGCTCGCACCCTCACCTATTACGACTACATGAGCCAGGCCCGCCTGACTCAGTTGAACAATTTCAACGAAACCCTGCGCCAGCTGGCCGCCGTCGAAAAAGACATCGATCTGCAACAGGCGCAGTTGCTGGTCCAGAAAAGCACACTCGAAAGCCAGGGCGAAGAGCTGGCCAAGGTTCGCCAGGAACGCCAACAGGCGCTGGCCAGACTCAATCAGGACTACAAGGCCCGCGATCAGAAGCTTCAGGCCCGCCAGCAGGATCAGGCCGACCTGAGCAAGGTGCTGAAAACCATCGAGGAAACCCTTGCCCGTCAGGCCCGTGAAGCCGAAGAGGCGCGGCAGAAAGCACTGGTGGCCGCTCGCGAAGCCGAAGAGCAACGCCAGCGCGCAGCCAGCAACAGCCGAAACAAGGATGAACCCGCACCCAAGCGACCAGTCAAAGCCCCCGGTGAACTTGTTTCAAGCGCCGGTGCGTCTTATGGCGGGGCTTTTGCAGAAGCCAAGGGAAAACTTCCATGGCCCGTCAATGGTCGATTGCTTGCACGCTTTGGCGAAGCCCGTGGCGATGACGAGCGGACCAAATGGGACGGAGTGATGATCAGTGCAGGCGCAGGAAGCCAGGTGCATGCCGTGCATGGCGGGCGAGTCGTTTTCGCCGACTGGTTGCGCGGCGCGGGTCTTCTGGTCATTCTCGACCATGGAAACGGCTATCTGAGCCTGTACGGCCATAACCAGAGTCTGCTTAAAGCAGCCGGTGACATCGTCAAGGCCGGAGAAGCCATCTCCACCGTAGGCAACAGTGGCGGCCAAGACACATCAGCGTTGTATTTTGCCATTCGTCAGCAGGGTCGCCCGAGCGATCCAGCCCAATGGTGCCGCACTCAAGGATAAGTCGGCCCCACTATCTGTAGGAGTTCGTTAGACATGCTGCATTTGTCCCGCCTCACCTCGCTGGCCCTGGCTGTCGCCATCGTTATCGGCGCGCCCCTGGCGCAGGCAGCCGAGAAAACCACGCCAGCGCCTGCGCCGGCAGCAGCAGTCGCGCCCGCCAACGCCAAGGCTCCGCTGCCGCTCGATGAGCTGCGCACCTTTGCCGAGGTCATGGATCGGGTCAAGGCCGCCTATGTCGAGCCGGTCGACGACAAGACCCTGCTGGAAAACGCCATCAAGGGCATGCTCAGCAACCTTGATCCACATTCGGCCTACCTCGGCCCGGAAGACTTCCAGGAGCTGCAGGAAAGCACCAGCGGCGAATTCGGCGGCCTGGGCATTGAAGTCGGTGTCGAGGACGGTTTCGTCAAGGTGGTTTCGCCCATCGACGACACCCCGGCCTCCAGGGCCGGCATCGAGGCAGGCGACCTGATCGTCAAGATCAACGGTGCGCCGACCCAGGGACAGACCATGCAGGAAGCGGTCGACAAGATGCGGGGCAAGATCGGCGAGAAGATCACCCTCACCCTGGTACGCGATGGCGGCAATCCGTTCGATGTGACACTGGCGCGCGCCACCATTCAGGTCAAGAGCGTCAAGGCGCAGATGCTGGATAACGGTTACGGCTACATCCGCATCACTCAGTTCCAGGTCAAGACCGGCGACGAAGTCGGCAAGGCGCTGGCCAAGCTGCGCAAGGACAACGGCAAGAAGATGAGCGGTCTGATTCTCGACCTGCGCAACAACCCCGGCGGCGTGCTGCAATCTGCCGTGGCCGTGGCGGACCACTTCCTGACCAAAGGCCTGATCGTCTACACCAAAGGCCGTATCGCCAACTCCGAGCTGCGCTTCTCCGCCGACCCGGCAGACGCCAGCGAAGGCGTGCCGCTGGTGGTGTTGATCAACGGTGGCAGTGCTTCGGCATCGGAGATCGTCGCCGGTGCATTGCAAGACCAGAAACGCGCCATCCTGATGGGCACCGACAGCTTCGGCAAAGGCTCGGTACAAACCGTTCTGCCGCTGAACAATGATCGCGCCCTGAAAATCACCACGGCGCTGTACTACACGCCAAACGGTCGCTCCATTCAGGCCCAGGGCATCAACCCGGACATCGTGGTTCGTCGCGCCAAGGTCACCAATGAAGCGGACGGCGAGAACTACAAGGAAGCCGACCTGCTCGGTCACCTTGGTAACGGCAACGGCGGTGCAGACAAACCGACCATCAAGGGCGGCGCAGCGGCCAAGGCGCGTCCGCAGGATGAAGACTACCAGCTCAATCAGGCCCTCAGCCTGCTTAAAGGTCTGAGTATCACCCGCGGCAACTAAGGCATGCGTTTTTTCTCATTCCTGTGGCTGATCCTCTCACTGTCCGGCGTTGCTCACGCAGCGCCAGACGGTGAGAAGACCGGCAAGCCGTCTGCAATCTATCTGAGCCTGATCATTGACGATCTGGGTCAGAATCCCGCCCGCGACAGCCGTACCCTGGCCCTGCCCGGTCCCGTGACGCTGGCAATCATGCCTGACACGCCCCATGCCACCGAGTTCGCACGGCAGGCACACAAGGCTGGCAAGACCGTCATGCTGCACATGCCGATGGACCCGGCGACCGGCCCGTATGCCTGGCATCCTGATCTGCCGCTGCCGGAACTTGAAAGCCGCCTGAGCGCAGCGCTGCTCAAGGTCCCTTACGCGGCGGGCATCAATAACCACATGGGTAGCCGCATGACGTCCGAGCCTGTCGCCATGGCCTGGCTCATGGAAGAGTTGCAGCGTCGCCACATGTTCTTCGTGGACAGCCGCACCAGCGCCCGGACCGTGGCCGCCGCCCAGGCTCAAAAAATCGGCCTGGCCAGCGTGTCCCGCGATGTATTTCTGGACGATGAACGCACCGCCGAAGCCATTACCCGGCAACTTCAGATCGCGATCAAGCTGGCCCATAAACAGGGATCAGCCGTCATCATCGGCCACCCCTACCCCGTAACCCTGGATGTTCTGGAACGGGAGCTGCCAAAGCTCAAGGCACAAGGTATCGAATGGATCGAACTGCGCCACATGATCAGTATCAGGGGCAACAAAGCCATGGCCGGGCATGGGAAGGACGGCATCTATCGCTAATGATCCGCGCGCCATCCCGCCAAGGGATAGGGATCATTGATAGCGCGTCAACACCTTGCTCACCCAGCCTTCGGCGCGCATTTCATCGAGTGATTTCTGCAACCGGGATACCACCTCGTCGGGCGTCCCCTTGTTCAGCGCCAGGAACAATTCGGCAGAGTGGAAACGCAATACCGTTTTCAGGTCGGTAATACCTTCTTGTCTGGCCAGGTAACGTCCGACGGGATCGGCCGTCGCCCAGAGGTCGATCTGGCCATTGACCAGCTTTCTGGGGTTGTCCTGGTCACGCAGCATCAAGACCGGATTGAACCCTTTGATGATCAGACTTTCGGCCACGGCATCGCCTTTGTAGGCTCCGACCTGATACGCCTCGGCCTGCTCCAGGTTGTCCAGCGTGATGGCGCTGTCATCACGTGCCAGCATGACCCAGTCCACCGGGCCAATGGGGCCGACCCACTTGAAGAGTTTCTCCCGCTCGGGCGTACGCACGGTAGAAAACACGCCATAGCCGTTTTTCTCCAGCGCCAGCTTGTAGATACGCTCCCACGGGAAGCGCAGGGTCATGCTGTAACCGATACCTGAACGTTTGAACATTTCACGGACGACTTCGACGGAAATACCATCGATATTGTCTTCCTGAGCGAAGTTCTTGCCATCGACCGCCATGTTGTAGGGCGGGTAGTTTTCGGTCAGCAGGACCAGCGAATAGGCAGGGGTATCACTGCCGCGGGCACTGAAACTCAGAAGAGCGGCCACACCGATCAGCGCAAGAAAAAGACGTTTGTACATATTTCGGCACTCGACCACGACGACTCCGAGCAGAGTGCCGTGAACCTATTACAGTGTCTAGCTCGGTGCTTTGAGATGTCGCTTTCAGACACCTGCAACCCGATGACGCCTGACAGACGGGCAATTTGCCCGCCCCTCAGGGTTTTTCAGCGAACGACGATGCCCCGCTGAGCCATGTAGGCCTTGGCCTCAGGCACGGTGTATTCACCGAAGTGAAAGATGCTCGCGGCCAGCACAGCACTCGCATGCCCTTCGATGACGCCAGCTGCCAGATGCTCCAGATTGCCGACGCCGCCGGATGCAATCACCGGAATGCCCAGCGTATCGCTGATCGCCCGGGTTACGCCCAGATCGAAGCCGTTCTTCATGCCGTCCTGGTCCATGCTGGTCAGCAGGATCTCGCCAGCGCCCAGGTCTTCCATCTTCTTCGCCCACTGCACGGCGTCCAGCCCGGTCGGCTTGCGACCGCCGTGGGTGAAGATTTCCCAGCGTGGCGTTTCACCAGGCTGCGAAACCTTCTTGGCATCGATGGCAACCACGATGCACTGCGAGCCGAAACGGGCAGCCGCTTCCCCCACGAACTCCGGGTTGAACACGGCAGCCGTGTTGATCGAAACCTTGTCGGCCCCGGCGTTCAGCAGATTGCGGATGTCCTGCACGGTACGCACGCCGCCGCCAACCGTCAGCGGAATGAACACCTGACTGGCCATGCGCTCGACAGTATGCAACGTGGTATCACGGCCATCGACACTGGCGGTGATGTCCAGAAAGGTGATTTCGTCAGCGCCTTGCTCGTTGTAACGACGCGCGATTTCCACCGGGTCGCCAGCATCGCGGATGTTCTCGAACTTGACGCCCTTGACCACACGACCGTTGTCGACGTCCAGGCAAGGGATGATGCGTTTGGCCAGGGCCATGGGACAATCTCCAAAACAAATCAGACGTGCAGGAGCGCATTCATTCGCGAAGCGGTTTCAGCTTTCGCGGATAAATCCGCTCCTACAGTTGGATTAGCGGCTCTCCAGATCACACAGCGCCTGGGCTTCAGCCACATCCAGCGTGCCTTCGTAGATCGCACGGCCGGTGATTGCGCCGATGATGCCCGGTGCCTTGGCGTCCAGCAGGGCCTTGATGTCGCCCAGGTTATGAATGCCGCCGGAAGCGATCACCGGAATGCGGGTGGCCGCGGCCAGGGCGGCAGTGAACGGAATGTTGCAGCCCTGCATCATGCCGTCTTTGGCAATATCGGTGTAGACGATGGCCGACACGCCATCGGCCTCGAAACGCTTGGCCAGGTCGATGACCTGCACGGAGCTGACTTCCGCCCAGCCATCGGTCGCGACGAAACCGTCCTTGGCGTCCAGGCCGACGATGACCTTACCGGGAAACGCACGGCAGGCTTCGGCCACGAACTCAGGCTCCTTGACGGCCTTGGTGCCGATGATGACGTAGCTCACGCCCGCCTTGACGTAATGCTCGATGGTTTCCAGCGAGCGAATGCCACCGCCGATCTGGATCGGCAGTTGTGGATAACGCTTGGCAATGGCCGTGACCACTTCACCGTTGACCGGCTGACCTTCGAATGCACCGTTCAGGTCGACCAGATGCAGACGGCGGCAACCGCCATCGACCCACTTGGCAGCCATGCTCACCGGGTCATCGGAAAAAACCGTGGAATCTTCCATGCGGCCCTGGCGCAGACGTACACAGGCACCGTCTTTGAGGTCGATTGCGGGAATAATCAGCATCTGGAAACCTATCGTTCAGAAATTAGTTTTTTTCGAGCGCCCACAGGTCGCTTTCGATGCTCTCGAACCGCTCCTTGAGGAGCTGCTGCACATCGAAAACGGCCCGGTTGTAATAGTGCGGCGCAATCTCATGGGTGAAGAACTCAAGCACCTCAGCCACTTCAAACGACCCCAGGTCCATTTCAAAGCGCTGCGAGAACAACCGCTTGAGCTTATCCACAGCCTGCTGCTCCTGTTCAGGAGTCAGCGAGAGAATCGGGGCCTTGGCTTTGGCTCTGCTCATGGCGATTACCAGCGACCGTCCCAGGCGATGAAGTTCTGCAGCAATTGCAGGCCATGGGTATGGCTCTTCTCCGGGTGGAACTGCACGGCAAAGCGCGAACCGTCGGCCAGAGCGGCCGCGAAGTCGACACCGTAGTGACCACGCCCCACGACCTGACGCTGATTCGCCGCCTCGATATAGAAGCTGTGGACGAAATAGAAACGCGCCAGATCGGGAATGTCATGCCACAGCGGGTGATCCACCGACTGGCTCACTTCGTTCCAGCCCATGTGCGGCACTTTCAGGTGCTCGCCCTCTTCCTTCAGGTCCTTGCCGAAGAATTTAACCTGGCCGGGGAACATGCCGATGCAGTCCACGCCGTCGTTTTCTTCGCTGCGGTCGAGCAAGGCCTGCATGCCGACACAGATACCCAGGAAAGGACGGTCCTTGCTCACTTCACGGACCAGCGAGTCGAACTCAAGGCGACGGATTTCAGCCATGCAGTCACGAATTGCGCCCACACCCGGAAACACCACACGGTCAGCCTCGCGAATCACCTTGGCATCGCTGGTGATCAGCACACGACCGGCGCCGACATGCTCGAGCGCCTTGGCAACCGAGTGCAGGTTGCCCATGCCGTAATCGATGACAGCAACCGTCTGCATCAGAGGACACCCTTGGTCGAAGGCATTTGCCCGGCCATGCGCTCATCCAGCTCGACCGCCATGCGCAGGGCGCGACCGAACGCCTTGAAGACGGTTTCGATCTGGTGGTGGGTATTGGTGCCGCGCAGGTTGTCGATGTGCAGGGTCACGTTGGCGTGGTTGACGAAGCCCTGGAAGAACTCCTGAAACAGGTCCACGTCGAAACCACCGACCACGGCACGGGTGTAAGGCACGTGCATTTGCAGGCCGGGACGGCCCGAGAAGTCGATGACCACACGAGACAACGCCTCGTCGAGCGGCACATAGGAATGGCCGTAGCGACGAATGCCCTTCTTGTCACCGATAGCCTGGCTGAAGGCCTGACCCAGAGTGATACCGACATCTTCCACGGTATGGTGGTCGTCGATTTCCAGGTCGCCTTTGCACTCGATATCCAGGTCGATCAACCCGTGTCGGGCGATCTGGTCGAGCATGTGCTCAAGGAAGGGAACCCCGATATCGAATCGGGCCTTTCCGGTGCCATCCAGGTTGATCGAGGCTTTGATCTGGGTTTCCAGAGTATTGCGCTCGACGGATGCCTTACGTTCGGCCATCACCAGCTCCGCAAAATCATTGGGCGAAAAAGGCGATCATTATAGGCCCAGATGCGGCCGGCATGAAGCAAACAGACGAGGGGAAGGCAAGATGATGGCTGTTTGTCGGGGTTGAAGGGGGCGAAACCCACGGTTTCACGCCCTTCAACCTGACTTCAGCCTTGTGAAACGACTGTTACGCACCCGTTCCGGCAAACAGGCTGCCAAGCGCATCGCACACCTTGCCGATGTTCTGCTCGTTCAACCCGGCCATGCACACACGGCCACTGCGAACCAGGTACACGCCATGCTTCTCACGCAGCTCATCGACCTGCTCAGGGCTCAGACCGGTGTAGCTGAACATTCCGCTCTGCCTGAGGATGAAGCTGAAATCACGGCCCGGAACTTTCTGTGCCAGTGCCGTCACCAGCTTCTGACGCATGTCGATGATGCGCAGACGCATGCCTTCCACTTCACTCAACCACTCATCGCGCAGTGGCGGAGTGTTCAGCACTCGGGAGACGACATAGGCACCGTGAGCCGGTGGGCTGGAGTAGTTGCGACGCACGGTAGCCTTGAGCTGCCCCAGGACTTTTTCGGCAGAAGCGGCATCTTCACAAACGATCGACAACCCGCCAACCCGCTCGCCATACAGCGAGAAGATTTTCGAGAACGAGTTGCTGACAACCGTCGTGACGCCAGCGCTGGCCATTGCCCTGATCGCGTAGGCATCGTCGTTCATGCCCTTGCCGAACCCCTGATAGGCCGTGTCGAGAAACGGAATGAGCTGCTGGCGCTTGCACAGTTCGATCACGCGATCCCACTGCTCGACCGACAGATCGGCACCTGTCGGGTTATGGCAGCAAGGGTGCAGCAGGACGATGCTGCGCGCAGGCAGGGTCTGCAGCTTGCTCAGCATGGCCTCGAAATTCACACCGCCGGTGAGCGAATCGAAGTACGGATAGGTGTTGACCTTGAACCCGGCACCCGCGAACAGCGCATGGTGGTTTTCCCATGTCGGGTCACTGACCCAGACCTGGGAGTCCGGGAAGGCGTACTTGAGGAAGTCCGCACCGACTTTCAGTGCGCCCGAGCCGCCAACGGTCTGGATGGTCGCTACACGCTTTTCGAGCAATGCCGGGTGATCGGTACCGAACAGCAGGGTCTGGACCGCCTGACGGTAAGGTGCCAGACCTTCCATCGGCAGATAGAGAGAAGCAGCCTGCTCGCTTTCGGCCAGTTGCTGCTGCGCACGTACGGCGGCAGCCAGAGGCGGAATAAGGCCATGAGCGTCGTAGTACAGGCCGATACTGAGATTGACCTTGTCCTCGCGCGGGTCCTTCTGGAAGGCTTCCATCAGCGACAGAATCGGATCTCCGGCGTATGACTCTACGTGGGCTAGCATGCGAAACAACTCCTCTAAATTGGGTGAATCAGGCCGAATAACGATCGGTTCTGTGGTTTTGCGCAATGATGAAATTAAGCAGCACGGCCCCCGCAACCGAAGCAATCAGAATCGGCAGACTGATGAATGTCAGGGAAGCGATGAGCACGCAGACATCCACGCCCATCTGCAACCAGCCAGCCTTGAAACCATATTTTTCCTGCAGGTACAACGCAAGGATATTCACACCGCCCAGGCTGGCCTTGTGTCTGAACAGGATCAGAAAGCCCACGCCCAGGATGAGATTGCCCAGAGCCGCGGCATAAAAGGGCTGCAACTGATCGATATGGATGAACAGACCATGCTGGTCGGAGAAGAAGGATACCAGCCCGACCGCACAAAAGGTCTTGAGCGTGAACTGCCAGCCCATCCGGCGAAAGGACAGGTAATAGAACGGCAGGTTGAGCGCAAAGAACGCTACGCCGAACGGCACGGCAAAGTTGTAGTGAATAAAGAGTGCGATGCCCGCCGTGCCGCCGGTCATGACCCCGGACTGGCGCAGCATCAGCACACTGAAAGAAATCAGGATGGTGGCGATGACGAGCGCAAACACGTCTTCCTGGGCCGAGTGTCGAGTATCAAGAGGCTGGGTGGCGGCTGTAGGCGTGGTCATTGCGGCGCTCGGACAGGGTCGATGGGGGTGAATGGCCGCGCTTCGGCCCCGCCGAACAAAAACCACTCACGATATGAGCGCGAATCCTACACAACACGACCAATGTGCGCCAATAAATACATATTCATGCGCATGAAAAGCGATAAAAACAAAACACATGCATCATTTGCGCACATCGAGCACCCTTCATGAGCAATTACAGTGCACGAACCTAAGCCGTTACGACGCTGTTTTCCTTGAGGCGCTCGAGCACCACCGCCGTCTTGATATGCGCAACGCTATCGCTTGCTGTAATACATTCCATCAGACGATTGAGACTATCCAGATCAGCGACGGCCACCTTGAGCGTATAATCGGCGTCTCCCGTCGTCTTGTAGGCGTCGATGATCGAATTGAGGTCTGCCACCAACGTCTGGAATATCTCCCGATGTTCTGTGCGATGACTGACCAGACGCACCTCGATCATCGCCAGCACCTCGCGGCTCATGGCCTGCGGAGCGACACGGGCGTGATAACCCAGGATCAGATGGTCCTGTTCAAGACTGATTCTGCGACGAGAACACTGCGATGCCGAGAGCCCGACCAGGTCGCTTAGCTCCTGATTGGTCAAGCGACCGTTGGCCTGAAGCAAGGTCAGGATCTTCAAGTCAAAGTCGTCGATTTCGTTCACTTTCATTGAGGGCAATCGCTCGTACCGAGGAAGTTTCAGGCTGGAAGCCTATCAGTTTCATGGCATGAACAGCGACCGCCACAAAGGTGGCACCTGTTTTGCACTCGAGCCAGACCGTAAAGCCAATGATGGCCACACCAGCCGATCCGTTATCAATACTTGCAGGGATTTTCAATGACCCAATCAACGCCGCCCGATCAACTGCATCGGGGTTTAAAGAACCGGCACATCCAACTGATCGCACTGGGTGGCGCTATCGGTACGGGGTTGTTTCTAGGAATTGCTCACACCATCAGCATGGCTGGCCCCTCGGTCATTCTGGGCTATGCCATTGCCGGCCTGATCGCCTTTTTCATCATGCGCCAGCTGGGCGAGATGGTGGTTGAAGAACCGGTCGCCGGGACTTTCAGCCACTTTGCCAATAAATACTGGGGCAACTTTGCAGGCTTCATGTCCGGCTGGAACTACTGGGTTCTTTATGTATTGGTAGGCATGGCCGAGCTGACGGCTGTCGGGATGTATGTCCAGTATTGGTGGCCTGAAGTCCCTACCTGGGTTTCGGCCGCCGTCTTCTTCGTGATCATCAACCTGATCAACCTCAGCAGCGTCAGGCTCTATGGGGAAATGGAGTTCTGGTTCTCCATCATCAAGGTACTGGCAATCATCAGCATGATTGTCTTCGGTGCCTACCTGTTGGCGAGCGGCAACGGCGGCCCGGATGCTTCTGTCAGCAACCTCTGGCAATACGGCGGTTTCTTCCCGAACGGCGTCAGCGGTCTGGTGATGGCCATGGCCTTCATCATGTTCTCGTTCGGCGGCCTGGAACTGATCGGCATCACTGCCGCCGAAGCACAGGACCCCAAGCGCAGCATTCCCCGCGCGACCAATCAGGTGATCTACCGCATTCTGCTTTTCTATGTGGGCGCGCTGGCTGTCCTGCTGTGCCTGTACCCCTGGCAGAAAGTGGTCAGCGGCGGCAGCCCTTTCGTCATGATCTTCCACGCCATGGACAGCAACGTCGTAGCGACCGTCCTGAACATCGTGGTCCTGACAGCTGCACTGTCTGTCTACAACAGCTGCGTCTACAGCAACAGCCGGATGATGTTCGGCCTCGCCAAGCAGGGCAATGCTCCCAAGGCCATGCTCAAGGTCAATGGCCGCGGCGTTCCGGTCAACGCCCTGTCGGTTTCGGCCCTGGCGACCGGCATGTGTGTGCTGCTCAACTACCTGATGCCGGGCAAGGCTTTCGAGCTGTTGATGGCTTTGGTGGTATCCGCTCTGGTGCTCAACTGGGTGATCATCACCATCACCCACCTCAAATTCCGCAGCGCCAAACGCGAGGCCAATGAAACCACGCATTTCAAGAGCTGGGGCTACCCGCTCACCAACTACATCTGCCTGGCGTTCCTGTTCGGCATTCTGGCAATCATGCTGTTCACACCGGGCATCAGCATTTCGGTGTACATGATTCCTGTCTGGCTGATCGCACTGGGCGTCGCCTACGGCGTTAAATCCCGCCGCGAACCGACCGCCACGCAACAGGCGCTCTGACGGGCCGCCAACAGGCAGCCATAAAAAATGCCGCTCTCTGGAGCGGCATTTTTTTACCCTTCGATTACTCGCCGATGGCGTTCGCGTAACCGGCGGCATCCAGCAGTCTGGCCAGATCGCCCTTCGCATCCGTTGGCTTGACCTTGAAGATCCAGGCCTCATAAGGCGTGCTGTTCAACAGTTCAGGGGCATCCGCCAGTTCATCGTTGGCTTCAATGACCTCGCCCGCGACAGGCGAATAGATGTCGGAAGCCGCCTTGACCGACTCAACAACGCCCGCAGCATCACCGGCGGCAAAGACCTTGCCCACTTCAGGCAGCTCGACGAACACCACATCGCCCAGCGCTTCCTGAGCATGGTCGGAAATACCCACGGTTACCGTGCCGTCAGACTCCAGACGCGCCCATTCGTGGCTTTCGGCGAAACGCAGTTCGGCGGGAATATTGCTCATTTAGTCATCCTCTACATCGAGTCAGCGGAAAACCCGCCAGATAGGGTTAGATCAGGGTTTTGCCATGACGTACAAACGCTGGCTGCACCACGCGTACCGGGTACCATTTGCCACGGATTTCCACTTCGGCGCGGTCGGCAGTGGCCATCGGAACACGTGCCAGGGCAATCGACTTGCTTAGCGTAGGAGAGAAACTACCACTGGTGATCTCACCTTCGCCAATTTCTGCGATACGCACGACCTGACGCGCCCGCAACACACCACGTTCTTCAAGCACCAGACCGACCAGCTTCGAGGCGATACCGGCCTCACGCTCGCTTTCCAGCGCCGAACGCCCGATGAAGTCGCGATCGGCCGGAGCCCAGGCGATGCTCCACCCCATGTTCGAGACCAGCGGCGAAACCCGTTCGTCGATGTCCTGACCATACAGGTTCATGCCGGCTTCCAGACGCAAGGTGTCGCGTGCGCCAAGACCGACAGGGGAAATGCCCGCACCGACCAGATCGTTGAAGAAACCCGGAGCCTGCTCGGCTGGCAGAATGATCTCCAGGCCATCTTCACCGGTATACCCGGTACGTGCGATGAACCAGTCGTCATCTTCACGGGCCTCGAACGGCTTGAGCTGATGGATGATCTCGGCACGCGAGCTGGACACCAGCTCCGCAATCCGGCTCCTGGCCCGTGGCCCTTGAATGGCCAGCATGGCCAGACCGGTGCGCTCGACCAGTTGCACATCGAAGCCCGTCAGGTGCGACTGCATCCAGGCAAGGTCCTTGGCACCGGTGGCCGCATTGACGACCAGCCGGTAACCGCTGGACGTCAGGTAGACAATCATGTCATCGACGATACCGCCACGGGTGTCGAGCATGGCGCTGTACAACGCACGGCCAGTGCCTTGCAGCCGGTCCACGTCGTTGGCCAGCAGATAACGCAACCAGGCCTTGGCCTGACTGCCGATGACATCGATCACGTGCATGTGAGAGACGTCGAATACGCCGCAATCACGGCGGACCTGATGATGTTCTTCGACCTGCGATCCATAATGCAACGGCATGTCCCAACCACCAAAATCGACCATCTTCGCGCCAAGCGCGAGGTGCAGGTCAAAGAGGGGGGTACGCTGTCCCATGGGTTTCTCCTTCCGGGCGTGGCGAAGATGCGGACAGGCAGATCAGCGGCAAGCCCCTCGTGACTCGAGGTTTGCAAACAATGACAGCGAACCGAATGGTCTGACAGACCGCACCGATTGCGGCGCATTGTAGCCGTATGGGGGGTGACTAACCAATCTGACGCGCGGAGCGCCGGATCAGGCCGATCACGGGCAGCAGACCCACCAGCACCAGTGTCAGGGCAGGCAGTGCAGCACGCGCCCATTCACCTTCGCTGGTCATCTCAAAGATACGCACAGCAAGGGTATCCCAGCCAAACGGGCGCATGAGCAGGGTCGCGGGCATCTCCTTGAGCACGTCGACGAAGACCAGCAACGCCGCGCTCAATGCCCCCGGAACCAGCAGCGGCAGATACACTTTGAAAAACAACAGTGGCCCACTGACGCCAAGGCTGCGGGCTGCTTCCGGCAACGAAGGCCGAATCCGCGACAGGCTGTTTTCCAGCGGCCCATAAGCCACGGCAATGAAACGCACCAGATAAGCCAGCAGCAGGGCCGACAGGCTGCCCAGCAGCAAAGGCTTGCCAGCGCCGCCCAGCCAGCCGGACAGCGGAATGACCAACACCCGGTCCAGATAACTGAAAGCCAGCATGATCGACACCGCCAGTACCGAACCGGGCAACGCATAGCCGAGATTGGCCAGACTCACACCGGAACGAATCGCCGGAGTGGGCGCCATGCGTCGGGCAAACGCCAGGATCAGCGCCACGCAGACGGTAATCAGTGCCGCTATCCCGCCCAGATAAAGCGTGTGCAGGATCAGGCCGGTGTAACGCTCATCCAGATCGAAACGCCCGCGCTGCCAGACCCAGACGATCAATTGCAGCAACGGCACGGCAAAGGCACAGACGAAGACCAGCCCACACCAGGATGTGGCAGCCAGCGCCTTGATGCCCCGCAGGTGATAGAGCGCCTTGCCTCTGGGCCGCTCGTTGGTCGCCCGGCTCGCCCCCCGCGCACGACGCTCGCCATACAGGACGACCATCACCGCCAGCAGCAACAGGCTGGCCAGTTGCGCAGCACTGGAGAGGCTGAAAAAGCCGTACCAGGTCTTGTAGATCGCCGTGGTGAAGGTGTCGAAGTTGAAGACCGACACAGCCCCGAAATCCGCCAGGGTTTCCATCAGGGCCAGGGCCACACCGGCTCCGATCGCCGGACGCGCCATGGGCAGCGCCACACGCCAGAACGCCTGCAAGGGCGATTGCCCCAGCACCCGGGCCGCTTCCATCAGGCCCTTGCCCTGCGCCAGGAATGCCGTGCGTGCCAACAGGTAGACATAGGGATAGAACACCAGCACCAACACGACGATCACGCCGCCCGTGGAGCGTACCCGAGGCAGCCGCAGACCGTTGCCGAACCATTCCCGCATCAGAGTCTGAACCGGGCCGGAGAAGTCCAGCAGCCCGACAAAGACAAACGCCAGCACATACGCCGGAATCGCGAACGGCAGCATCAAGGCCCAGTCCAGCCAGCGCCTGCCGGGAAACTCACACAGGCTGGTCAGCCACGCCAGGCTGACGCCCAACAGCGTCACGCCCACACCCACGCCCAACACCAGAATCAGCGTATTGCTCAACAGGCGAGTCATCTGGGTTTCGAGCAGGTGGGACCAGATCTGCCGGTCAATGGTCTCCCAGGACAACAACAGCACACTCAGCGGCAAAAGCACCAAAGCCGCGATGGCAAAGACCAGGGGATACCAGCGACGTTGGGCGGGATGAGCCAAGGGGATTCTCGAATGAGCAGAACGGTACAGACTGTGTGGGAGCGGATTTATCCGCGAATGCATAAGCACAGACAACACAAAAGTAGTGCCGGATACCTGGCATTCGCGGATGAATCCGCTCCTACAAGCAGGGCGTGCGGTATTAAATCAATTCCAGCCCGCGCGATCCATCATGCGAATCGCTTCAGCCTGACGCTTGCCCGCCACTTCAACTGGAATGGTGTCGGCCTTGAACGCTCCCCAGCTCGCCACTTCAGCAGACGGCGCAACTTTCGGGTTGGCGGGGAATTCCTGGTTGGTGCCTGAGAAAATGGTTTGCGCCTCCGGACCGGTCATCCACTCCACCAGCGCCTTGGCGGCTTCCGGGTGCGGTGCATGTTGGGTCAGGCCGATACCCGACAGGTTGACGTGTACGCCACGGTCAGACTGGTTCGGCCAGAACAGCTTCACCGCCAGATCCGGGTTCTCCTTGTGCAGGCGGCCGTAGTAATAACTGTTGACGATGCCCACATCGCATTGCCCGGCGTTGATGGCCTCCAGCACGGCGATGTCATCGGAGAACACATCCGTGGACAGGTTGTTGACCCATCCCTTGAGAATCTTCTCGGACGCTTCGGCACCGTGGGTTTCGATCAAGGTGGCAGTCAGCGACTGGTTGTAGACCTTCTTGGCCGTACGCAGGCACAGACGCCCTTCCCAGTTCTTGTCAGCCAGAGCCTCATAAGTCGTCAGCTCTTCCGGTTTGACCCGGTCGGTCGAGTAGGCGATGGTGCGCGCCCGCAGGCTCAGCCCTGTCCAGGCATGGCTGGAAGAACGGTACTGAGGCGGGATGTTGGCGTCGATCACCGGCGAGGTGAATGGCTGGAGAATGCCCATCTGCTCGGCCTGCCAGAGGTTACCGGCATCGACGGTCAGCAGCAGGTCAGCCGTGGCGTTCTCGCCTTCGGCCTTGATGCGCTGCATCAGCGGGGCTTCCTTGTCGGTGATGAACTTGATCTTCACCCCGGTCTTGGCCGTGTAGGCATCGAAGACCGGTTTGATCAGTTCGTCGATACGCGATGAATACACCACGACCTCATCGGCCGCCTGTGCGGTGCCGCCGAGCACGGTCAGTGTCAAAGCAGCCAGAAGACGCTTGCTTGCCTGCATGGGAGTCTCTCGCGTTCTCAAAAATGAGGCGAAATGGTAGTTAATCCCATTTGTGATCTCAATCGAACTGCTGCCACAGGCGTTACGAGATGTTTCAGATGCCTATAAGAGGCTCGCGGATGAATCCGCTCCTACACATTGTGCGAAATGCCATCAAAGGCGAGCCAGCTCCGGCAACTCCCCGGACAACCCCAAGGCCTCGCGCACGAACATGGCCTTGGCTTCTGGCATCTTGTTGACGGTCTTCAACCCGACATTGCGCAACCAGCGCAGCGGCAGTGGATTGGCCTGGAACAGGCGCTCGAAACCTTCCATGGCCGCCATCAAGGTCAGGTTGTGCGGCATGCGGCGGCGCTCGTAACGACCGAGGACCCGAACATCGGCCAGTCGCTCACCACGCTCGACAGCATGCAGCAGCACTTCAGCCAGTACGGCAGCATCCAGAAAGCCCAGGTTCACCCCCTGCCCGGCCAGCGGGTGAATGGTATGTGCGGCATCGCCGATCAAGGCCAGCCCCGGCGCGACATAACGCTTGGCGTGACGCTGACGCAAGGGAACGCACAGACGCGGATCCGCCGCCAGAACCGTCCCCAGCCTCCCTTCAAAGGCCTTCTCCAGCTCACGGCAGAACGTTTCGTCATCCAGCGCCATCAGGCGTTCGGCTTCAGGCGGGGTGACCGACCAGACGATGGAACACCAGTGTTCACCCGCTCGTTCAAGCGGCAGGAACGCCAGCGGGCCATCATCGGTAAAGCGCTGCCAGGCGGTCTTGCAGTGGGAGTCGGCTGTGCGCACGCTGGTGACGATGGCGTGATGCAGATAGTCCCACTCGCGGGTCGGGGTGCCGGTCAGGCGGCGTACGGCCGAATTGGCCCCATCGGCCGCAATGACCAGCGGCGCACGCAACTGGCGACCGTCGGCCAGGGTCAGCAGCCAGTCATCGCCAGAGTGGCGCATCTGTTCCAGACGGGCATTGGCCAGTAAACCGATATCGCTGTCGTGCAAGCGATCGAGCAAGGCGTCCTGCACCACACGGTTCTCGACGATATGCCCCAGGACTTCGGCGTGTACGCTGGAAGCAGAAAAATGAATCTCGCCCGTGCCACTGCCATCCCACACATGCATCTGACCATACGGGCTGACACGACGGGCAGCGATGCCTTCCCAGACATTCAGCCGTTGCAGGATGCGCTGACTGGCCGCCGACAGAGCGCTGACGCGAGGCTCGAATGCCGCCTCGGCATCGAACGGTTTGACACTCAAGGCGCTGCCATCGAGCACGACAACATCCAGGCCACTGCCCTGCAAGGCCAGCGCCAGGGCGCTACCGACCATTCCGGCTCCGACAATCAGCACATCTGCGCGGGTTTCCATGCTTAGATCGTTCTCGCTTGCGGCCAGGGCCGTGTTTTAAAAGTCAGAAAGTCACACATCGGCTCGGGTTCCCAGGCCCATGGCCTGACGGGCGAACCAGCGTTTGGCCGGGGGTAGCAGGTCCAGCCCCAGCAACCCCAGGTTCCGGCCGGCCGTGACCACGGGCTGCGTGCTGCCGAACAGACGCGTCACCTTGTCGGAGAACCCGACGGTCAATTGCTGATCCAGCCGTTGCCGCTCCCGATAGGCCAGCAATGTCGCCAGATCACCCGGCGACTTGTCGCTCTCCAGCAACGCTTCGGCCAAGGCATCGGCATCGCGCAACGACAGGTTGAACCCCTGCCCGGCAATCGGATGCAGGCTGTGAGCCGCATTGCCCAAGACCACCAGATGCGAACGCACCTGCTCTTCGGCCTCAACCAGAGAAAGCGGGTAAACATGCCGTGCGCCCACCTGGCGCAAAGTGCCCAGACGGTAGCCAAATACATTCTGCAGCTCGCTGAGGAAACTGCGGTCATCCAGCGCCAGCAGGCGCTGGGCGTCATTGCCATTACGTGTCCAGACCAGGGCGCAGCGGTTGTCAGGCAACGGCAGCAGAGCCATGGGACCTTCATCGGTAAAGCGCTCGAACGCCTGACCGCAATGAGCCTCGCTTGGGGTGATGTTGGCGATCAAGGCACTCTGATGATAGGAGCGCGACCGAATGCCGATCCCCAATTGCTCGCGCAAACCGGAGCGGCCACCATCGGCCAATACCGCCAGATCGCACTCCAGCTCGGTTTCGTCGTTCAAGGTCAGGCGGTAGCCATCGGCCAGCGCCTGCATGTGCCTGACCTCGGCCGGCACCCGCCAACTGACGACTTCGCTGTCCAGCCCCGCCCACAGGCATTGCCCAAGCCAGGCATTCTCGACCACATACCCCAGCGCCGGAACGCCCTCTTCCATGGCCGCCAGACGGGTCGCCCCGAAGCGCCCACGATCGGACACCTGGATCTGCATGATGGGTTCGGCATGCCGGGCTATCTGCTGCCACAGGCCAAGGCGTTCATAGATCCGCCGCGCCCCGAACGACAGGGCCGAAGAGCGGGCGTCGTAGCTGGGCTGGTAGGTATCGCCCGGCGCGAACGGCTCGATCAATACGATCTTCCAGCCTCGTGCCTTGGCACCGGCTTGCAGGGCCAGGGCCAGGCTGGCACCGACAAGGCCGCCACCGACGATCGCCAGATTGAAGCGACTCATGCGGTCTGCACACGTGCGGCGGCCATCAGGGCCTCGATTTCAGCGACGGTCTTGGGCACGCCACCGGAAAGAATTTCACAGCCCTTTCTGGTCACCACAACGTCATCCTCGATTCGCACACCAATACCTCGCCATTTTTTCGCGACATTCTGATTGTCGGGGGACACATAAATCCCCGGCTCAACGGTCAGTGCCATGCCGACCTCCAACACCCGCCACTCACCGCCGACCTTGTATTCACCGACATCATGCACATCCATGCCCAGCCAGTGTCCGGCCCGGTGCATGTAAAAAGCCTTGTAGGCCCCGCTGTCGATCAGCTCGTCCACATCGCCCTGCAATAACCCCAGCTCGACCAGCCCGGCCGTAATGACCCGAACAGTCGCTTCATGCGCTTCGTTCCAATGCTTGCCGGGGCCGATCGCTGCAAAAGCGGCCTCCTGCGATTTGAGCACCAGCTCATAGATAGCCTTCTGCTCTGCCGAAAACGTCCCGTTGACCGGAAAGGTGCGGGTGATGTCGCTGGCATAGCAGTCGATCTCGCAGCCGGCATCGATCAGCACCAGATCGCCATCCTTGAGGGGCGCGTCGTTCTGCTGGTAATGCAGGATGCAGGCATTGCGCCCCGAGGCAACGATCGACCCGTAGGCCGGCATCCTTGCCCCTCCCTTGCGAAACTCGTAGTCCAGCTCGGCTTCCAGGCTGAATTCATGCAGCCCGGCACGGCTGGCCTGCATCGCCCGAACATGGGCTCGGGCGGAAATCTGCGCCGCCTCGCGCATGACCTTCACTTCTGCCGCCGATTTATACAGGCGCATGTCGTGAAGCAGATGATCCAGCGCAACGAACTCGTTCGGCGGCTGCGCCCCGAGGTGGGCCTTGGAGCGGATGGTGTTGATCCACTCCATCAGATGCCGGTCGAACTCCGGGTTGCTGCCCATGGCCGAATACACCCGCTCGCGCCCTTCGATCAGGCCCGGCAGGATGTCGTCGATATCGTTGATGGGGAAAGCGTCGTCCGCCCCGAAATCCCGAACGGCACCTTCCTGGCCCGCACGGAGCCCGTCCCACAGTTCGCGCTCCGGATTGCGCTCACGGCAGAAGAGAACGTACTCGCCGTATTCACGCCCCGGAATCAGCACCACCACGGCTTCCGGTTCGGGAAAGCCGCTCAGGTACTGGAAGTCACTGTCCTGCCGGTAGACATGCTCGACATCACGATTGCGGATCGCAACAGCCGCTGCCGGAAGGATGGCAATGCTGTTGGGCACCATCTGTTCCATCAGGGCCTTGCGTCGGCGGGCGTATTCGGATTTCGGAATATGGATCATCGGCAGGCGGGGTCCCTGAATGGAATGCGCCACTCAGGACCATTCAGGACCCGAGCGGCGCATCACGAGAGGTCATCAGTGCAAGGAAGGCTTGGGCTGTGCGGCAGCCGCCTTGCTGCATTCGGTGAACAGCAGCAGTGGCGCGACGCGCAAGTATTCCATGACTTCCATGTAATCGCTTTCGCCGTCTTCGGACTCTTCCAGCGCATCCTGTACCTGGGCGATGGCCGCCAGATCCTGCAACACTTCCGTGGCTTCGATGCTCAGCACCGCATCGCCGACCGCAAGGCCAAAGCCCGACAGGAAACCCTGGCACCACTGGCCCAGGGCCGCAGCACGCTCGGCCAACGGTTCGTCGTCGCCCGGCAGCAACAGCACAACGGTCATGTCATCGCTGGTCAATTCGCCCTTGACCATTTCCTGCAGGCCAATCAACGCCTGGCGAACGTTGTCTTCCGGCTCGGTTTCAAGCAGCACGGAAGCATCGGCGAACCAGCCCTCGCTGTCGAAACCGGCACCGGCGCAACTGCGCCCGAGCAACAGGCCATGCAGCTCGGCAGGAGAAACCGGATGACCACTGCTATTGAGCAAAGTGGCAAATGCTTTGTACGGGGAGTTCTGATTGGGCATGGGCAGCTAGTCGCCAAACGGCGCAATGTCTAGAATGAAGGCCTTGTATCCTAGACTATCCGCGCGACAAGATCATCAACACGGCGGTTAGAGGCAGTGGCGTGACAGCGACTCCCGTGCCATTCATCAGAAAGTACTCAGTGGAAAACAATGGAAGACACCGACCTGCAAGCCCTGATGAACCGGCTGGAATTGTTGCTCAAACATACCGAGCAACTTAAAAGCCAAAACGCACTCCTATTAGCTCAGGAAAAATCCTGGCGCGAGGAACGCGCCCATCTCATTGAAAAGAACGAAATCGCCCGGCAGAAGGTCGAGTCCATGATTTCGCGCCTCAAGGCCCTGGAGCAAGACTCATGAGTAATGGCAACAGCGTTACCGTTCAAATCCTCGACAAGGAATACTCGATCATCTGCCCTCAGGAAGAGCGCACCAACCTGGTCAGCGCCGCCCGCTACCTGGATGGCAAGATGCGTGAAATTCGCAGCAGCGGCAAAGTCATCGGTGCCGACCGCATTGCGGTCATGGCCGCCCTGAACATTACTCACGACCTGCTGCACAAGCAGAATCTGCCTGACGTCCAGGCCAGCGGTTCGACCCGCGAACAGGTTCGCGACCTGCTGGAAAGAGTCGATCTGGCGCTGTCCACGGAAGCACCCACAACACCCGACGCGCCTCGAAGCTGATTATTTCCGGACGTTTCTGTATACTTGCGCCGCTCCCTGGAGTGCTTGCCAGTCGGTCATGTCCCTGAGCCGATACGCACAACCACGGGGGTTGCACGTTGGGGTTGGTGTGCATGTCCGCTCGACGGAAAGCCTTAAAACCCCCTGCAATCTCCACCTTGAACTTTCGGGTTCAAGGGCTACACCGACAGCGGTTCGTCGGGGAGTCCACATTCCATTCATGGCCGGTTTCCGCTGCCGACCATGACGATCCCGTCTCTGGTTTCAACCTCACGGATCAATCTGCATGACCTTGCGCTCATGACCAGTACCCCGCCGCTCACACGCCCGCAACTTCGCCGTCAGCTCCGCAAGGCACGGCGGGCACTGAGCCGCAGCCAGCAACGCGAAGCCGCCCGCGGCCTTTATCGCCAGCTGGCGCAGCATCCTCTGTTTCGTCGCTCCCGGCATGTCTCGTTGTACCTGCCCATGGACGGCGAAATCGACCCACGTCTTTTACTGCGGGCAGCCCAGCGTCGCGGCAAGGCCACCTACTTGCCCGTGCTCAATGCATGGCCACGAACCAGAATGGTTTTCCAGCGCGTGCGCCCCGGCGAGAAATTCATTCCCAACCGCTTCCGTATCCCAGAGCCACGCATCAACCGTGCCCGGCAACGCACAATCTGGGCGCTGGACCTGATCCTGATGCCTCTGGTCGGGTTCGATGACGAGGGTGGACGCCTTGGAATGGGAGGCGGTTTCTACGACCGCAGCCTGGCTTATCTGGCCCGCCGGAAAACCTGGAAAAAACCGGTGTTGCTCGGCCTGGCGCATGAGTGTCAGAAAGTCGAACGGCTGGCGCAGGCAAGCTGGGATGTCCCGCTGCAAGGCACGGTGTCGGACAAGCACTGGTATCTGGCGGAACCGGGAAAGTGACGTGACGCGCAGGGAACTATCGGACATAGCTCCCGAGGGGAGAGGGGAAACGGGATCAGGGTATCAATGACGCCCCGGAACCTTCTGCTGTTGCTGAGTGATCTCGAAAGGCGCTTCTACCTTCTGACTCCACAGACTCTGCGCATAACCGGTTGTCACGATGCCCAGGCCGAACAAGGCGACCAGAATCCACAGTAAATCCGGTTTGCGTTTCATTGACTGCCCTCCTTCGGCATATCAATACGATGACGACAGCATGTCTTGTGAAGCCGTGCGGCAGCGTGGTGCTTAAAATGGCGGCATTTTGCGATAACGTGAACCCGTACGCAAATACTGACGCCAACCGGCTGTCGGTTTGTCATGAAAACATCGTGAAGTCGTGAATTTTTTCCGTGGAGAACACCCAATGGCCTACTGGCTGATGAAATCAGAACCCGATGAGCTTTCGATCAGCGACCTGAAACGCCTCGAGAAAGCACGCTGGGATGGCGTTCGCAACTATCAGGCACGCAACTTCCTGCGCACGATGGCCGTGGGGGACGAGTTCTTTTTCTATCATTCCAGTTGCCCGGAACCCGGCATTGCCGGAATTGGCAGGATCATCGAAGCCGCCTATCCGGACCCGACCGCTCTGGAGCCCGAAAGCCACTACTTCGACGCCAAGGCCAGCGTCGAGAAGAACCCGTGGAGTGCCGTGGATGTCGCGTTCGTGGACATATTCCCGAACGTGCTGGGGCTGGGTTATCTGAAACAACAGGCTGCACTGGAGCAACTGCCTCTGGTACAGAAAGGCAGCCGGCTCTCGGTCATGCCCGTGACCGCCGAACAATGGTCGGCGATCCTGGCACTGCGCTGACGCGTCGTTACTGAACGATGAAGTTGTTGAACAGCAAGTCTTCAACGATCGGCTTGCCCTCTTCGCTGGTCATGATCTGCTGGACCTGCTTGAGCGCTTCCTGACGAATCTTTTCCTTCGCCTCGGCACTGCTCATGGTGTCGACCGTTTGCTGGGTGAACAACGCAACCAGTTGATTACGAATCAGCGGGTCATTGCGTTTCACCGCAGCCTGAGCATCGGCACCGGTCACGCGCAGGGCGATATCGGCCTTGTAGACACGCAGTTTCGGGCCGCCATCGAGGGCGTAATTGCCTACAAACGGAGGCGTCAGAGACACATAAGCCGCCTTGGGCTCGCCTTCACCTTCTTTGGCTTCTTCCTGCGCCTGTGCCATGACGGGCATCAACAAGGCCAACAACATCAAGATCCACGCTTTCACAGTCCACTCCTCAATACGGTTCGCCGGCTTATACACGTCCATAAGACCGGGCCATGCTCATTGACCCGAAAACCTGCATACCCGACCTTATCGGCCATCTCTGGAAAAGGAATAGTGCGATGAAAGCCCTGCTTTGCAAAGCCTTTGGTCCTGCCGACACGCTGATACTCGAAAACATTGCCAGCCCGGCCATCAAGAAAAACGAAATCCTGCTGGATGTGCAGGCAGCGGGCGTCAACTTTCCAGACACGCTGATCATTGAAGGCAAGTACCAATTCAAGCCGCCCTTTCCCTTCTCCCCCGGTGGCGAAGCAGCAGGTATCGTCTCGCAGGTCGGCGAAAAGGTGACCCACCTCAAACCCGGCGACCGGGTCATGGCCCTGACCGGTTGGGGCAGCTTCGCCGAACAGGTGGCCGTAGCAGGCTACAACGTACTGCCCATTCCCGAGACCATGGATTTCACCACCGCTGCCGCCTTCAGCATGACCTACGGCACCTCCATGCACGCCCTCAAGCAACGCGCCCGATTGCAACCGGGCGAAACCCTGCTGGTGCTCGGGGCCTCCGGCGGCGTCGGTCTGGCCGCCGTGGAAATCGGCAAGGCCCTCGGTGCTCGGGTGATTGCCGCTGCCAGCAGTGCCGAAAAACTCGAAGTGGCCAGAAACGCCGGTGCCGACGAACTCATCAACTACAGCGAAACCAGCCTCAAGGAAGAAGTGAAACGCCTGACCGCAGGCAACGGCGTCGATGTCATTTACGACCCGGTCGGCGGCGACCTTTTCGATCAAGCCGTGCGCTGCATCGGCTGGAACGGCCGTCTGTTGGTGGTCGGTTTCGCCAGTGGACGGATTCCTGAACTCCCGACCAACCTCGCCCTGCTTAAAGGTGCCTCGGTAGTGGGCGTTTTCTGGGGCTCTTTCGCACAACGACAACCGCAGGACAATGCGGCGAACTTCCAGCAACTGTTTGCGTGGTATGCAGAAGGGAAACTGAAACCACTGGTTTCGCAGGTTTATCCGCTGGAGAGGGGCGGCGAAGCGATTGAGGTGTTGGGGAAACGGAGTGCGGTGGGGAAAGTGGTGGTTTCGATTGGTTGAGCGTTTTTTCGCGAATGAATTCGCTCCTACAGGAAGCCGCGTAGGAGCGAATTGATTCGCGAACACTCCCAAACCCATTCCAAAGCAATGTTCACAAAAGAACACGAACAACCTCACATCTCCTACGAGTCTTTCAGAAAAAGCACTGCTTTTTTCTGTAATGAAAATGTAATATTCGCTTTCGCAAAGAATAAAAACCCGGAGCGTCTCCATGTTTGCGTTTTTCCGTCCTGCCGCACACCAGGCCCCCCTGCCCGAAGAAAAGGTCGATAGCACCTACCGCCGTCTGCGCTGGCAGATCTTCGCCGGTATTTTCATCGGTTACGCCGGGTACTACCTGCTTCGCAAGAACTTTTCCCTGGCGATGCCTTACCTGATTGAAGAGGGCTACACACGCGGGCAATTGGGCGTGGCGATGTCGGCCATTGCGATTGCCTACGGCTTGTCGAAGTTCCTGATGGGGCTGGTTTCGGACCGTTCCAACCCGCGCTATTTCCTGCCGTTCGGGCTGCTGGTGTCGGCCGGGGTGATGTTCATTTTCGGCTTCGCGCCCTGGGCGACGTCCAGCGTCACGATCATGTTTGTGTTGCTGTTCATAAACGGCTGGGCACAGGGCATGGGCTGGCCGCCAAGCGGACGGACGATGGTGCACTGGTGGTCGCAGAAAGAGCGCGGCGGAGTGGTATCGGTATGGAACGTGGCGCATAACGTCGGCGGCGGCCTGATCGGCCCGCTGTTCCTGCTCGGCATGGGCTGGACCAACGACTGGCATGCCGCATTCTATGTACCGGCGGCCGTGGCCTTGATGGTGGCGGTATTTGCCTTCGCCACCATGCGCGATACGCCGCAATCGGTCGGCCTGCCGCCGATCGAGCACTACAAGAACGACTACCCGGAAGGCTACGACGCCAGCCATGAAGAGGAATTCAGCGCCAAGGAAATCTTCGTCAAATACGTGCTGCGCAACAAACTGCTGTGGTACATCGCCCTGGCAAACGTCTTCGTTTACCTGCTGCGCTATGGCGTGCTGGACTGGGCACCGACCTACCTGAAAGAAGCCAAGCACTTCACGGTCGACAAGACGTCGTGGGCTTACTTCCTGTACGAGTGGGCCGGTATTCCGGGCACGCTGCTGTGCGGCTGGATGTCGGACAAGATCTTCAAGGGCAATCGCGGCCTGACCGGCATGGTCTTCATGTTCCTGGTGACCGTCGCCACGCTGGTGTATTGGCTGAACCCGGAAGGCAACCCGACCGTCGACATGATTGCTCTGGTGTCCATCGGCTTCCTGATCTACGGCCCGGTAATGCTGATCGGGCTGCAGGCCCTGGAACTCGCTCCCAAGAAAGCTGCCGGCACAGCTGCTGGCTTTACCGGGTTGTTCGGTTACCTGGGCGGCTCGGTCGCAGCCAGTGCAGCGATGGGCTACACCGTTGACCACTTCGGCTGGGATGGTGGCTTCGTGCTGTTGATCGGCGCCTGCATTCTGGCCATGGCGTTCCTTGCACCTACGCTACGTCACAAGCAGGTCGCCAGCACGTCTCGCACCGCCGAGGCCTGAGTCAGGACGTCACAGAAGCGGACCGGCAGCGCTTGAGCCGCGCCTCCAGATTCAGGTCTGGCATGGCGTGGCTGCGCAGGGCACTGGCGGTCTGCTCCACGTACTCGCGGGTAGTGCCATAGCGCCCGCACGCGCTGGCCAGCACCTGGCTCAGCACACTGTCAGGCAGATTGCCCGCGTAGCTGGGCAGATGCCGCTCCAGCACGAACCCCAACGCCTGAACCTGCCGACCATCCTCAAGACGGCAGCTCAGCCAGTGCGGTCGATAGGACGGATAGGGCATTTCTCGCTGCCAGAGTGCAAACATGGACTCTTCAAGGCATTCGTCCGGCAACCGGTAGGCGAACCCGGTGCAGGAGCCGCCACGATCCAGGCCAAAGACCAGCCCCGGAGCCTCGGGCGTCCCGCGATGCTCGTGGGACCACAGGTACAGGCCACGATGGTAGCCGTAGACCCGTGCACGCTGACGCTCGACCGCCTTGCATTCAGGACGCCAGATCAGCGAGCCATAGGCGAACAGCCAGACAGGCCCACCCTTGTGGCACTTCAGGGTGGCATTCATCGATGCGAGCAGTTGTTCGCGGGTCAGTTGCGGGCCTAGATCGATTACCGGCGGATACTTCAGCCCGAGGCCGTCATGCACGGCCGCTGCCAATTCATTGATTGGATTATCCATTTGCCTCCCTGGCAGTCTGACTGCCAGTCATAACCGAGCCCTGAGGACCCGCTCAGGCAAGCGGCGCCAAGGTGTCGTAGTGCGGTTATTGCTGCAGGCTGTGCCTGCCTTACGAAAAAGCATTGGGTGATGATTTTTCATCACCATAAGCTATAAGCGAATGAAACAATTTGCAATCCGGTGACAGGGCCGTCAGTCAGAAGATTTCAGGATCGTGGTGCGTAGGCAAAGACATCGGCACGCATCTGATGAGCATCCATACCAGCACTGACCAGTGCGTCAAGGGTCGCGTAGATCATGGTCGGAGAGCCGCTGCCATAGACATGGATCGAGGAAAGATCGTCGATGTCATCGCAGACCGCTTCATGCAGCAGGCCGCAGCGCCCTTCCCAGCCGCACAGATCACTGACCACCTTGTGCAGGTACAGATTGGGCAGCGTGGCCCATTCGTCCCACTGGCGGATTTCGTAAAAATCCTCAGGGCGTCGCACGCCCCAGTACAGATGCACGGGATGGCTGAAACCCTTGGCACGGCAATGCTCGATCAGGCTGCTCATCTGAGCCATGCCCGTGCCCGCCGCGATCAGCACCAGAGGGCCGTCCGGCAAGTCGGCCAGGTGCGTATCGCCGAACGGCAATTCGACACGGGCCATCCCGTTGCGTTGAAGCTGTTCGATCAGGCTGCGGGCACTCGCTTCGCGAACCAGCACATGCATCTCCAGATCGCGGCCGCGATGCGGGGCAGAAGCCAGCGAAAAGGCCGATTTCTCGCCGTTCTCGCGCTCGATCATCAGGTACTGCCCCGCGTGATAGCGTGGCGGCTTGCCAGCCGGAGCACGCAGGCCAATGCGCCAGACATCGCCACCGACTTCCACGCACTCACTGAGCTGGCAGGCCAGCTTGCGAACCGGCAGCTCGCCCAGCGGCAGGACGGCATCCCACAACACTTCGCAAGCTTCCAGAGGCTCGGCCAGGCACGTATAGATTTCGCCATGGGTCAGCTCATCGCTGGCCTGTTTCACACGTCCCTGCACCAGCAGCGCCGAGCAGACATGGCAATTGCCGTTACGGCAGCTCTGTGGGCATTCATAGCCCAGACGCTGCGCGGCCTCGAGAATCCGCTCACCCGGCAAGGTTTCCAGCACTGCGCCCGACGGCTGCAAGGTTACACGCATCAATCTATTCCCAGCTGATTCCAGATTTCATCGATCCGACGAGTCGTCGCATCATCCTTGACGATAGCCCGGCCCCACTCGCGCGTGGTTTCGCCCGGCCATTTATGCGTAGCATCCAGCCCCATCTTGGACCCCAGCCCGGAGACCGGGGAGGCGAAATCAAGATAGTCGATCGGCGTGTTCTCGATCATGACCGTGTCGCGCTTGGGGTCCATGCGCGTGGTAATGGCCCAGATCACATCGTTCCAGTCACGGGCATTGATATCGTCGTCGGTGACGATAACGAACTTGGTGTACATGAACTGTCGCAGGAACGACCAGACCCCCAACATCACACGCTTGGCATGGCCGGGGTACTGCTTCTTCATGGTCACGACGGCCATGCGATAGGAACAGCCTTCGGGCGGCAGGTAGAAATCGGTGATCTCCGGGAACTGCTTCTGCAGGATCGGCACGAACACTTCGTTCAGGGCAACGCCCAGAATGGCAGGCTCATCCGGCGGACGGCCGGTGTAGGTGCTGTGATAGATCGGCTTGATACGGTGCGTGATGCGCTCGACGGTGAACACCGGGAAGCTGTCCACTTCGTTGTAATAACCGGTGTGGTCGCCATAAGGACCTTCATCGGCCATTTCACCGGGGTGGATCACGCCCTCAAGGACGATTTCCGCACTGGCGGGCACTTGCAGGTTATTGCCACGGCACTTGATCAGTTCGGTGCGCGTGCCGCGCAGCAGACCGGCAAACGCATATTCGGACAGGCTGTCCGGTACAGGCGTCACGGCGCCCAGGATGGTCGCCGGGTCTGCGCCGAGAGCGACAGCCACCGGGAACGGCTCGCCCGGATGTTTGGCGCACCACTCCTTGAAGTCCAGCGCGCCACCGCGATGGCTGAGCCAGCGCATGATGACCTTGTTGCGCCCGATGACCTGCTGGCGGTAGATGCCCAGGTTCTGGCGTTCCTTGTTCGGTCCGCGGGTGACCGTCAGCCCCCAGGTGATCAGCGGCGCCACATCGCCCGGCCAGCAGGTCTGCACCGGCAGCATGTTCAGATCGACGTCATCGCCCTCGATGACGATCTCCTGGCAAGGCGCATCCTTGACCACCTTGGGGGCCATGGAGATGACTTTCTTGAAGATGGGCAGCTTGGACCAGGCGTCTTTCAGCCCCTTGGGCGGCTCCGGCTCCTTGAGAAAGGCCAGCAGCTTGCCGATTTCCCGCAGTTCGCTGACGGATTCGGCTCCCATGCCCATGGCAACGCGCTCCGGCGTACCGAACAGGTTGCCCAGCACCGGAATGTCGAAACCGACCGGTTTTTCAAACAGCAGGGCCGGGCCTTTGGCGCGCAGCGTCCGGTCGCAGATTTCAGTCATTTCCAGCACAGGGGAAATGGGCATCTGAATGCGTTTCAACTCTCCGCGCTGCTCAAGCTGCTGCACGAAATCCCGTAGGTCCTTGAATTTCATTAACCCGGCCACTTATTCAAATAGGTGCACATCGTACCTGCTCTGCGAGTTCGTGGCAGCCCTGAACTGTGAAAACACAAGCGTCCCGCACCCGCCGACCACAGCCAATCAATCTTTACCGGCCGGAACACCGCCTTCGCGGATGAATCCGCTCCCACACAGTGAACGGTCGACCGTAGGAGCGGCTTCAGCCGCGAAAATGTTGTTCGCCAACAAAAATGGCGCCCCGTGGGGCGCCATTCTCTATTGCGATTCAGCCTGTCAGTTACTTGCGTTTCATCGACAGGAAGAACTCGTCGTTGGTCTTGGTCTGCTTGAGCTTGTCGACCAGGAACTCGATGGCAGCGACTTCATCCATCGGATGCAGCAGCTTGCGCAGGATCCACATGCGTTGCAGTTCGTCATCAGCAGTCAGCAGCTCTTCACGGCGGGTGCCGGAGCGGTTGATGTTGATGGCCGGGAACACGCGCTTCTCCGCGATCTTGCGATCCAGCGGCAGCTCCATGTTGCCCGTACCCTTGAACTCTTCGTAGATCACTTCGTCCATCTTCGAGCCGGTTTCAACCAGCGCGGTGGCGATGATGGTCAGCGAGCCGCCTTCTTCGATGTTACGCGCCGCACCGAAGAAACGCTTCGGCTTCTCGAGGGCGTGGGCATCGACACCACCGGTCAGCACCTTGCCGGAGCTCGGAATCACGGTGTTGTAGGCACGGGCCAGACGGGTGATGGAGTCAAGCAGGATCACGACGTCCTTCTTGTGCTCGACCAGGCGCTTGGCCTTCTCGATCACCATTTCGGCAACCTGCACGTGGCGGGTTGGCGGCTCGTCGAACGTGGAGGCAACCACTTCGCCGCGTACGGTACGCTGCATTTCGGTCACTTCTTCCGGACGCTCGTCGATCAGCAGGACGATCAGGTGGACTTCCGGATTGTTACGCGTGATGTTCGACGCGATGTTCTGCAGCATGATGGTCTTGCCCGCCTTCGGCGGAGCAACGATCAGGCCACGCTGGCCTTTACCGATAGGTGCGCACAGGTCGATCACACGACCGGTCAGGTCTTCGGTGGAACCGTTACCGGCTTCCATCTTCATGCGCACGTTCGGGAACAGCGGCGTCAGGTTCTCGAACAGGATCTTGTTCTTGGCGTTTTCCGGACGATCGAAGTTGATCGTGTCGACCTTGAGCAGGGCGAAGTAACGCTCGCCTTCTTTTGGCGGGCGGATCTTGCCAACGATGGTGTCGCCGGTACGCAGGTTGAAACGACGGATCTGGCTGGGCGAGACGTAGATATCGTCCGGGCCAGCGAGATAGGAAGCGTCTGCAGAGCGCAGGAAGCCGAAGCCGTCCTGGAGGATCTCCAGCACGCCATCACCGGAAATTTCCTCGCCGCTTTTGGCATGCTTTTTCAGCAGGGAGAAAATCACATCCTGCTTGCGCGAACGGGCCATATTTTCTATGCCCATCTGTTCGGCCATTTCGAGCAGATCGGTAATCGGCTTTTGCTTGAGTTCAGTCAGGTTCATATGGGAATGACGTAATCATGTATGGAGGGAAATTAAGCTTTTGGCTTAATGAGGCCGCGCCGCAGAGAAGGCGACAGGATCGCGTACTAAATCGATAAGGAGAGCGTCGGCGACGGCTAGCAGGGGGCAATGGAGAATCCATTGCGGGGCCGAATGTACCACTTGATTTTCCAGGCGTCTAGTACGACGCCCGAAAAAACCCCGCTATTCGCGGGGCTTTAAAGGCATCAAAGATGGGCGTCGATGAAAGCCGCCAGTTGCGACTTCGACAAGGCACCTACCTTGGTGGCTTCAACGTTACCGTCCTTGAACAGCATCAGGGTCGGGATACCACGCACACCATGTTTGCCCGGGGTTTCGGCGTTTGCATCGATGTTCAGTTTGACGACAGTCAGTCTGCCTTCATAGGTGCTGGCGATTTCGTCCAGAACCGGCGCAATCATCTTGCACGGACCACACCACTCAGCCCAGTAGTCAACGAGCACAGGGCCAGAAGCCTTGAGGACATCGGCTTCGAAGCTGGCGTCGGTGACGTGTTTGATCAGGTCGCTACTCATGGAATTCTCCGAGGTCGTAGGCTAAAAACGACGCACATCATAACGAGCCTGATGACATACAGGAAGTCGATGCTTATTGAGTCTGGCTATGGGGGCCAATGAATCTGGTTATAGGCTTTTGTCAGTTGGCAGGTGAAACGAAGACAATCCCGGTGCGTAGCGCCGCACCGCGGATATGTTCCTGCATGGCCTTTTGAGCAGGCCCCGAGGCATGACGGGCCAGCGCACGCAGGATCTTTCGGTGTTCCTGCCAGGTTTCCATGACTCTTCCTGCACGAATGAAGGGCATCTTCTGACTTTCGAGAAAAATGTCCGCCCCCGCCGTCACGATCCCGAGCATGGCCTGATTGCCGCTGGCGACCAGAATATGTCGGTGAAACTCGAAATCCAGCCTGGCAGCAGCCTCGAAATCCCCCGCCCGAAGTTCCAGACGCATGGCTTCGACATTATCCTCCAGCACATCCCGTTCGTCGGCCGTCAGGGTGACGGCGGCCAGACCGGAGGCAAAGCCCTCCAGCGCATAACGCAACTGAAACGTATCGGCGGGCGAAACCCTCGCATCGAAAGGCCAGGAAAATCCACCCGTGCGCTGTTCTGGTTCAGAAATCGACTGGATGAACACGCCCTTGCCCGGCTGCACACTGACGATGCCCAACGCACTCAGCGACGACAAGGCCTCGCGCAGCGAAGCCCGGCTGACACCCAGCAAAACCGCCAGATCCCGCTGCGAGGGCAGGCTGTCGCCAGGCTTGTAACCCTGCTCGGCAATCAGTTTGCGGATTGCTCGAAGGGCTGATTCAGGTACGGCGAGTGCATTGTGCGGCATCACTGTTCAGGCCAGTCAGTCCAGTAAAAACTCCTTTTATCGCCATCTTCAGAATCCGGCAAGCGACGCCCAGCGCTGGGGCGACGCGGCCTGCAGGCGCGCCAAAGCGGGGCGTCGCCCACCTCAACTGTTCAGACCAGTAAGACCAAATTCAGCCTGAAAAGCCCGAGTTATGGCACAAACGGATGGGATGGCATGAGCTGTGCACTGAGGGACAAGCCAACATCTTTCGTTCCGTTCGGAGATTTCCCATGACCAAGCGTTACAGCGCACTGCTTACTGCCTTGTTTGCCAGCCTGATGCTGAGCCAGGCCCCCGCCCATGCCAATGGACTGGACGACGTCGTAGCGCGCGGCACATTGAAAGTCGCGGTCCCTCAGGACTTCCCGCCGTTCGGTTCGGTAGGTCCGGACATGAAACCACGCGGTCTGGATATCGACACGGCTCAACTGCTGGCCGACAAGCTGAAGGTCAAACTTGAACTGACCCCGGTCAACAGCACCAACCGCATTCCCTTCCTGACCACCGGCAAGGTCGATCTGGTGATCTCCAGCCTCGGCAAGAACCCTGATCGCGAGAAGGTCATCGACTTCTCCCGCGCTTACGCCCCCTTCTACCTGGCGGTATTCGGACCACCCGAGTCTCCGGTCAAAGACGTCAACGACCTGAAAGGCAAAACCATCAGCGTGACCCGCGGCGCCATCGAAGATATCGAGCTGACTGCCGTGGCACCGGAAGGCGCAACCATCAAACGATTTGAAGACAACAACTCGACCATCGCCGCCTATCTGGCCGGTCAGACCGACCTGATCGCCAGCGGCAACGTGGTGATGGTCGCGATCAGCGAACGCAACCCGAAACGCATTCCGGCACTGAAAGTGAAGCTCAAGGATTCGCCCGTCTATGTCGGCGTGAACAAGGGCCAACCGGAGCTGCTGGGCAAGGTCAACGAGATCCTGAATACCGCCAAGGCCGATGGTTCGCTTGAAAAGGCGTCCGTGACCTGGCTCAAACAGCCACTGCCAGCCGATCTTTGATCACTGTTTTCTGATCACAGGGTCCATCAATGGCTTATCAATTCGACTTTACACCGGTCCTGCAAAGCGCTGATCTCTTGCTGCGCGGGGCCTTGTTCACGCTGGAACTGACCGCCATTGGTGCCTTGCTCGGGGTCAGCCTGGGCATCGTCGGCGCGGTCGTGAGGGCCTGGAAGATCCAGCCATTCGCAACGATCTTCGGCCTCTACGTCGAGCTGATCCGGAATACGCCGTTTCTGGTGCAGCTGTTTTTCATTTTCTTCGGTCTGCCATCGCTGGGTGTGCAGATTTCGGAGTGGCAGGCCGCTGTTCTGGCGATGGTCATCAACCTGGGTGCCTACTCGACCGAAATCATTCGCGCAGGCATCCAGGCGATTCCCAAGGGACAACTGGAAGCCGCTGCGGCACTGGCCATGAATCGCTTTGAAGCGTTTCGCCATGTCGTGCTGGTTCCGTCGCTGAGCAAGGTCTGGCCCGCACTCAGCAGCCAGATCATCATCGTCATGCTCGGCTCGGCCGTCTGCTCACAGATTGCCACCGAAGAGCTGAGCTTCTTCGCCAACTTCCTCCAGTCGCGCAACTTCCGCGCCTTCGAGACCTACATCGTCACCACGCTGATCTACCTGTGCATGGCCTTGCTGATCCGCCAACTGCTGGCCTGGATCGGGCGTCGCTACATTTCGAGGAGTCGCTGATGGATTTCACCTTATGGGACATCCTGCGCAACCTGCTGACCGGCCTGCAATGGACAGTGGCGCTGTCAGTGGTGGCCTTCGTCGGCGGCGGGCTGATCGGTCTTCTGATCATGAGCATGCGCATCTCGGACAAGACCGGGCCACGTCTCACGGCCAGTCTCTATATAGAGCTGTTTCAGGGTACGCCGCTGTTGATGCAGCTGTTTCTGGTGTTTTTCGGCGTGGCGTTGCTGGGGGTGGAGATTTCCCCCTGGGCCTCCGCCGCTCTGGCCTTGACGCTGTTCACCAGCGCTTACCTGGCCGAAATCTGGCGAGGCTGCGTGGAGTCGATCGCCAAAGGCCAGTGGGAAGCGTCCGCCAGCCTGGCGATGACACCCTTTGAACAGATGCGTTACGTGATCCTGCCACAAGCCTTGCGCATTGCCGTGGCCCCGACGGTCGGTTTCTCGGTGCAAGTAGTCAAAGGCACCGCCGTGACCTCGATCATCGGCTTCACCGAGCTGACCAAGACCGGCAGCATGCTGGCCAATGCCACCTTTGAACCCTTCATGGTCTATGGCTTCGTCGCCCTGGGCTATTTCATCCTTTGCTACCCCTTGTCGCTGTGTGCGCGCCATCTGGAAAGGAGACTGCATGCCTCTGCTTAGAATTTCCGCCCTGCATAAATACTATGGCGATCACCACGTACTCAAAGGCATCGACCTTTCTGTCGAAGAGGGCCAGGTCGTAGCGATCATCGGACGCAGCGGCTCGGGCAAGAGTACGTTGCTGCGCACGCTCAACGGGCTGGAGTCGATCAACGATGGCGTGATCGAGGTCGATGGCGAATACCTGGATGCCGCCCGTGCGGACCTGCGCACATTGCGTCAGAAGGTCGGCATGGTGTTCCAGCAATTCAACCTGTTTCCGCACCTGAGCGTGGGCGAAAACGTCATGCTCGCCCCTCAGGTCGTGCAGAAGGTGCCCAAGGCCGAAGCGGCGGTACTGGCCAGAAAGATGCTGGAGCGTGTCGGCCTGGGCGAAAAATTCGACGCCTTCCCGGACCGCCTGTCTGGCGGCCAGCAACAGCGCGTGGCCATTGCACGGGCACTGGCGATGTCGCCCAAGGTGCTGCTGTGCGATGAAATCACCTCGGCCCTGGACCCGGAACTGGTCAACGAAGTGCTCAGCGTCGTGCGTCAGTTGGCGGCCGATGGCATGACCCTGATCATGGTCACCCATGAAATGCGCTTCGCCCGGGAAGTGGGCGACAAGCTGGTGTTCATGCACCAGGGCAAGGTGCATGAGGTGGGACACCCGAAAGACTTGTTCGCCAACCCGAAAACGCCTGAGCTGGCGAACTTCATCGGCTCGGTCGAACACGCCTGATATCCCCCTCTTTTCGCGGGTAAATCCGCTCTCGCACCCCACTGTGAGGGCGGACACATTGGCGACAGGCATGGATCGTGGCACGATGGCGCGGTTATCGAACGGGATTTTCTGATCATGCCGCACTCCAAAGCCAAGAATCTTTCCCTGGTCGCTGCCATCGACCTGGGCTCCAACAGCTTTCATATGGTTGTCGCCAAGACGAATCAGGGCGAAATCCGCATCCTTGAGCGCCTGGGGGAAAAGGTTCAACTGGCGGCCGGCATCGATGAAGAGCGCAAGCTCAACGAAGAATCCATGCAGCGCGGGCTCGATTGCCTCAAACGTTTTGCTCAACTGATCAACGGTCTGCCGCTGGGCGCCGTGCGCATCGTCGGCACCAACGCCTTGCGCGAAGCACGCAACCGTAACGAATTCATCCATCGCGCCGAAGAGATCCTCGGGCACCCTGTCGAAGTCATCTCCGGCCGCGAAGAAGCGCGCCTGATCTACCTCGGTGTCTCTCATACCCTGGCCGACACGCCCGGCAAGCGCCTGGTCGCCGATATCGGCGGCGGCAGTACCGAATTCATCATTGGCCAGCGCTTCGAGCCTCTGCTGCGCGAAAGCCTGCAAATGGGCTGCGTGAGCTTCACTCAACGCTATTTCAAGGACGGCAAGATCACACCGGCGCGCTACGCTCAGGCCTACACCGCCGCACGCCTTGAGATCATGAGCATCGAGCATGCCCTGCACCGCCTGAAATGGGATGAAGCCATCGGCTCGTCCGGCACCATTCGCGCCATCGGCCTGGCACTCAAGGCCAATGGCCATGGCTCAGGCGAGGTCAATGCCGAAGGCCTGGCGTGGCTCAAGCGCAAACTCTTCAAACTGGGCGATGTCGAGAAAATCGACTTTGACGGCATCAAGCCCGACCGCCGTGCGATCTTTCCGGCAGGCCTGGCGATTCTGGAGGCCATCTTCGATGCTCTGGAACTTCAGCGCATGGACCATTGCGAAGGCGCGCTGCGCGAAGGCGTGCTGTATGACCTGCTGGGCCGCCATCAGCATGAGGACGTGCGCGAACGGACCCTCAGCTCTCTGATGGACCGTTACCACGTGGATCTGGAGCAGGCTGCCCGTGTCGAGCGCAAGGCGCTGCACGCTCTGGAGCAGGTGGCAGAAGCCTGGGAGATGGAAGACGAAATCTACGCGGAGCTGCTGAGCTGGGCCGCCAAGGTGCATGAGGTGGGCCTCGACATTGCCCACTATCACTACCACAAGCATGGTGCTTATCTGATCGAGCACTCGGATCTGGCCGGTTTCTCACGCGAAGACCAGCAAATGCTGGCGCTGCTGGTGCGCGGTCACCGACGCAATATTCCAAAGGACAAGTTTGCCGAGTTCGGCGATGAAGGCATCAAGCTGATCCGCCTGTGCGTCTTGCTGCGCTTTGCGATCCTGTTCCATCACATTCGTGGCACCCAGGAGATGCCACGTGTGATTCTGCGGGCCGACGGCCCGAATCTGGATGCCGAGTTCCCGGCCGGCTGGCTGGAAAACAACCAACTGACTCAGGCCGACTTCGCGCTGGAAGCGGAGTGGTTGACCCGAGTCGGTATCGTCTTCAGCGCACGCTGAGAACCGGAATGCTCAGGCGATCCAGCAGGGTCGCCTGGGCGTTTCGAGCGTTCTGGTTGCCGGTCGGCGTGCTGCGCACATAACGCCCGTCAGGCTGCAATAGCCAGCTGTGGGTGTTATCGGTCAGGTAGCTCTCAAGCTCCTTCTTCACACGCAGGATCAATTTCTTGCCATCCAGCGGGAAGCAGGTCTCGACCCGCTTGTCGAGGTTACGCTCCATCCAGTCGGCACTGGACAGGAACATCTGCTCGTCACCGCCATTGAGGAAGTAATAGACCCGCGTGTGCTCAAGGAAGCGCCCGATGATCGAACGCACCTGAATGTTGTGCGAAACGCCGGGAATGCCCGGACGCAGGCAGCACATGCCCCGCACGATCAGATCGATGCGCACACCGGACTGGCTGGCCTTGTAGAGCGCCCGAATGATCTTCGGATCGGTCAGCGAGTTGAACTTGGCGATGATATGCGCAGGCTTGCCATCGAGCGCGAATTGCGTCTCGCGGGCAATCATGTCGAGCATGCCCTTCTTGAGCGTGAACGGCGCATGCAGCAGCTTTTTCATGCGCAGGATCTTGCCCATGCCGATCAACTGACTGAACAGCTTGCCGACGTCTTCGCACAGGGCATCGTCCGAAGTCAGCAGGCTGTAGTCGGTATACAGGCGGGCGTTGGCCGCGTGATAGTTACCGGTCCCCAGGTGCGCGTAACGCACGATTTCCCCGGCCTCGCGGCGCAGGATCAGCATCATCTTGGAGTGCGTCTTGAAGCCGACCACGCCATAGATCACCACCGCACCGGCCGCTTGCAGGCGGCTGGCCATTTGCAGGTTGGACTCTTCGTCGAAACGGGCACGCAATTCGATCACCGCCGTGACCTCCTTGCCGTTACGTGCCGCGTCCACCAGCGCATCGACGATTTCCGAGTTCGCGCCACTGCGGTAAAGGGTTTGTCGCACGGCCAGGACATGCGGGTCTTTCGCCGCCTGACGCAGCATGTCGACGACCGGCGTGAAGGACTCGAACGGGTGCATCAGCAGGATGTCCTGCTTGCTGACCACGCTGAAGATGTTCTCGCTGTTCTGCAGCAGCTTGGGAATCGCAGGCGTGAACGGCGCGTATTGCAGCTCGGGGTGACTGTCCAGACCGGTGATGCTGAACAGGCGCGTCAGGTTGACCGGACCATTGACCTGATACAGCTCGGACTCCGTCAGGTTGAACTGCTTGAGCAGGTAGTCCGACAGGTGCTTGGGACAGGTATCCGCCACTTCCAGACGGACCGCATCACCGTAGCGACGCGAGAACAGCTCGCCGCGTAGCGCGCGCGCCAGGTCTTCGACGTCCTCGGAATCCAGTGCCAGGTCGGCGTTTCGGGTCAGACGGAACTGGTAGCAGCCCTTGACCTTCATGCCCTGGAACAGATCGTCGGCGTGGGCATGGATCATGGACGACAGGAACACGTAGTTGTCGCCCGCTCCGCCCACGTCTTCCGGCACCTTGATGATGCGCGGCAACAGACGCGGGGCCGGGATGATCGCCAGACCCGAGTCGCGGCCGAAGGCATCGATACCTTCCAGCTCGACGATGAAGTTCAGGCTCTTGTTGACCAGCAACGGGAACGGGTGCGTCGGGTCCAGACCGATCGGGGTGATGATCGGGGCGATTTCGTCGCGGAAATAGCGACGAACCCAGGTCTTGAGCTTGGTCGTCCAGTAACGGCGACGGATGAACCGGATCTGGTGCTTTTCCAGCTCCGGCAACAGAATTTCGTTGAGAATCGCGTATTGGCGATCGACCTGACCATGAACCAGCTCGCTGATCCTGGCCAGTGCCTGGTGGGGTTGCAGGCCGTCTGCGCCAGCCTGCTCACGTGCGAACGTGATCTGCTTCTTGAGGCCCGCGACACGAATCTCGAAGAACTCATCGAGGTTGCTGGAGAAGATCAGCAGAAACTTCAGCCGCTCCAGCAATGGATAGGACTCATCCAGAGCCTGCTCCAATACCCGGATATTGAACTGCAACTGCGACAACTCGCGATGGATGTACAGGCTGCTGTCGTCCAGGTTCGGAATGACGATAGCGGGCGCAGCAGGTGCTTCAATGACCGGTATAACTTCAATGTCAGGCTCAACCACTGGCGTAGCCTCCTGAACATTGACTTCAACAGTGGCTTCGGTGAGTCCTTCGGTATTCATGAATGTTCCTGTGAGGCTATTGCCCTTTCAGCAGTTGAGCAGCACGGACGGCGAAGTAAGTAAGAATGCCATCAGCACCTGCGCGTTTGAAGGCTGTGAGGGATTCGAGGATCACCCCCTCGCTCAGCCAGCCATTCTGGATCGCGGCCATATGCATCGCATACTCGCCGCTCACCTGGTAGACAAAAGTCGGCACCTTGAACTCATCCTTGACCCGGTAAAGGATGTCCAGATAAGGCATGCCCGGTTTGACCATTACCATGTCCGCGCCTTCAGACAGGTCGGCGGCCACTTCATGCAATGCTTCGTGACTGTTGGCCGGGTCCATCTGGTAGGACGCCTTGTTGGCCTTGCCCAGATTCAGAGAAGAACCTACCGCATCTCGGAACGGGCCGTAATAGGCACTCGCATATTTTGCCGAATACGCCATGATCCGGACGTTGACATGACCGGCCAGTTCCAGCGCTTCCCGAATGGCCTGGATACGACCGTCCATCATGTCTGAAGGGGCGACCACCTGGGCTCCTGCCTCGGCATGAGACAAGGCCTGCTTGACCAGCGCATCGACGGTGATGTCGTTCTGCACATAGCCGTCTTCATCGATGATGCCGTCCTGACCGTGAGTGGTGAACGGGTCCAGAGCCACATCCGTTATGACACCCAGTTCAGGGAAACGGTCACGCAATGCGCGGGTCGCACGCTGAGCGATACCGTCCGGGTTCCAGGCTTCGGCGCCATCCAGGGACTTTTTCTCAGACGGGGTCACCGGGAACAGTGCCAGGGCCGGAATGCCCAGTTCGACCCAGGCTTCGGCTTCCTTGAGCAACAGATCGATACTCAGGCGCTCGACACCCGGCATGGAAGCAATCGCTTCACGACGGTTTTCACCATCGAGCACAAAAACGGGAAGAATCAGATCATCGACCGTCACGACGTTTTCACGGACCAGTCGACGAGAGAAATCATCGCGACGGTTACGACGCAGGCGGGTGAGAGGAAACAGGCGGTTTGCGGGGGTAAAGCTCACGGCGAGACTCCTGAGCCCGCATACGCGGGCAAGCGCGACAGTTATAAGCCGCCATTATGACCAATGTGTGACAGTCATAGTGTGACCTGCGACTGAGGGCCGCAGAAAAGGCCTACAACAAGGATGGACTATTGTCGTTGTAGGAATCTTTAACGTCGAGACACATATCGACACTTTCATGATTGCGTTTGGCGAGTTAGGCTGCGCGTTCATTTCGCCAGCATCCAGACAATGCTCCAGAATTTCTTGAATGATTTCGGCTATTTTGCCCTCTTCCTGGGAACCTTCTTTGAAGGCGAGACCATCCTGGTCCTTGCCGGATTCCTGGCATTCCGCGGGTATATGGACCTCAACATGGTCATCCTCGTCGCTTTCTGCGGAAGCTACGCGGGTGATCAACTGTGGTACTTCATGGGGCGCAGACACGGGCGCAGGCTGCTTGCCCGCAAACCTCGATGGCAACTCATGGGTGACAAGGCCCTGAGGCTGGTGCGCAAACACCCCGATATCTGGGTGCTGAGCTTCCGCTTCGTGTACGGCCTGCGCACGGTCATGCCCGTGGCCATCGGCATGTCCGGCTATCCACCGGCACGCTATCTGCTGCTCAACGGCATCGGCGCGGCGATCTGGGCAGCGGCACTGGGCTCTGCGGCTTACCATTTCGGTGCCGTGATGGAGAGCCTGCTGGGCAACATCAAGAAATACGAGCTGTGGGTCCTGGGCGGCCTGCTTCTGCTCGGCCTGGCCCTGTGGCTGCGCCGCCGCATCAAGAACGCCCGCATCGCACGCCAGGAAAAACTGTGCTGCGCGACGGCCTCCGCATCGGAGACCCCGACTGAAGTACCGGTCGATCTCAACAAGAAGACCGACGGCGAGTAACCCCTCTCTCTTCGCGAATGAATTCGCTCCTACCCCGTAGGAGCGAATTCATTCGCGAACCGCCCTCAAGCGGCCGCTGGCCCCTTCAAACGACTCCGCCCATACAGCACTGCAATCGCCAGCAACGCCACCGCCTGAGCACTGAGCGAATACGCATCAGCGTGAATCCCCAGCCAGTCGAACTCGAAGAATGGCACTGGACGTGTTCCGAAAATGCCCGCTTCCTGCAAGGCTTTGACGCCATGCCCGGCGAACACCACCGAAAGCGCACACAACAACGCAGCGTTGATCCCGAAGAACAGCGACAGCGGCAGTTTTGCAGAACCGCGCAAGATCACCCACGCCAACCCCACCAGCAACACCAGCGCCGTGGCTCCACCGGCCAGAACCGCGTTGTGACCGGCAGGTCCTGCCTGAAGCCACAGGGTTTCGTAGAACAGAATGACCTCGAACAGTTCTCGATAGACCGAGAAGAACGCCAGGACAGCAAATCCAAAACGCCCGCCGCCACCGACCAGGCTGCTCTTCACATAATCCTGCCAGGCAGCGGCATGTCGACGGTCATGCATCCAGACCCCGAGCCACAGCACCATGACACTGGCAAACAGCGCCGTTGCGCCTTCCAGCAATTCACGCTGGGCACCGCTGACATCAATCACATAAGCCGCCAGCGCCCAGGTCGCCAGGCCCGCCAACAGCGCCAGCCCCCAACCCACGTTGACGCTGCGCACGGCCGATTGCTGACCGGTGTTGCGCAGGAACGCCAGGATCGCCGCCAGAACCAGAATGGCCTCCAGCCCTTCGCGCAGCAGAATCAACAGACCGGAGATGTAGCTCAGGGACACACTCAAGCCGTCGCTGCCCAACAGCCCGGCAGACTCCTTGAGCCTGGCCTTCGCCGCTTCCAGCTTCTGCGCCGCCTGTGCCAGCGGCAGGCCGTCCTGCAATGATTGCCGATAGGCCATCAAGGCCTTTTCAGTTTCCTTGCGTACGTTGGCATCGACGTTATCCAGCGAGCTTTCGACCAGCTCGAAGCCTTCCAGATAAGCCGCGACCGACAGATCGTAGGCCTGCTCATGATCGCCCGCGCCGTAGGCAGCCAGGCTCTTGTCCAGCGTGGAACTGGTGTAATCGAGCAACTGTGCCGGGCCACGCTGGACCTGCGGCGGTTGCGCACGCTGGGCACGGAAGGTTGCCGCCACTTCAGGGCCTTCGGCAGCATTGACTTCCGCCGGCGTCTGACGGGCCAGATCCGCCAGATTGAAAGTCTTGGCAGGCGAACTCACCGGCTGCGCGCTGAAGCTTGCAATGTAGGTCGCGATATCCCAGCGCTGGCGATCATCCAGTTGATCGGCAAAAGCAGGCATATCGGTGCCAGACACCCCGAGCCCCAGCGTGTTGTAGATATCGTAGAGGCTCAGGCGATCCAGACGCGCCGCGTCCCGCAGGTTGGCGGGCGCGGGCGTCATGCCGATGCCTGCCGGGCCATCGCCTGCGCCGATATCACCATGACAGACCGCACAGTTCTGCGCATAGAGCGGCGCACCACGGACTGGATCAGGCGTAATGATGGGTGCCTGACTGACTTCATAGGCAACCGCCAGCTTCGCCCCCAACTGCCGGGCCTGACGGGCAACCAGCGCACCGTCCTGACGTGTATTCACAGCGTCTTGCAGAGCGGCGACGCCCTGCTCCAGAGCCGCACGCTCGGCACGTTGCGGCAATGCAACGATCAAGCCCTGCAAAACGCCCAGAAATTCGACTTGTTCCCGGTATTCGGACTCATCGATGACCTTGCCCTCTGCCACGGTAGCGGGATAGTCAGCGCCAATGTAGTCAAGTAAATGCAGCGCCTGGGCGGCACCATCGACGGGATCGGCCAGCGAGCTGAAACTGCAGAACGCAAGCAGTGGCAGCAACAGCCAGGCCATGAAACGTGAGCACGAGGACATCGATCAATCTCAACAGGAATGCAATGCGCTGCATTGTTCCCTTCCCTCCGCCTCGACTCAATACTCGGCCCCTATATTTGTGACAAAACATTACTAAAAAGCGCCAAGAAGAAAACAGGTGCGAATTGAGAAGTAATCCCAATAAATGACATCAAAATGACATTGCCAGATAGATGGCGAAGCTTATAATCGCCCGGTTTTTTCCTACCGACGGGAAAACAAAAGACTCATGCCGCACTCTTGCGGCTTGTCCGATTGGACTTGCGTAGCCCCTTTGGCTATCGACTTCTGGAAATCAATCACCATGTCCCCCCGTGCCCTGACCGCGCTTGCGCTGGCCGTCTCTGTGCAACTGACAGGTTGCTCCGTCTTTCGCAGCTATGACTCGGAACTGAAGGAGACAAACCAGCAATTGAGCAGTGGCAATGTCGATGCCGCACTCACCACGCTGGAGAAAAACAACAAGGGCGAAGATAAAGACCTGCTCTATTACTTCGAGAAAGGTGAGCTGCTGCGCTCCAAGGGCGACTTTTCCGGCAGCCAGACCGCCTGGCGCACGGCAGATCAGGTCATTTTCAAATGGGAAGAGTCGGTCAAGCTCGACACTGACAAATACCTTGCCCAGTTCGGCAGCTTCCTGGTCAACGACAAGGTCCGTCGCTATGAAGGCTATGACTACGAAAAAGTCATGCTAACCACCCAGATGGCACTCAATCTGCTGGGGCAGAACGATTTCGAGGGTGCCCGCACCGAAATCAAGAAGACTCACGAACGGGAAGCCGTGATCGCCGACCTGCGCGACAAGGAATACCTCAAGAGCGAGCAGGAAGCCGAAAGCAAGGGTGTGAAAACCCAGTACAAGGACCTCAAGGGCTACCCGGTCGAGTCGCTGGATGCGCCGGAAGTTGTCGGCCTGAAGAACAGTTATCAGAGCGCATTCAGTCATTACCTGGCGGGCTTCGTTTACGAAGCGTTGGGTGAAAAAGACCTCGCTGCGCCGGGCTATCGCAAGGCTGCAGAGTTGCGCCCCAACACGCCCTTACTGGAAAAATCCCTGGCCGATCTCGACACCGCTGCCAGCAAGGATGGCAACAGTGAAGTCCTGATCGTGGTTCAGAGCGGCTTCGCGCCAGCACGTGATTCGGTACGTATCCCACTGCCGCTGCCTATCAGCGGCAATCTGGTCATCACGCCGCTCTCGTTCCCGGTCATCAAACCCGATACGGGCACGCCGACCTTCAACCAGATCACCCTGGACGGCCAACCGCTGAATCTGACGCTGCTCAACAGCACCAGTGACATGTCCCGCCGCGCCTTGCGCGACGACATGCCGGGCATCATTCTGCGCACCACGGTACGTGCTATCACCCGTGGCGTGGCGCAAAAGCAACTCAACGACGTGAATCCGCTGGCAGGCCTGGCCGTCGGTATCGCCTCGGCCATCACCGAAGGCGCCGATACCCGCACCTGGCGCACGCTGCCGGACAACACCCTCGTGGCACGGCTACGCCTGACCTACGGCCAGCATCAGGTTGTACTGCCTAACGCCCTGGGCGGCTCTCACGTAGAGGTCAAGGTCGATCAGCGCTATCAAGTCGTCACCTTGCGTGCCCTCGGTGCTCAGGTCTTCGCCAATAGCGTCGCGGCCCAGGTCGTTCCGTCGAATGTCCCGCAAGCCCTTGCTGTCACCAAACAACCCTGAACGGAGACACTTCATGCGTATCAAGATTCTCGGCGCACTGGCGCTGGCCCTGCTCGCAGGCTGTGCGACCCCGCCACCTCCAGCGCCGGGCAGTGCCGCCAGCAAAGTCGTAGCAATGGGTGACATTGACCACTTTGAAGTCGGCGCCATGCGCGTGGCTCGCGAAAATGGCTTCCTGACCGTCAAGGCTCAACTGAGCAACACCAGCAGCCGCAACAAGACGCTGTACTACCGCTTCGCCTGGCTGGGTAACGATGGTTTTCCTGTCGCGGACGAAGAAAGCTGGAAAAGCCTGATGGTTTATGGCTCGCAAAGCACCACCGTGTCGGCTATCGCACCGGTTCCACAGGCCACTGATTTCCGAATTGAAATCAACACGCCTTGATTCCCCTGTTCAGCTCAGCCCAGAAGAGTCCAAACATGCTGTCTATCCGCCTTTGCTCCATCGCCGCCGTCGCCCTGCTGGCCAGCGGTTGCGCCAACAACTCTCCGGTTCTTGGCAGCAAGAACATCAATTACGGCGATACCAAGGCCGTCGAAACGGTGACCAACGAATTCGGCTCCACCGACCTGCACCTGATCGCCGAGAGCATGACCCGCTCTCTGGCTCAATCCGGCATCCTGCAAGGTCGCCCGGTGGTTCAGGTCTACGACGTGAAGAACAAGACCAGCGAATACATCGACACTCGCGAAATCACCACCTCCATCAAGACTCAGTTGATGAAAAGTGGCGTGGCCCGCTTCGCCAGCGACAACACCGAAATGCAAAGCCAGGTCGACCAGCTGAAGCTGCAAAACCAGAGCGGTCTCTACAAGCAGAACACGGTCGCCAAGACCGGCAACATGATTGCGGCCAAATACCGCCTGGAAGGCTCGATCAGTTCCATCGTCAAACGCAGCAGCGATTACAAGGACGTCTTCTACAAATTCAGCCTGCAATTGATCGACGTCGAAAGCGGTCTGGCCGAGTGGATGGACGAGAAAGAAATCCGCAAGACCACGGAGCGCTAAACGATGCGTACATGGATGGGCATTATCGGCATGGTCTTCGCCTTCGCGACGCAGGCCGCACCCAGGATCGCCGTGACGGACATGGCGTTTCAGGAGCGTGTGGAGCAATACATCCACACCGTTTCTGCGCACAGCAACCTGCAGGCCAATCGCTACAGCGCCAGCGGCTCGGCCAGCTACGAAGAGTACGAAGCCCGCACCAGCTACATCGAGCAGAGTGAACTGCACAAGTTCAGCGGTGACATCAAGGGCGAGATACTGAAGTCAGGCCTGTTCCAACTGGTGCAGGGCGTGCCCTACAACGCCAGCGCCCGGGAAGACGTCTACGACATCATCAAGCGCATCAAGAGCGGCAGCTTCAAAGGTGCGGACTACGTCCTGTTCGGCACCGTGTCGGACATCGACTTCCGTCAGGACGTGGGTGAGATTGCCAATACCGATAGCTATTCAGCCATCATGGGGCTGACGGTGGTGGGCGACTTCAGCCTGATCAACACCCGCACCTATGAAATCACCTCGGCCTTCACGGCCATGGGCGAAGGCCAGGACACGAAGCTGGTCAACAGCCGGGACGTCAAGGTTTCCCTTAACCGCGGTCGCGTGGTGCGGGATGCATCGAAATCGATCGGTGTGGATGTGGCACGCCAGTTGCGCGAGCAATTACGCGGCGAGGTGGAGTTCACTGGTCAGGACATGCCACAGAACAACCTGCCACGAGACGAAGCACCACGCATCTTGCGTTGATCTGTAGGAGCGAATTCATTCGCGAAGCTTTCGCGGATAAATCCGCTCCTACAGAGTGAACGCTCCTACGGGTTTCAGGCGCGGTGCAGGGTTGCCAGAAAACCTGCCGCGCCGACGAACAGGCTGGCGAAGGTGCGGTTCAGGCGGCGCTGCTGCTTGGGCGTCTTCAACAGACGCAGGACGCGGGCGGCCAACCCGGTATAACCGGCCATGACGATGGAATCCACAACCACCATGGTCACAGCGATGACCACATACTGAATCAGCAGAGGTTCGGCGGGCTCGATGAACTGCGGCAGTATCGCCAACATGAACACCAGCGCCTTGGGGTTGCTGATATTGACCAGAAAACCCCGGAAGACCAGGCTCAGCGGTTTGCCGATCGGACGAATCGCCGACTCATCGGCCAAATCGCCGGGCAACGCACGCCATTGCTTGATGCCCAGATAGATCAGATAGGCCACACCGAACCACTTGATCAGCGAGAAGGCCAGTTCGGAAGCATTCAAGACCGCGCCCAGACCCGCCGCGACAATCGCGATCTGTGCAACCAGTGCGATCTGCAGACCCAGAGCATTCCAGTAACCACGCCAGAAACCGTATTGCAGGCCGCAGGACATCGACGCAATCGCGCCAGCCCCCGGCGACAGACTGATAATCCAGCAGGCGGCAAAAAAAGCCAGCCACGTTTCAAGCGCCATTACACACCTCAAGTCCATCCGGGTCAGATGTCGCTAAATTAGTGTGTAATCTGATTGATGACTAATTATTTCTGCTCGCCAGCCGGTTTTTCCATCACCACCTGTGGAATGACATCGGTGCCACGCCAGCGGCGAACCGCTTTCTGGAAGAACTGGCTGTTGGGCACCTGCACCAAGGCCCCGCCCATTTCGGGCATTTCGATCAGGGTGGTGAACATCAGGTTGATCGCCACGACCCGGCCTTTGACACCCGGCTTGTCCAGCGTCTCGACCAGCTCGACCACATCACCGATGCGGAAAGGGCCAATGGTGAAAATCAGCACAGCACAGAGCAGGTTGGACAGCACACTCCACATGGCGAAGAACGCCACGGCCGCGACCGCCACAAAACCCGACAGCGCGGTCCACAGCACGGTGGCCGAAACGCCGAGCCGGCCCAGTACGAAGACAAACGCGCTGCCCATGATCAACCAGCGCAAGCCGCCTCTGACTGGCACCAGAAGCTCCGGCGGCAGTGGATAACGCTCGCCCAGCCCAGTCAGGAAACGACCGACCAAACGTTGCAACACGTAACCCGCCAGCAGAATCAGAAGGATCTGTACGCCCAACCAGAGCGGTTCGATCCAGTAGGCCGTCAGTGGTAAACCCAAAAACTCCATCGACTCCTCACTTCTATTACAACAATGCTTCCAGTTCGGCCTGCAGGGTCTCCAACAGTTCCAGCGCTTCCATCCACGCCTCTTCCAGCTCGGCTTCACGCGCTTTCAATTTGGCCTGTTCGGCCAGGAGATCACGCAGCTTGTCCTTGTTGGCGGCTTCGTAGTTGGTGCTGTCGGCCAATGCCTCTTCGACTCTGGCCAGCTTCTCGTGCAAGGTCCCCAGCTCACGCTCGAGCTTGTCGGCTTCGCGCTTGTGCGGAGCCAGTTGCTGCCTCAAGGCCGCCGCCTGCTGGCGCTGGGCTTTCTTGTCGGTCTTGTCAGCATTGACCGGCGTGTTGCTGACCGGCGCATTACGCAAGCGGTAATCCGCCAGCCAGCGGGTGTAGTCATCCAGATCGCCATCGAACTCCTGCACACGGCCGTCGGCTACGAGCAGGAAATCATCGGTCGTGCTCTTGAGCAAATGACGATCGTGGGAAACCACCAGTACCGCACCACTGAACTCCTGCAGGGCCATGGTCAACGCCAGGCGCATCTCCAGGTCCAGATGGTTGGTCGGTTCGTCGAGCAGCAACAGGTTGGGCTTTTCCCAGGCAATCAGGGCCAGCGCCAGACGCGCCTTTTCGCCACCGGAGAAATTCACCACCGGCTCATCCAGACGTGCGCCACGGAAATCGAAGCCACCCAGGAAGTCACGCAACGTCTGCTCACGCTCGGTGGGCGCAAGGCGCTGCAAGTGCAACAGCGGGTTGGCCTTGGCATCCAGAGAGTCGAGCTGATGCTGGGCAAAATAGCCAACCGTCAGGTTCTCGCCACGCACCAGACGACCGCTCAACGGCTCAAGCTCGCCTGCCAGGTTCTTGATCAGGGTCGACTTACCGGCACCGTTAGGCCCCAGCAAGCCAATGCGCGCACCCGGCGTCAGTTGCAGTTTGACCTTCTCCAGGATGGTCTTGTCGCCATACCCCAGACGCGCTTCGGACAGGTCCAGCAACGGGCTGGAGATCTTGTCGGACTCACGGAAGGTGAAGTTGAACGGAGAATCCACATGCGCAGCGGACAGCTCTTCCATGCGCTCAAGGGCCTTGATCCGGCTTTGAGCCTGGCGAGCCTTGGTGGCCTGAGCCTTGAAGCGCGCAATGTATTTTTCCATGTGCGCACGTTGCGCCTGCTGCTTCTCGTAGGCCTGTTGCTGCTGGGCCAGACGTTCCGCACGGGCACGCTCGAAGGCGCTATAGCCGCCACGGTAAAGCGTGATCTTGCGCTGTTCGACATGGGCGATGTGATCGACCACCGCGTCGAGGAAATCTCGGTCGTGGGAGATCAGCAGCAAGGTGCCGGGGTAGCTCTTGAGCCAGTCTTCCAGCCACAGGATGGCGTCGAGGTCCAGGTGGTTGGTGGGCTCATCGAGCAACAGCAGGTCCGATGGGCACATCAGGGCCTGCGCCAGGTTCAGGCGCATCCGCCAGCCCCCGGAGAAACTGCCGACCGGGCGTTCCATCTGTTCGTTGGTGAACCCCAGGCCGGCCAGCAACTTGCGGGCACGCGCATCGGCGGTGTACCCGTCGGCGCTGTCGAGTTCGGCATGCAAACGTGCCTGGGCGGCACCGTCCTGAGCGGCTTCGGCTTCAGCGAGCAAACGCTGAACCTCGCGCAGACGCAGGTCGCCGTCGAGGACGTAATCCACGCCCAGGCGCTCGAGGGTATCGACCTCCTGACGCATGTGTGCGATACGCCAGTCGGCAGGCAACAGGCAGTCACCGGCGTCAGGCGTCAACTCACCGCGCAGCAAGGCGAAGAGGCTGGATTTACCGGCGCCATTGGCACCGATCAGGCCGGCTTTCTGGCCGGCGTGCAGGGTCAGCTCGGCGTCTTCTAGCAGACGTTGCGGACCACGCTGTAAGGTAAGGCTTTGAAGTCGAATCATAATGGCGGCGGAGTCTACCAGCTTCGTCTCAAACAGGTAGCTCACTATGCCTTCTGACCTTTGGAGTTTCACCCTGGATTTCTACGCACGCCCCGGCGTCGAGGAGGCCTGCCTGCGTCTGCAAACCGACGGAGCCAATGTGTGCATGGTGTTGTGTGGTGTCTGGCTGGGAAAACGTGGCGTGAAGTGCAACGCAAAACGATTGCAGGAAATCGAACAGCTGGCGACACCCTGGCACGATGAGGTGGTGCGTCCTCTGCGTGAACTGCGCACGCAATGGCGACCGGCCGCACAGGCCGATGCGGCATTGGGGTTGTTACGTGAAAGCGTGAAAGCGCTGGAACTGGAAGCCGAACAACAATTGCTCAAGCGTTTGCAGGCACTGACCCAGGACTGGTCAGTCGACAATGCCGATGACTTGTCTCTCTGGCTGGAGGGGCTGGCGACAGAAGCCGCAAACAAAAACCGCGACGCGCTGCAGATGCTGCGCGTCGCGGCGAACCAGACAGCTGACCGGGCTTAGGAAGCGCTGGTCGGTGTCACGCCATTGGCGACCGCAGGAGCAGCCGGGGCTGCAGCCGCTGCTGGAGCCGAAGCAGGCTTGGCAGCAGGCGCCGGGGTTGCTGGCTTGGCTGCAGCGGGTTTGGCGGCCGCAGGTTTCGCGGCAGCTGGCTTGGCAGCCGGTTTAGCCGCTGGCTTTGCAGCAGGTTTGGCGGCCGGTTTTGCAGCGGTCTTGACCGGAGCTTTCACCGCAGGCTTGGCCGCGCTGGCGGCTGTGGTTTTAGCGGCTGGCTTGGCGGCTGTTTTTGCAACAGCAGGTTTGGCAGCAGCGGCTTTCACAGGAGCCTTGGTGGCAGCGGGCTTGGCCGCAGCTGCTTTAGCCGCAACTGGCGCTTTTGCAGCGGCAGGACGGGCAGCGGGTTTAGCGGCAGGTTTTGCAGCCGGTTTGGCGGCTGGCTTGGCAACCGTCTTCGCAGGTGCCTTGCTGGCAGGTGCTTTGGCTGGGGTTTTGGCAGCCGGTGCCTTGGCGACAGCCTTGGTCGCTGCAGGCGCCTTGGCCGCAACCGCAGGCTTGGCAGCGCGAGAGGTCAGCACCTTGCTGACCGCTTCCTTGACGCGACCCACGCCTTGAGCAAGCTTCAGGCTTTCCTGAGCGTCACGCTTGAGCTGCAGAATGTATCCACGGGTTTCGGTCTGACGATTCTTGAGTGCGTCGAGCAGTTCTTCCAGCTCAGCCACGGCACTTTTGGCCTTGACCTGTGCCTTCGACTTGCCGGCTGCAGCGGCATCCTGCAACTTGGTGCGTGCCTTGTGCAGTTTTTCCTGAGCTTTACCACGTTGTTTTTCAAGCTTGGCGAGCAATTTCTCGGCATCAGCCAAGGCTTGGGAACAGGCGTCTTCCAGATGTTCAAGCAAACTGTTCGAGAGTTGTTGAAGCAGGTGCAACGGAGTACTTACTGGCTTCTTTTTGGCCGACATGATTAACCTCCTGGCTGACGAAATTGCGGCCCATACTAGACCTCTGCCCGCAGCGCCGCTAGGGCATCTTGACAGCGTTAAAGGCACCCTGTTGCATACAGCAACAAATGTTTCAAATCCCCGTAGCAAGAGCTCAAAGAAATTCACGTGCCAAGACACATCACCACAAGCGTTTGCACTGGCATAATCGCTGCCTTCCCAGGCCGGAGAGCATTCATGTCGCGCTACCTGTTAACGTCGTTGTTCCTGTTGGTACCGCTGGCACACGCCGCCGAAAGCCCATCGTCAAAAGACTCCCACGATCTCGCTTACAGCCTGGGCGCCAGCCTTGGCGAGCGTCTTCATCAGGAGGTTCCGGACCTTGACCTGACGGCGCTGGTAGAAGGTTTGAAGCAGGCCTATCAGGGCAAGCCCCTGGCACTCAAGCAGGAGCGCATCGATCAGATCCTCAAGGAACATGATGCGGCCATGACGCAGGCCGAAGCCTCGGGCATGGACGCACAGAGCGAAGCCGCTCTAGAGGCTGAGCGCCGTTTCATGGACAGTGAAAAAGCCAAACCCGGCGTCAAGACGCTGGCCGACGGCATATTGATGACCGAACTGACCGCAGGGACAGGCCCGAAACCGGAAGCCAATGGCCGGGTAGAAGTGCGTTATGTCGGTCGCTTGCCCGACGGCACGGTCTTCGACCAGAGCACCCAGCCACAGTGGTTCAGGCTCGACAGTGTGATCAGCGGCTGGACCACAGCCTTGCAAGGCATGCCGGTGGGCGCGAAGTGGCGTCTGGTCATTCCATCGGCCCAGGCTTATGGCGCAGAAGGTGCCGGCGATCTGATCGACCCGTTCACGCCACTGGTTTTCGAAATCGAACTGGTTGCCGTTTCATCGTGAAACCGTAGACATGCAAAAGGGTGCATTCGCACCCTTGGCAATACACAGCTCGACAGCGGCGAGGATCAGGCCTGAGCGTTGGCCTCTTCCTTGTGGGAGTTGTGCAGGACTTCGATCAGACAGTCTTCAAGCTCGAAGCGCTCATGCAGCAGACCGCCGAGCTTCTTGAACTCATTGGCAAACACTGCGCCATCCGAGCAATCACCCTTCTCGCAACGATCGTTGAACGCCAGAGCCAGCTTGGTAATACCTTCCAGGCGTGGGTAGATCGTGTCGGCCAGTTCAAGCCCGCGTTCGTCGTTGAACGCCTGGGCCTCACTGTTCAGTTGCTCATAGATCTCGAAATGGCCGGCTGAAACGTAGTCGACCAAAACTTCACAAAACTTCAGCAACGCATCACGATCGGCCGCCAGTGCTTCGGGCGTATTGCCAAGAGCATCATAGGCTCGAACCAGTTCATGACGGTCCTGTAACCAGCGATCAATCAGAAGATTGACACCACCCCATCGTTCCTGAGCATTCCGACAACTTTCCAGCATGATGTTCTCTCTTCCCTTCAGGGGGCATGCGGTCCTGTGCTGGCCTTACGATAGCGCAATAGCCAAGCCTGATAAAAGCGCCAGGACAGCATACTTCCAATGACGCGTGCGGCTCAGATTATGCCCGCAAGACCAGGCCATCAAGGTACGCAGGAGAGAAAGTTCATACAAGTGTTTAATACCCGCCGCCACCTTCAACCGACAGCCAGCGATGCAATTCGCTGAAAAGCGGGTAGAGGGCAAGCAGCCCCAGGCACACGAAAGCCAGCAGACTCCATTCAGGCAGCGTGATGCCGAACAGGGACCAGTTGATCTCGGCACACAGATACGCATCGCCACGAAGTCGGTTGACCCAGGCATCCAGCGACAGCGCATTGAGCGCATATTCATATCGGGCCATGACCGGCACGAGTTCGTCGGCAGACGCTGTCTGTAACCACACCTGGGCACCTGCACCCGCACCGCCAAGCCACGCCAGGGCCAGCAACGCCCAGCAATAGCGGCGCCAACCGGCTTCCTGAGGAGCATGGAGGGTTGCCATCAGACAGAGTACGGCGCATCCGATAATCACCGCTCGCTGGAACAGACAAAGCATGCATGGGCTCAGGCCGAACGCTTGCTGGATATAAATGGCAGCGCCAATGATCAGTGAGCTTGCGATGAATGCCAGAAAGAACAAGGAGCGCGTGCGAGCCAGATGCATGGCATATCCGTAACGGTAAGACGAAGGCAATTACGGTAGAGGAAAGCACACGGCGCTTTCAAGGCGACAAAGTACGGATACGTCGCTGTTTAAAGCCGAATTTGAACACCCAATCAGGAAGCTTTTTTACCCGTCAATGTAGGAACAATCATCGATTGTAAAAACGGCCTCCTGAAGCGCGATATGAAGGGTCTGCCACGGCATTGAAAGCCCCGAAACGGGACTTTCTCAGACCGGGTTCAAACGTGATTCGGCGCAGGAAGCGGGCGGGCCAGAAAGCGTTCATCCAGCATCCCCAGACCTTCCTGGAACAACTGATTGCTGCGATCGGTTTCCCCCAACCGAGCCAGCAGTCGGGCCAGTTCGGCACAGGTTTCAGGATTGCGCTGCAACCGCAGGCTGCTTTCAAGATAATCCCGCGCCTTGCCCCACAGACGGCCTTGCAGGCAGATACGCCCCAGGCTCAGCAGCAGGCTCGGATCTTCGGGATGGTGCTTGAGCCACCCTTCGGCCGTCTGCAACTGCTTTGATTCATCGCTGCCACGCACCAGCCCATACAGTCGGGCCAGATGGCTGTTGTAGTCACGCTTGAGCGCGCCACGCAGCACCTCTTCAGCCTGGGCATCGGCACCGAGGCGACGCAGTTGCTCGGCATAGGCCAACACCAGCTGCGGCTCCTGGCGCTGGGCAGAGGACAGCCCCTTCCAGGCTTTCTCCAGCGAAGGCAAACCGGGAAGCGTGCCATCGTCTTCTTCACGATAGGCTGCCAGAGTCAGATTCTCGCCCCAGGCACGACGCTCCAGCTCGGCCAGCTCCCTAGGCGGCAGCACTTTGTCCTTGCGCAACTCGGGCATCAGACGAATCAGATCGGACCAGTCGCCCCGCTGCTGGTAGAGACGTTGCAACTGGCGCAATACCTGAGGGTTGTGCGGATGACGTTCGTGCATGGCCCGCAGGGTGGTCAACGCGCCGTCGGTGTCACCACGGTCCTGCTGCAACTGTGCATGACTCAAGGCAATCGCCAGCTCGGCCTGAGGCTGGCGCTCAAGCGCCCGTTCCAGCAGGTTGTCGCTGTCTTCGTAACGGCCTTGCTCGTTGGCGGCACGGGCAGCGCCCAGGTAATACAGCAAAGGCTGGGCATCGGACTCGGCCGCACGATGCAGATGGCGTTGCGCGCTGGCCCAGCGGCCCTCGGCAAGGTCCATCTGACCTTGCTCGATCGCCAGTTGTACACGACGGCTGCGGTTGCGACGCGACCATGGGTTGACCACCCCACCGGAAGCCGTCACCAGGCCGATCAGGCCACGCACGGCGAAAATCAGCAACACGAACACCACGATCAGTGCCAGAGTCGCCCACAGGCTCGATTCATAGCGGAAGCTCTGATAGGCGATCAAGACATAGCCGGAGTGCTCGGCAATGGCGATGCCAATCAACGCGGCGATGGCAATGGCAACGAACAGCAGCACGTAGAGACGCTTCATGGGCTGATACCCCGCAGCGCCTCTGCAGGCTGGTTGATTGCGTGACGACGCTCAAGGTAGGCCTGGACCGCACTCAGGCTTTGCGCCAGGTCCGGCGTGACCACTGAAACAGGTTGTTTGATCAGGGCATCCAGACGCTCGCCGATGACTTTGCTCTGGGCATCGTCCTGATTGAAATTGGCCATCAGCACGCTCTTGGCCTCAAGCAGAGCCTGGGTATACACCTTCGGCTCGCCATTGAGAGCGGCCCATTGCGCCTGCTCCAGCGCCAGGCTCAAGGCCAGACGAACCTGAGCCAGACTTTGACCGGCCAGGACAGGGCGGATGTCCTTGTCGGCATTGAAGTCGATGCGGAAGTAATGGGAAATGTGATTCCACCAGCGGGACCAGTAACTGTCCTCGGTCTTGTCCGTCGTCAGGCCCAGCAGCGACTCGCCCTTGTCTTCGTATTCGGGAGCCAGCCTGTTGAGCTGAACGGACTGATCACGCAGGGCCGCCAGTTGCAGGAACAGGCCGGTACGGTCCGGCTGCTCGACACTGCGCAATGCCGCCAGGCTTCTGGCCAGTTGCTCACGTGCGGCAAAGGATCCTGGATCGTCCTGTTCGCGCAGGATCTCATCGGCCCCCTGAACCAGGGCATGGGCACTGTTGATGTCCTGCAAGGCCGACAGGCGCAGACTGGCCAGACGCAGCAGATGCTCGGCCTCGGCCAGACGCCAGTCCTTGCGGCTGGCGCCCAGCACGGTTTCCAGACGCTGGCTCAGGCGCTGCTGATCGCCCTGCAACTGCGCCACCAGACGGCGGCTGTCTTCCAGTTGGTCGGCAGGCGGAAATTGAGCAAGACGGGCTGACAACTGCTGGTCACTCTGCGTCAGGGCCAGCGTCTGCTCGGCGATGTCCTGAACCTCTACCCGCTGCTGCAAGTGGCCGGCCTGCAGCATACGCAATTGCCATACCCCCCAACCGGCGACGCCTACGCCTGCCACTCCCAGCAATAAAGCCAGTATGACCAGACCGCTGCTGCGATTGCCCGGACGCTCGGCGCGTACGGATTCGGGCTTGGATGTCGGCGTTTTCGACACCGATTCTTCATCTTTGGGCAAGGCTGTTTCGCTCACGTATCCATCCTTTGCATTTGGGCGTAGTCGCGTAAACGACAACTCGTCGTTCAATACGCCTTGACGACAGGCTGCGGTTGATCCCGCAACGCTGCCAGCAATGCCGCAGCGCTGGCGCCACGGCAATCGATCACGTTTGAAGCCCCGGCGGCACGCGCCAGATCGGCGACCCTGGGGCTCGGTACAAACAAGGGCAGCCCGGCCAGTTCCGGCCATGACTCACCCGCTAACTGAAGCAGATGTTCAAAACCCTGCCCACTGCTGACCACCAGCCCGTTCAAGCGTTCCAACCCGACACGCTGCGAGAGCGTGGCAGGCGGGTAGTGCGGCAAGTACCGGCGGTACAGCGAAAGGTAGTCGACACTAACACCTTGTTCACGCAAACGCTCGGCCAACAACTCACGGCCATCTTCACCACGAATGATCAGGACACGACTGGCCGGCACGGAGATCGCTTCCTGCAAGTCAGGTAGGTCCAGCAATGCCTCGCTGTCATCCCCCTGCTCGGGCCAGGTCACCTGCAAGCCATAATCGGCCAGAATACCTCCGGTCGCCGCCCCGACACTGAACCATGGCTGAATAGGCGGTTGCGGCCAGACCTCATCGATCAGCTCGATCACCCGTCGGGCCGCAGGCTTGCTGACCACGATAACGGCGCAATACAACTGTAACTGGAAGATGACGGCGTGCTGCGCAGGCGAAAGCGCCAACGGTTCGGTCTCAAGCAGAGGCAGGGAACTGCTGAACACGCCCGCCTCGGCCAACACTTCGGCCACCGCCGCCGACTCCTCGGCGGGACGGGTCAGCAGCAGGCGCCAGGTATTCATTTCTCGGGGTTCTCGCCATAGACGTCCTGCAGAATCCTGCCGGCGCCCTGTGCCAGCAAGGCTTCCGCCACCTGGACACCCAGGGCCTGTGCCGAAGCCTGAGGGCCGCGCGCGTCCGCCTGAAGCAGCACGCCGCCTGAAGGCTCTCCGACCAGCCCGCGCAGCCATACCTGATCGCCTTCCAGCACGGCATAGCAGGCGATAGGCACCTGACAGCCACCGTTGAGGTGTTTGTTCATCGAGCGTTCGGCAATGACACGGACAGCCGTGTCGGCGTGATGCAGCGGTGCAAGCAAGGCGTGGATTTCAGTATCGGCGCTACGGCACTCGATCCCGACGGCACCCTGGCCACCGGCCGGCAAGCTGTCATCGATGCTGATGGCCGAGGTAATGCGGCTCTCGAAGCCCAGGCGGATCAGACCGGCAGAGGCCAGAATGATCGCGTCGTACTCTCCGGCATCCAGCTTGGCCAGCCGGGTGTTGACGTTGCCCCGCAGGAAGCGGATTTCAAGATCCGGCCGACGAGCCAGCAGCTGGGCCTGACGCCGCAGGCTCGATGTGCCCACCACGCTGCCGGCCGGCAATTGTTCCAGGCTGGCATAAGTATTGGAGACAAACGCATCACGCGGGTCTTCGCGCTCACAGATACAGAACAGCCCCAATCCCTCGGGGAAGTCCATCGGCACGTCTTTCATCGAATGAACGGCAATGTCGGCTTCATTTTCCAGAAGGGCCGTTTCCAGCTCTTTGACAAACAGACCCTTGCCGCCAATTTTCGAGAGCGGCGAATCGAGCAGCTTGTCGCCACGGCTGACCATCGGGACCAGAGTCACGATCAACCCGGGATGAGCCTGCTCCAGTCGGGTTTTGACATATTCGGCTTGCCAGAGGGCCAGCGCGCTTTTGCGGGTGGCAATGCGGATTTCGCGAGAAGACATGGATCAATCCGTGCGTGATAGATGCGACGGATAATAACAGCACAACCGGAACGACTTCAGCGCTGACTCGAAAAGGACGGTCGGCTTCATGATCCGCGTCAACGAAACAGGAGCGGCCCAACCGCCCTGTACACGGGAGCGGATGCATCGGGCAGGCTACCCGCCGCAACGACTGGCTGCGGACAGAAACCGGCCCGGCGCACTGACCGCCCCTCCGTGAATACCGACACGGCTCGCCCCTACAGCTGTTGCATCATTTTGCGAACCCCGGCCACATGCCGACGGCTGACGATCAAGGCATCACCATTGAGCCCCTTGAGGAACAACTGGAAATGCCCCAGCGGCGTACGTTGCAGGCGCTCGATCCGGTCACGGGCCACCAGCGCATTGCGGTGAATGCGGACGAACCGGTCGCCAAACTCGTCCTCCAGGGCCTTGAGCGGTTCATCCAGCAAGACTTCGCCGCCTTCATGACGCAAAGTGACGTACTTGTGATCCGCAATGAAGAAAATCACCTGATCCAGCGGGATCAACTCAATGCCCTTGCGGGTTCGTGCACTGATATGGCTGCGCGGCCCATTGCCACTCTCGACAGCCGGACGCGTCATGGCCGCCAACTGCACGCGGTTCGGTCGCTCGGCCTTTCTCAAGGCCTCAAGCAGGCTCTCGGGGCGTACAGGCTTGACCAGATAACCGACTGCACTGACCTGAAAGGCATCCAGTGCGAATTCATCGTGTGCCGTGCAAAAGACAACTGCGGGCGGAGCTTCACGCTCGCACAGTTTTGCCGCGACCTGAAGGCCGTCGAGACCCGGCATGCGGATATCGAGCAGCACAACATCTGGCTTGAGGTTTTCGATCAGCGCCAAAGCTTCTTCGCCATTGGTGGCGCTGGGTTCCAATACCCTGTAACCCTCGATTTCACCGACCAATCGGCTCAGTCGCTCGCGGGCCAGGGGTTCGTCATCAACGATCAGGACATTCATATTGCTTTGGCTTCCTGCGTGAGTCTCGCACAAGGATAGCGTAGACAGGTGTAGTGACGACCGTCACGGCGCTCCACGCTCAGACTGGCGTGCGGGCCAAAAAGTGCCGTAATGCGTGCACCTATATTTAACAGGGCCTGTTGAGTACCGTTGGAAGTCTGCCGTGTGGCAACTTCTTCATAGGGATTGCTGACACACAATATGAACTCCCCCCCTTTATAGTCTGCCTCGACCGTCACGACACCCCCTTCGACGCTCGGGGCAATCCCGTAGATCAATGCGTTTTCCAGCAATGGCTGCAAGGTTAGCTGGGGAATGGGCAAATCATCAGGAATTGCGCTCACCCTCCAGTCCAACTGTAGACGTTCGCCAAGACGATATTGCTCAATCGACAAATATCGTTTCGCCAGGGCCAGTTCTTCCTTCCAGGTCACCAGGCTTTCGGACCTGGCCAGACTCGCACGAAAGAGATCCGACAGGTCCAGAACCGCCTGCTCGGCCTTGGCCGGCTGACTCATCACCAGGCTGGCAATACTGTTGAGCGTGTTGAACAGGAAATGCGGACGAATACGCGCCTGAAGCGACTCGATCCGGGCCTGCAACTCACCCTGCTGTTGTTTACGCCACTGACTTTGCAAATAAAAGTAGCGCAACATCAGCGCCGACATGATCAAAGCGATCAAGGCATAACGGATATAACGTTCAAGCCTGCTGTCCGGCGAGATTTTGCCCGTCAACTGGCAGATATCGGTCACCGCCGTGCACAGCAAGGTTAGCCCGACAACCAGCAGACAGCTCAGAACCCCGGCCAGCCCCACCGGCAGGCGAGCCAGCCAGGAGCGCAGGCCGCACAACGACGCCGCCGACAACAGAACGATCCATTGCACGAACAGCGACATCAGCGCCAGACAGACCCAGTCGAACCCGGGGCTCATGGGTTCGAGCAGCACCATGACCAGCACCAGCAGCTCGGCCAGCACGATGAGCACCAGCAAGGTCTGCGGCAAGCACAGTTCAGGCAGGAAAAAGTCCTTTCCGGGCGTCGGTCTGGTTTTGAGTTTCATAGGTCCTCTCGCATTGACCCAGTCTCGGTCCTGGCATCGTCAGCGGCAAGCCATCCGAGAATAAAAAAGCAACAACCTGTTATCATCGCTGTCGCCCTTGTGCCACGAACCGGGCACGCCACTTTCAGCAGAGCAACGAGCGAATCCATGAGCACCGACAAGACCAACCAGTCCTGGGGCGGCCGTTTCAGTGAGCCCGTCGACGCCTTCGTCGCGCGCTTCACCGCCTCCGTCACCTTCGATCAACGCCTGTATCGTCACGACATCATGGGTTCGATTGCCCACGCAACGATGCTGGCCCACGTCGGCGTTCTGACCGAAGCGGAGCGCGACACCATCATCGATGGCCTGAAAACCATCCAGACCGAGATCGAAGCCGGCAGCTTCGAGTGGCGCGTCGACCTGGAAGACGTGCACATGAACATCGAGGCACGCCTGACCGACCGCATCGGCATCACCGGTAAAAAGCTGCACACCGGCCGCAGCCGCAACGATCAGGTCGCCACTGACATCCGCCTGTGGCTGCGCGACGAGATCGATCTGATCCTGAGCGAAATCACCCGCCTGCAAAAAGGGCTGCTGGAGCTGGCCGAACGTGAAGCCGACACCATCATGCCGGGCTTCACCCACTTGCAGACCGCCCAGCCCGTGACCTTCGGCCACCATATGCTGGCCTGGTTCGAAATGCTCAGCCGCGACTACGAGCGTCTGGTCGATTGCCGCAAGCGCCTGAACCGGATGCCACTGGGCAGTGCCGCTCTGGCCGGCACCACCTACCCGATCGATCGCGAGATGACCTGCAAGCTGCTGGGCTTCGACGCCGTAGGCGGCAACTCGCTGGACGGCGTGTCGGATCGCGACTTCGCCATTGAATTCTGCTCGGCCGCTTCGGTGGCGATGATGCACCTGTCGCGCTTCTCCGAAGAGCTGGTGCTATGGACCAGCGCCCAGTTCCAGTTCATCGACTTGCCGGATCGTTTCTGCACCGGCAGCTCGATCATGCCGCAGAAGAAGAACCCGGACGTACCGGAACTGGTGCGTGGCAAGAGCGGCCGTGTGTTCGGCGCGCTGATGGGCCTGTTGACCTTGATGAAAGGCCAGCCACTGGCCTACAACAAGGACAATCAGGAAGACAAGGAGCCGCTGTTCGACGCCGCCGACACCTTGCGCGATTCGCTGCGTGCCTTCGCCGACATGGTTCCGGCCATCAAGCCCAAGCATGCCATCATGCGTGAAGCAGCCCTGCGCGGCTTCTCTACCGCGACCGACCTGGCGGACTACCTGGTACGCCGCGGCCTGCCGTTCCGCGACTGCCACGAAATCGTGGGCCATGCCGTGAAGTATGGCGTGGACACCGGCAAGGACCTGGCGGAAATGAGCCTGGAAGAGCTGCGCAAGTTCAGCGACCAGATCGAGCAGGACGTGTTTGCCGTGCTGACCCTGGAAGGCTCGGTCAATGCCCGAAACCACATCGGCGGTACGGCTCCGGCGCAAGTCCGGGCGGCTGTCGTTCGTGGTCAGGCGCTGCTAGCCAACCGCTAAAAGCCCCTGTAGGAGCGGATTCATCCGCGAAATGGCCGGTACATCCGCAAGAGATGTACCGGCCGGAACGCCGTTTTCGCGGATGAATCCGCTCCTACGATCGGGTTATCCTACCGCCTGCACACGGGCGAGGAATGCTGGCAATTCAGCTTCCTTGTCGGCTGCAACCCGCTGCACATTCGGGTTAAGGGCCAGACGCTCAAACAGCGCACGGGCGCCCGGCATGTCCTTTAGCAAATCCAGACCAAACAGTTTCTCCCCAACCTGCCGAGCCAGATCGACGCTGTAAAGGAAATACAGATCCGCCAGCGTGAAATGCTCGCCCGCTACATAAGGCGCAAAACGGCCACGCTGAGCCAGTGCCTGAAATCCTTTGAGCAAGTCCCTGCGCGCCTTGGCCTTGAGCTGCTCAGGCGTTGGTCGACCACCAAAAAACACCTCGACGTAACACAACCGCGCAGGCAGTTCGATGTACAACTCGATTTCCTTGGCCAGCGTCCATACCTGGGCACGAGAGAACGGGTCCTCAGGCAACAGCGCCCGTCCTGGCCGGGTTTCCTCGATGTAACGCAGAATGACATCCGTTTCGCTGATGAACCCCTCTGCCGTTTCCAGTATCGGCACCTTGCCACGCGCACTGATCGCCAACACCTCGGGATTCTGGCACCCCTGCAATGCAACCATCTCGAAGGGCAACTGCTTCTCCATCAAGGCCAGTTTGACCATGTTGAAATAGTTGCTGGCGGCAAAACCATAAAGCTTCAGCATCGTGGGTCTCCTTGACCACAGGGTTGTTCGTGGCCGGGGACTTTATCCATTTCTTCAATTAAGTCAGTCAGTTACGGGGATACACCATCAATTTTAGAACGCTCTTACACGCCCGCCATTTAGGGTCCTACATCCCTATCTGGAAGGATTCCAGTTAAACTGCCCGCCTTGCCCCGAGGACTTAACATGACCGACCCAATCGATAACGATGACGAAGAGTTCGCTGCATCGACCCTGATCGAAGCAATCGAAAACCAGATCGAGGCAGATAATCCGCCAGCAGCCAAGGCCACCTATAACAAGCTGACGCTGGTCGGCTACGAGCGGGAGGACATTCTTGAGCTGATGGCGCACGTACTGGCGATCGAAATCGACGCCATGCTCGAAGAGGACCGGCCCTTCAATACCCAGTGGTATGAAACGGCCCTGCGCGCCCTGCCTGAACTGCCGCCGGAGGCATGACAATTCCTGCAAGGATTCCAGTCACCGGCTACACTCCAGAAGCCCCTCTGCCACTCGTCCCATGGGGCTTTCTGCCAAGCTGACATCAACGGTCATACAGAACCGACGTGCAAACAGCCTTGTCGATCCTGTCAACGCCATGAGCCAGCGAAGCGCATCACTACAAAAAGTCTGGAGCCTCTATGTCGTATACCCCCGAGCTGGTTGCCGAACTGGAAATCCTTGCACTGTTCAATCTGGGTAACACCCAGGAAGGCCTGAAGGTCCACCATGTGGCCGCCCCGACAGCCATTGCAGCTGCAAAAAGACTCTTTGAAAAAGGCCTGACGACGCAAGTCGACGGTGGCTATCTGACGAGCCTTGGGCTTGAAGCCGCTGAACACACCCAATCGCTGCTGACAATCCTCAATATCTCCAAAGAAGCTGCCTGAAAGCCCCGGGCCTGCACATGCAAACAAAGAGTGCGGCAGGCCCTTCATTTATGAAAACAACGGCCGATAAGAAACTGGCGCCAGAATAATATCCCGACCGTTCATGCACCCTCTCGGCTGTACTCTTCTTCGCCATCTGCTCACTACTTCCACGCCTGCGCAGGCCAGATGCTTTGAGTTGCGATGACGCGTAATTTTGAAATTCGTCCCGATCTGGACGAGGGCATCGACCGCAAGGTGCTCAGCCAGCTGCGTAACCGCTTCCTGACTCTCAATGACGGGCGGTATGCGCGTGCCATGGAAGGACTCTCGCCCCGTCAGCAGACTGTCCTGACACTGATTCCGCTGTTCTTTCACGTCAATCACCCCTTACTGCCCGGTTATGTTTCTGGCAGTACGCCAGCAGGTGTCTCTCATTACGAGCCCGACAACCAGGCACTGGCAGAGGCGCAGCGACTGACACGCTCCTTTTCCTACAAGGCTCGTCACGGCAACCCGCCCCAGCCGATCCACGGCCTGTTCCTGATGGGCAGCCTTGGCACCCTCGCCCAGGCCGACCAGAGCGATATGGATGTCTGGGTCTGCCATGACTCGGAACTGTCACCGGAAGCCATCGCCGAACTGCGTAAAAAGTGCCAGGCGCTGGAGGCCTGGGCAGAGTCCATGGGCGCGGAAGCACATTTCTTCCTGATCGACCCTCAACGCTTCAGGCTCGGGGATCGCGATACCCGGCTCAGCTCGGACGACTGCGGCACCACCCAGCACTACCTGCTGCTGGATGAGTTCTATCGCACCGCCATCTGGCTCGCGGGCCGTACGCCGATGTGGTGGCTGGTACCGGTCTACGAAGAAGAACGCTACGCCGAGTACACCCACACGCTGATGTCCAAGCGCTTCATTCGCGCCAACGAAGTGCTCGACCTTGGCCCCATGACCCACATTCCACCGGGCGAGTTCGTCGGTGCCGGGTTATGGCAATTGTTCAAAGGCCTGGAATCGCCTTACAAGTCGGTTCTCAAGCTGCTGCTGATCGAGGTCTACTCCAGCGAACATCCCCATGTCCAATGCCTGAGCCTGCGCTTCAAACAGGCCGTATTCGCCAACCAGCTGGACCTGGACGAGCTTGACCCTTACATGGTCGTCTATCGCCGGATCGAAGAGCACTTGCAGGCCCGCAAGGAATCGGAGCGACTGGAGCTGGTGCGCCGCAGCCTGTACCTGAAGGTCAACAAGAAGCTCACGGGGCCGGCCCGGCAACGCAGCAACAGCTGGCAACGCCTGTTACTGGAACGCCTGACGCAAGAATGGAACTGGGATGAACAACAACTGGCCCTGCTCGACAGCCGCAGCCAGTGGAAAGTCCGCCAGGTTGCCCATGAGCGCCGCACGGTGGTCAACGAGCTGAACTACAGCTATCGCTTTCTGATTCAGTTCGCCCGCATGCAGAACACGCCCAATACCATCGACGCCCGCGATGTAAACGTATTGGGAAGACGCCTGTATGCCACCTTCGAGCGCAAGGCGGGCAAGGTCGAATTCATCAACCCCGGCATCGCGCCCGATCTGGCGGAAGACACCCTGACACTGGTGAACTCGCCCAACAAGCGCGAGCCCGGGAAAAACCAGTGGGCCTTGTACAACGGCAACCTTGGAGCGCAGGAATGGCCCGGCTGTTCGCCCATCAAGCGCAGCCGGGAATTGCTGGAGTTGCTGACCTGGTGCCACCGCAATGGCGTGATTGATACCACCACGCGCCTGGCGCTTCATCCGGGCACCAGTGACCTGAGCGAACTGGAACTGTTCAACCTGCTGGGTGCCTTGCAGCAGACCATTCCGCTGCCACTCTGCGACGTCAGCGACGAGCAATTGCTCAAACCGAGTGTCCCCAGGGAAATACTGCTGCTGGTCAATGTCGGCGTAGACCCGCTCAGGCATCACCGCGAGCTGAATATCCTGATGACCACCGAGCGCACCGATTCGCTCAGTTATGCCGGTGTCCGGGAGAATCTGGTCCTGACCCTGGATCAGGTCACGCTCAACAGCTGGAACGAAACGCTGGTCAGCCGCTACAGCGGCCCTCACGCCCTGCTCGACTGCCTGAGCGAACTGCTCAGCAACCTGCCGGAAGATCAGCCTCCGCCACGCATACGGGTACGCTGTTTCTGCCATAACCGCGCACCGGCCATTGCACAGCGGGTCGAAGACCTGATCGGCACCGCACAATCGTTACTCGCCCAAGGGCTGAATCATCGCTACCTGATCCAGGTGCAGCAGCAGTATCACGTCCTTGAAATGATCCCCGGTCAGGTCGCTCACATCGTGGTCAACAGCCTGTCGGGGCTGTTCAATTACCTGGGTGAAGAGTCACCCCGCTACAGCCCGCTGTATCTGGACCCCCAGGCTCTGGACGATCACGATCTGGCGTTGATCCTGCCGCACGGGCAGCCTGAATGCATTCAGGTGTTCTACCGGATCAACGAACCCGATGCCGACCTGTATGTACTCGACGAACACAACTCACTCTGGCACCAGCGCCTGCCCTACCACGACGAACAAAGCCTGTTGATGCCGTTGCAGCGTTTCTTCCATTCGCTGGTCTACCGACGCGGCGCATCGTTGCCGCTGGATAACCCGGCTGAACCGGTATCGCTGGAAACCTTTTATTACCAGATGCTGCCATCCGGGGCAGGGCGCGCCCGGCGTATCGAAACCCGCAGCGTGCCGACGGCCGCAGACAAACCGTTTTATGACGTGCAGGCGATTATCGAAGAAACCTCTCCGGGGCAGATGAACGTCACCCTGTACTGCGATAACAGTGAGTTTTCAGAACTGGAACACGGTGATCAGCTGTTTGCCGTGGTCGCCCGCCAGATTCTGGCCCGACGCCGTGAACCACGGCGCTATCGCTGCTACATCACAGATCTCGACCTCTCAGGCCTGCTGGATGATGGCCACGGACAGAGCATCCTGTTCCTGCGCTACAAGGCAGAGCTGGAGAAATCGCTGAACGATGCGATGGATGAATGTCAGGGGTAGGAGCGAATCGGGCGGCGTTCCGCTCATTCGCGAAAAAGCCGCTTTCGCGAATGAATTCGCTCCTACACGGGAGTCTTATAAATATTCGCCCGCTGCTTCCGGCTGATACTCCACGGCCAGCAAGGTCAGTTTGAGCGTCTTGCCACCCGGAGCCGGCCAGTCGATGTGCTGGCCAACCTGCAAGCCCAGCAGTGCAGAACCTACGGGGGCCAGTACCGAAACCGTGCCTTCGGCACCTGCATCCTGCGGGTAGACCAGCGTCAGGTGGTAATCCTTGCCGCTGCTTTCTTCCCGGCAATGCACCCTTGAATTCATGGTCACGACGCCCGCAGGCACTTCATCGTGACCCACGACCTGTTCCGCGCGGTCCAGCTCGGCCTGCAACGCCTGGATACCGGGGCTGGACACCGTCTGGCTGTCGATAAGACGCTCGAGACGCTGTACGTCGAGCCGGGTGAGGATGATGGAAGGTGCGGTGTTCATGATTCAGGCAGTCTCCTTTTTTCTGCGCGACAAAAACAAAACCCCGCCGACCAGGCGGGGTTTTGACAAGCCTCTCTATCCAGAGAAGCAGGTTCTGACCTTAACATCAGTCAATAAATACACAAGCCGACGAGGCGTTAGCCCGCGATGCGGTTTTCCAGATCACGTGCCCGACGCTGATCGGCATCGAGGCGAATCTGCCGTCGCCGCTCATCATCGGCCGAGCGCCATTCGCGAATGTCTTCCACATGACGGAAACAGCCCTGACAGACTTTCTGCTCATCGAGCCGGCACAGGCTCACACAGGGCGAAGGCACGGCCGGGCTGACGTTGCTGTACAACGGCTTTGGAGGACGGGCCGGAGCGGGGGCGCTGTTATCGGTCACAGTCAGATCTCGTCGAAGTCCAGTTCGACGCCCGCCTGCTCCTGAACGATGCGCACCAGCATCTCGCTCAACAGTTCTTCACTGCTGTCGCACACCCAGCGGCTGTTTTCCTCGTCGAAGTCGAAATGAAAACCGCCCGAACGTGCGGCCAGCCACAGCTGACGCAAGGGTTCCTGGCGACTGAAGATGATCTGGGTGCCATTCTCGAACTTCACCGTCAGTACGCCCGCCGAGTTCTCAAGGTCCAGATCCAGATCGCTCTCGTCAAAAATGTCTTCCAGCGCCTGCTGGGTGGCATCGACCAGATCGTGAAAGCGGGCTTCGGTCAAACTCATTGCGGGAACCTCGAAAAATGTCTGCTTATGGCACAGGCTCGCAAGATACGGAGGCCGTCAGGCAAATGCAAAACATACCCGCCCGACGAGCCGATAATCCCGAACCTGCTGGACGATTGGAGAACAATCGCGCCAAAGGCCCGCCAGACGGGCGGGAGGTTGCATAGGCAAGCCGCCGGGTGGCCGGTATACTCGGGCGCAATTAACGCTTTTACAAAGGATTTCGCCATGAAGCGCCTGATCTCTTCGCTTGCTGCGCTCGTCGCGGTCGCTTGTCTTGTTACTGCTTGCGGCCAGAAAGGCCCGCTCTACCTGCCTGATGACACCAAATCATCCGACGAACAAGCCAAAACGCAATCGCACAAGCATCTTTAAGGGAATTCCATGGACGCCTTCAACTACCGCGACGGTGAGCTGTTCGCGGAAGGAGTAGCCTTGTCTGCCATTGCCGAGCGTTTCGGCACGCCGACCTACGTCTACTCCCGCGCTCATATCGAAGCGCAATACCGTGCCTACGCCGACGCACTGAGCGGCATGCCTCATCTGGTGTGCTTTGCCGTCAAGGCCAACTCCAACCTGGGCGTACTCAATGTCCTGGCCCGTCTGGGCGCCGGTTTCGACATCGTTTCCCGTGGTGAACTGGAGCGCGTGCTGGCTGCCGGTGGCAAAGCCGACAAGATCGTATTCTCCGGTGTGGGCAAGACCCGCGAAGACATGCGCCGTGCGCTGGAAGTGGGCGTGCATTGCTTCAACATCGAATCCACCGACGAGCTGGAGCGCCTGCAGATCGTGGCCGCCGAGCTGGGTGTTCGTGCGCCGATCTCCCTGCGCGTCAACCCGGATGTGGACGCGGGCACTCACCCGTACATTTCCACCGGTCTCAAGGAAAACAAGTTCGGTATCGCCATTGCCGATGCCGAGGACGTCTACGTTCGCGCATCGCAACTGCCGAACCTGGAAATCCTGGGTGTCGACTGCCACATCGGCTCGCAACTGACGACCCTGGAACCGTTCATCGATGCCCTGGACCGACTGCTGGATCTGGTGGATCGCCTGGGCGACTGCGGCATTCACTTGCACCACATCGATCTGGGCGGCGGCCTGGGCGTGCGTTATCGCGACGAAGAGCCACCGCTGGCGGCCGACTACATCAAAGCCGTGCGTGAGCGCCTTGAAGGACGTGACCTGGGCCTGATGTTCGAGCCGGGCCGTTTCATCGTCGCCAACGCCGGCGTGCTGCTGACTCAGGTCGAGTACCTCAAGCACACCGAGCACAAGGATTTCGCCATCGTCGATGCGGCCATGAACGACCTGATCCGTCCGGCGCTGTATCAGGCCTGGATGGACGTCACCGCCGTTCGCCCGCGCGACGGCGCTGCCCGCACCTACGACATCGTCGGCCCGATCTGCGAAACCGGTGATTTCCTGGCCAAGAACCGCGAACTGGCCCTGGCCGAAGGCGATCTGCTTGCCGTTCATTCGGCAGGCGCCTATGGTTTTGTCATGAGCTCGAACTACAACACCCGTGGCCGTGCCGCCGAAGTGCTGGTCGATGGCTCTCAGGCCTTTGAAGTGCGCCGCCGCGAAACCGTGGCCGAGCTGTTCGCTGGCGAAAGCCTGCTGCCGGAGTAACCCCATGCTGCTGCGTTTTACCAAGATGCATGGGCTAGGCAATGACTTCATGGTCCTGGACCTGGTGAGTCAGCACGCGCATATCTTGCCCAAGCACGCCAAACAATGGGGCGACCGGCATACCGGCGTCGGTTTCGACCAACTGCTGATCGTGGAAGCCCCGAGCAATCCCGACGTGGATTTCCGCTACCGGATCTTCAACTCCGACGGTTCCGAAGTGGAGCAGTGTGGCAACGGTGCCCGCTGCTTCGCCCGCTTCGTGCTCGACAAGCGTCTGACCGCCAAACGGCAGATCCGTGTCGAAACCAAAAGCGGCATCATCGAGCTGGATGTCCGTAACGACGGGCAGATCAGCGTCGATATGGGGCCGCCACGGCTCGTCCCGGAAGAGATCCCGTTCAAGGCTCCGGCTCAGGCCCTCAGCTATGACGTCGAGGTCGACGGACAGAACGTCCAGCTGGCTGCCGTGTCGATGGGCAACCCGCATGCCGTGCTGCGAGTGGACGACATCAACGCCGCTCCCGTGCATGAGCTGGGTCCGAAGATCGAACATCACCCGCGCTTCCCGGCACGGGTCAATGTCGGCTTTCTTCACGTCATCGATCGTCAGCGCGCCCAACTGCGCGTCTGGGAACGTGGCGCAGGCGAAACCCAGGCCTGTGGCACTGGCGCATGCGCGGCGGCTGTCGCCGCCATCAGCCAGGGCTGGATGGACTCGCCGCTGCTGATCGACCTGCCCGGCGGACGCTTGTCCCTCGAGTGGGCAGGCCCGGGGCATCCGGTCATGATGACCGGCCCGGCCGTACGGGTTTACGAAGGCCAAGTTCGTCTATGAGTGAGCAAATACGATGACCGATCTGCCTCCGGCTTCAACCGGCAAAACCAGCGAATCGCCTGCCGATAGCGCAGTGCCAAACCTTGAAGCAGAGGCGGTTATCGCTTTCCTGCTCAAACAACCGGATTTCTTCGCCGAGCACGACGAGTTGCTGGTGTCGATGCGAATCCCTCACCAGCGTGGCGATACCGTCTCGCTGGTCGAGCGCCAGCTCAAGCTGTTGCGCGAGCGCAACATCGAAATGCGCCATCGGCTCTCGCAGCTGATGGATGTGGCCCGCGACAACGACCGTCTGTTCGAGAAAACCCGTCGCCTCAACCTCGCCATGATGGATGCCACCAGCCTGGACGAGCTCATCATTGCGGTGGAAGACAGCCTGCGCCAGGAATTCCAGGTGCCTTTCGTCAGCCTTGTCCTGTTCAGCGACAACCCGATGCCCATAGGCCGTTGGACCAGCAGCGCCGAGGCCCAGAAGGCTATCGGTGGATTGATTGGCGAAAAGACCGTATGCGGCGCCCTGCGCGAGCATGAGCTGACCTTCCTGTTCGGTGCCGAGCAGAGCAAGGATGTAGGCTCCACGGCCATCGTCACCCTGAATCATCAAGGCCTGCATGGCGTACTCGCCATTGGCAGCCGTGACCCACAGCACTATAAAAGCTCGGTCGGCACTTTGTTCCTCAGCTACATCGCCGACGTTCTGAGCCGTCTGCTGCCGCGCTTCACCCACTCGCTGCGCTCGGTCCGCTAGGCATGGAACAACATCTGGACGCCTACTGCACACACCTGCGCAGTGAGCGTCAGGTGTCGCCCCACACGCTGGAGGCTTATCGGCGCGACCTGAACAAGGTCCTTGAGTACAGCCGCAAGGCACAGATCTCAAGCTGGACAGACCTGGATATCCAGCACCTGCGCAGCTTTGTGGCCCGCCAGCACCAGCAAGGCCAGTCCTCACGCAGCCTGGCACGCATGCTGTCGGCAGTGCGCGGCTTTTATAAGTACCTGTGTCGCGAAGGCCTGTGCGAGCACGACCCTGCCAATGGCCTGTCGCCTCCCAAGGGCGAGCGACGGCTGCCCAAGACCCTCGATACCGACCGCACGTCACAATTGCTGGATGGCGCTGTCGAGGATGACTTTCTGGCCCATCGCGATCAGGCCATTCTGGAGTTGCTGTACTCCTCCGGGCTGCGCCTTTCAGAACTTACGGGGCTGAACCTCGATCAGCTGGACCTGCGCGACGGGTTGGTCCAGGTGCTGGGTAAAGGCAGCAAGACCCGGGTCCTGCCGGTGGGAAGCAAGGCACGGCAGGCGCTGGAAACCTGGCTTCCCCTGCGGGCCCTGGCCAACCCGCAGGACGATGCCGTGTTCATCAGCCAGCAGGGGCGACGCCTGGGGCCACGGGCAGTCCAGAGACGGGTCAAGACAGCGGGTGAACGCGAGTTGGGGCAAAACCTGCACCCGCACATGCTGCGTCACTCCTTCGCGAGCCATCTGCTGGAGTCCTCGCAGGACTTGCGCGCCGTTCAGGAGCTGCTTGGGCATTCCGATATCAAAACCACCCAGATTTACACTCACCTGGACTTCCAGCATCTGGCCAGCGTGTACGACAGCGCCCATCCCCGCGCCAGACGCAAAGGATCTGCCGATGATTAAGCTGATTACGTTCGACCTCGATGACACCCTGTGGGACACCGCCCCGGCCATCGCCAGCGCCGAAGCCGTGCTGCGCGACTGGCTGAGTGAGCATGCCCCCCGGCTCGGCCCCGTGCCGGTCGAGCACCTGTGGGAGATCCGCGCCCGCCTGGTCGAGGCCGAACCGTCCCTCAAGCACCGCATCAGCACACTGAGACGGCGCGTGCTGTTTCATGCCCTGCAAGATGCAGGTTATGCCCACGCTCAAGCACAGGAGCTTGCAGACACGAGTTTCGAGGTGTTCCTGCATGCCCGGCATCAGGTGCAGATATTTCCGGAAGTGCAGCCTACGCTGGAAATCCTTGCCAGGACCTTCACTCTGGGCGTGATTACCAACGGCAATGCGGATGTGCGACGACTGGGATTGGCAGATTATTTCGCCTTTGCCTTGTGCGCCGAAGACCTGGGCATCGGCAAACCCGACCCGGCTCCGTTTCGGGAAGCACTCAAACGCGGCAACAGCGACGCCAGCAACGCCATCCATATCGGAGACCACCCCAGCGACGATATCGAAGGCGCTCAACGCGCCGGCATGCGGGCCATCTGGTACAACCCGCAGGGCAAGACCTGGGAGTCCGACAGATTGCCGGATGCCGAAATTCGCAGCCTGAGCCAGCTACCCGAAGTCCTGAAACACCTGTAGGAGCGAATTCATTCGCGAAAACTGCATTTCTGCCGGTAAAGATTCATCGGCTGTACAGGCTTTCGCGAATTCATTCGCGCCTACGGGGAAATAGCAGGCAAGAAAAAGCCCGCAGCGACAGCGGGCTTTTTCTCATACAGCCATTGCTCCCTTAGATAGGGCGGCTGCCGTATTTGTTGTCCGGCTTCTTGGGCGGATCGGCGACCACATTGGCCTCCACTTCTTGCACCTTGCCACCACGTGCAAGGAATTCTTCCATCGCACGGGCCAGAGCATCACGCTCCTTGTTCTTGGCTTCTACGCTGGGCAGCTCATCGACCGACACCGCAGCCTTGGATTTACCCTTGGCCGGTGTAGCAGAGACTTCAGCACCGTCATCAGAGTCGGAAGCATCATCTTCAGGCGCAGCAGCAAGCTCCTCGCCGTCGTCCTCACCTTCCAGATCGTCTACCAGATCGTCGTTATCGTCGTCGCTCATGTTCTACCTCATGACTTGCGAAAGCAGATTAGTTATAGCCCAGCAGCCTCAAAAATCGAAGGCTGTCGGAAAAAATTCAACAACCGCTGAATACAGCGGTCATGCCCATTCACCCTGAAGGGTGGCAAGGACATTGCGAGCACCACCGACCTCTCGATGCTCGCCTAAATAAACACCTTGCCAGGTGCCCAACGCCAATCGCCCCGCCGTCACCGGCAAAACCAACTGGCAGCCTAGCAAACTGGCCTTGAAATGCGCCGGCAAATCGTCAGGACCTTCGTCGTTGTGCTCATATCCATTGGCACTTTCAGGTACCAGACGGCTGAAAAAACGCTCGAAATCACGACGCACCGCCGGATCGGCATTCTCGTTGACCGTCAACGAAGCCGAGGTATGTTGCAGCCACAAATGCAGCAATCCGACTCGACAACCACGCAGCTCGGGCAAGCCTGCCAGTATCTCGTCCGTCACCAGATGAAACCCACGGGGCCTTGCCCGGAGGGTAATTCTGGATTGATGCCACATACCGTTCTCCGCACGTTCGGCGCGCATTCTAACCCGACTGAGAAAAAAGCAAAGCGCGCAATAAACCGGTCGCCCAACAAGTTAACGATCATCTCGATGACAACATTACGACCACGGCATCGTCACACCGGAATCATTGGCAGCGACACTGACAATGGAAGCCTGAATACCTGAATGGTTCACAAAAGTCAGGCAAAAAAAATGCCCGGAAGCCGGGCATTTCTTTCAGCAGCTACGGTTAATTACAAGTTGTAGCCACGCTCATTGTGTTGCGCAAGGTCCAGACCCACAGACTCTTCCTCGTCAGTGACACGCAGGCCCATGACCGCGTCGAGCACCTTGAGGATGATGAACGTCACGATGGCGGTGTACACCACGGTGAACGCCACGCCTTTGAACTGAATCCAGACTTGAGCGCCGATGTCGGTCACAGTACCGAAGCCACCCAGCGCAGGAGCTGCGAAAACACCTGTCAGGATTGCACCGACGATACCGCCGATACCGTGAACGCCGAATGCGTCCAGGGAGTCATCGTAGCCCAGCTTGCGTTTCAGGCTGGTGGCGCAGAAGAAGCAGATCACGCCAGCCGCCAGGCCGATGATCAGTGCACCCATCGGGCCGACAGTACCGGCAGCAGGTGTAATGGCAACCAGACCGGCAACCACACCCGAAGCGATACCCAGAGCGCTTGGCTTGCCGTGGGTCAGCCACTCGGCGAACATCCAGCCCAGAGCCGCAGCAGCGGTCGCGATCTGAGTCACCAGCATGGCCATACCGGCTGTGCCGTTGGCAGCAGCAGCGGAACCGGCGTTGAAACCGAACCAGCCGATCCACAGCATGGCCGCGCCGATCAGGGTGTAACCCAGGTTGTGCGGAGCCATCGGGGTGGTCGGGAAGCCTTTACGCTTGCCCAGTACCAGACAGGCAACCAGACCGGCTACACCCGCGTTGATGTGAACGACGGTGCCGCCTGCGAAGTCCAGAACGCCCCAGTCCCACATCAGGCCACCGACGCCGCCCCAGACCATGTGGGCGATTGGCGCGTAGACCAGCGTGAACCAGATACCCATGAAGATCAGCATCGCGGAGAACTTCATGCGTTCTGCGAAAGCGCCGACGATCAGGGCCGGGGTGATGATGGCGAAGGTCATCTGGAAGGTGACGAACACGGCTTCAGGGAACAGCGCCGCAGCACCGGTGATGCTGGAAGGCGTGATGCCTGCCAGGAACGCCTTGCCCATGCCGCCGAAGAAGGAGTTGAAGTTGACGACGCCCGCTTCCATGCCGGTGGTGTCGAACGCAATGCTGTAGCCATAGATGACCCACAGAATGCTGATCAGACCGGTAATGGCAAAGCACTGCATCATCACGGAAAGAATGTTTTTGGAGCGGACCATGCCGCCGTAGAACAAGGCCAGACCGGGAATGGTCATGAACAGCACCAGAGCGGTTGCTGTCAGCATCCAGGCGGTGTCGCCCGAATTGAGAACGGGGGCTGCCACTTCGTCTGCCGCCATGGCAAGGCCAGGGGTTACGAGGGACAACAGGGCTCCTAGCCCTGCGAATTGACGCAGAGTCATATTGTTTACTCCTGGGGCGTGGGGTTTGGCGGCTTAAATGGCGTCGGTATCGGTTTCGCCGGTACGGATGCGTATAGCCTGTTCCAGATTGACTACGAATATTTTGCCGTCCCCGATCTTGCCGGTATTGGCAGCCTTGGTGATGGCTTCGATGACACGATCCAGATCCTTGTCATCGATGGCGACATCGATCTTCACCTTGGGAAGGAAGTCGACGACGTATTCCGCACCGCGATACAGCTCGGTGTGACCCTTCTGGCGACCGAAACCTTTGACCTCGGTAACAGTGATGCCCTGCACGCCGATTTCGGACAGCGACTCGCGCACGTCGTCCAATTTGAACGGCTTGATGATTGCAGTGACTAGCTTCATGAAAACTTTCTCCCGAATTGGTGGACTTGCCCCAGGAAAACAAACCCGACTCAAGTCTAAGCGCAGTGCCTGGCTTTGTAACGCGTCGGTCGCCAGTTAAAGGCCAGACCAACTCCAGAAAACCGCTTCTGACGAAACACATCCCCGCTCCGCCTGCCGCACTGCATTCGTCACAGCGACTGCATCAGTGCATGGGTCATTAGCCCTTAAGCAGAAAGCTTGCCATCTCGTGAATATTCATCAAATACAGGGCCTTGAGCACTTATCCTGTCCTTTTACCCACTTTTGGCCCCACGCAACGCACAACTACAGTGCACGCGTGCCCGCCCCCACGCTCAATAACTGTGCACCCGCAATGCACTGAAAATGACTATAGACGCTGCGTGCTACACTGCCGCCCATCTGATTCCGGAAATTCATCATGCTCGCGCCCAAAGCTTTCCTCGACGCCCTGAGCGGCCACGCTTCCCGCCTGTTCAACGGCGAAAACCCACTGCCACGCAACGAATTCGAAACCCAGTTCAAGGCCCTGCTGCAAAGCGGTTTCAGCAAGCTGGATCTGGTCAGCCGCGAGGAATTCGACAGCCAGATGGCCGTCCTTGCCCGGACACGTGCGCGCCTGGAAGCCCTGGAGGCCAAAGTGGCGGAAATGGAAGAGAAGCTGGGAAGCACCGGGCGGGATTGAGGGAGCCTTTCCCTCGAGAAAGCATCAGGGCGTGCGACCATTGCGGATTCGCACACCCCCTCGCTCACAGGCTCAAGACCTGTTTTGACGCCAGGCATCCAGACTGAGACTGCCCGGACTGCCCGCCATGACCTGAAGCAGGCCGCCGCAGATGGCAATGTTCTTCAGGAAATTGATCAGTTGCATCTTCTCGGCGAAGTTCGCGTGGAAGACCAAAGCAGTCACCAGCGTAAACAGGGCCATGCCCGCCGCCACTAATTTTGTGCGATACCCCAGCAGCAAGGCTGAAGCAAAGCCCAACTCCACCAGAAGCGAGCCGGCATAAGCGAGTACCGGGAAAGGAAGACCTGCATTCGCGATATAGGTCATCGTGGCGGCAGGTGCCACAATCTTGCCCAGACCGCCATACAGAAACAGCAAACTCAACAGAACGCGTCCGGCAAAGGAGCAATAATCTTCTTTAGTGTGGGTCATACCAGTGATTCCAAAAGACAAGAAACATTCAAGACAGGCGATAGAGCGCATTAATAATTATCGCCACTTCACTCCAGGCAGAATCGACACGCCGTGGTTATAGGGAAACTTCCTTTATCAACTCACCTGTTTCATCCCGCAGTTGCAGATGAAGGTTGTGGCTCCCGCCCACCAGTTTCAGGTTATAACGACTCTCCGGCAGGAAATGATCGAACTTGAAAGACGCGAAGCGGCTGACGGTACTGCCCTCGAAACTCTGACTGACGATCAGCACCTCAAGCTCGTGGGCACCGGGGCTCAGCTGGAAATAGCGCCCGTCACGGACTGTGCTGCCGTCGACCTTTTGTGCCAATAACGTATTTTTATTGTTCGCAGACATCTCCACCAGGCTGGACGTCTTATCCGGTGCAGGCAATACCGTCGAGCAGGCAGAAATAATAAGGAGCGAACAGACAATCAGTAACTTCTTCATCGGGGTTCACCAAGGACTATCATAGGGATCGAAAAGTACGGGTGAATGATGGGAAGCGAGGATTAAGAGGACATTAAGACCTGTACGGTTATCACGACCTGAACAGCCGTTTCACTTAATCCTGCCTTAATGCTGACGACGTACCATGAGTTATTTACAAGAGTGGCGATCATGCGTGTATTGCTAACCGAAGACGATCAGCTTATTGCCGAAGGTGTGATTGCCGGATTGAACGCTCAGGGCTTCACGGTGGAGCATGTCACAAACGCCGCCGACACCGAGGCAATGGTGTCGGCCGCTCAGTTCGATGTCATGATTCTGGACCTCGGACTGCCGGACAGAGACGGCCTGACACTCCTGCGACGCCTGCGCCAGCGCTCGTTTCACCTGCCGGTGCTCATTCTCACCGCCAGAGACTCGATCACGGATCGGGTGGCCGGCCTGCAGGCGGGCGGCGATGACTATCTGCTCAAACCCTTCGACCTCAGAGAACTGGCCGCCAGGCTGCATACACTGCACCGCAGATTTCAGGGCAGAAGCACCAACCTTATCCAGCATGGCAGCCTGAGTGTCGACCCTTCGACCCGGGAAACCTTTCTCTGCGACCAGAGCATCGACCTGTCCAGAAGAGAGCAGTCATTGCTCAAGGCATTGCTGGACAACAAGGGACGAATCGTCAGTACGGACCAGCTGAAAGACGCCATCTATGGCTTCTCGGATGATGTGGAGAGCAATGCACTCAACGTGCATATCCACAATCTGCGCCGCAAGCTCGGCAGCCAGATTGTGCAAACCGTACGTGGCATGGGTTATCGGCTGGGGCCTGCCAGCGTGGATGAAATCAATGAGCCTTAGATCCCGATTGAGCCTGATACTGGGCTCAAGCTTCATTCTGATATGGGCTGTCGCCGCCACCTGGATGTTGTGCGACCTTCAGCAAAACCTGAGCCGATCGCTGGATGAGCGACTGGCAGCCTCGGCACGCCTGGTCGTCAGCCTTATCCATCTGTCGCCCTCCTCGGTGCAACAACCTGAACTGTCGAACGCCCTGCTCACGCATGCCGAAAAGGCTGCTCTTCCTGTCGGCATGGCCTGTCAGGTCTCGTCCTTGAAGGGCGAGATATTCGTGCAGAGCCACAATGCGCCCGGTGAAACGATCAGCGCCCTGGGCGTGGGTTATCACGACCAGATTGCCGACGGGCTTGAGTGGCGCACCTTCACCCTGGAGGAAAATGGCATCAGGATCAGCACGGCCGACAGGGTCGATCAGCGACGAAGCCTCAAATACTCCATTCTCATGGCCGCCGCCCTGCCGGTTATGGCCGCTCTGATCGGGAGCCTTGTGCTGCTCTGGATCGTGGTCAGCAAGGGGCTGGAGCCACTGCAGCGCATCAAGGATGCGCTGGTTCGGCGCAATGCAGACTGCCTCGATCCACTCGACACCGACAACCTGCCTGCCGAGCTGAAAGTGCTCGTGACCACCCAGAACGGGCTGTTGACACGTATCTCACAGGCTATCGAGAGAGAGCGGCGGCTGACCGGGGATGCGGCTCACGAATTGCGCAGCCCGCTGACCGCCATCAAGACCCATCTTCAGGTGGCCCAGCTCACCGAAGGGGACACCGCGAAGAAGGCATTGGTGAAGGCGGAAGAAGGCGCGGACCGGCTGCAGCGTATTCTCGAACAGCTTCTACTGCTGGCACGAGTGGAAGGATGCCTGTCATTCGATGATGGCGTTCAGGCGCTTCCGATGGAGGTGGCACGACAGGCACTGGCGGACTCGACGCAACATGATGCCGTGACCCTGAGCGTCCAGGAAGACATTGCCACTGCGCCACTGGAGGCCCCGGCGGCACTCGCAACCGCTGCGTTGCGCAATCTGGTCGATAACGCCTTGCGCCACACAAGGCCGGGCACCCAGGTTGATCTGACGATTACACGGGACGGGAAGATGGCCAGCTTCCGAATCAGGGACAGAGGGCAAGGCGTTTCCACTACGGAGCTGGCAGCGATCACCCAACGCTTCTGGCACAAAGGCCAGCATGGAGGAAGCGGATTGGGGTTGGCGATTGTCGATGCAATCATCAACAGCTGCCATGGCGAGCTATCGTTTCACAATCTGGACGATGGTTTCGAGGCGGTCATGAAGCTGCCTTTGGCCGAACCAGCCTTTTAAGGACAGCAACAAAAATGGCCCATCAAAGGGCCATTTCTGTTATCGCGTCATGACGCTATTTTTCCAGCCTGTCAGTGCGATTCGCCCAGCGTCGAGCGGACCTCACGAACCTGAGCGGCAGAAACCGCAGGTGCGTTGTTCGACCAGCCTTTTCTCAGGAACGACGCCAGTTCTGCAATTTCCGAGTCGTCCATCCGTCCGGCAAAGCCAGGCATTGGCAGAACCGATGGGGAGCGAGCCGTGGAAGGCGTCTGGGCACCGGCGAGAATCACATGCAGCAAGGCCGTCGGGTTTTCCGCGTTGATGATCGTGGCACCGTCCAGACGCGGGAAGATCCTTGGAGCGCCATCCCCTTTGACGAAGTGGCAAGCACCGCAGTTATCCAGGTACAGACGCTCGCCCAGGGTCAGGTCCTTGGCCGCCGTCAACTTGCGTGCGGTCGCGTCGCTGCCTTGGGATTTCGGCTGGGCAGTCGCCTTGCCATCTGCCGCCAGCGACTTCAGGTAAGCCGCCATGGCATGCAGGTCTTCGTTGGTCATGTGCGAAGTGCTGTTGGCCACGACATCGGTCATCTCGCCAGCCACCGAAGCGATGCTGTTACGGCCGGAACCGAGGTAGTCCACGATGTCGTCCTGCGACCAGTGCTCGATGCCGTGAATCGAAGGCACCGACCAGCCATTGAGCAGCCCGCCGCTCAGGTAGCCCGTACCTTTTTCATCCAGCGCCTTTTCCTGCATGGTCAGCGCACGTGGCGTATGGCAGGAACCGCAATGCCCCAGCCCTTGCACCAGGTAAGCACCCCGAGCGATCTGCTCGGCATTACCGGTGGTCGAGGCCTTGAGCGAAACGGCTGCCGACTCGGGCACAGGCGAGAACAGCGTGCGCCAGTAAGCCAGAGGCCAGCGGATCGACAGCGGCCACGGAATATCATTGGCCTTGTTCGCTTGCTTGACGGGTTCTACGCCTTTCATGAAGTAGGCGTACAGCGCCTCCGTGTCCTCGTCCGAGACTCGAGCATAGGAAGGGAATGGCATCGCCGGATACAGCGCACTGCCATCATGACCCACGCCTCGACGTACGGCGCGTTCAAAGTCGCCGTACGTCCAGCTGCCGATACCCGTCTCTTTATCCGGCGTGATGTTGGTGGCGTAGATCGTGCCGATAGGCGACTCGATACCACGCCCACCGGCAAAGGCCTTGCCATCGTGACTGGTGTGGCAAGCCACACAGTCGCCAGCACGCGCCAGGTAGGCACCCTTGCTGATGAGTTCAGGCGTGACGGCCTGAGTCATCTGCGCAGACGCATCGCCCGTGCGGTTAAGGGACGAACTGAACAGCCAGGCCAGCAGGGCGATCACCGCACCGACGATGGCCAGAATCAACAGCGGGGAGCGAAATTTCGACTTCATCTTCTCACTCCTCATGCCTGCACCAGCGGGCCAGGGTTCTTCAGGTACTGTTCCTTGATGGCCTGAGCCGAGAACAGAGTCAGTGCACCGATCAGTGCCGTCGGGTTGGCCTGGAAGTTCTGCGGGAACGCGTTGCCGCCCGGTACGAAGACGTTATGCACGTCCCAGCTCTGCAGGTAACGGTTGAGCGCGCTGGTTTCCGGCGAATCACCCATGATTGCCCCGCCCACGTTGTGGGTCGAAACGTATTTGGTGATATCCCAATGGGAGTCCATCGACAGGAAGCTCTCGCTGTAACTGTCAGGCCCCAGCTCCTTGGTGATGTTCTGCACGATCTTGCGCAGGTGCTGTTGCAGCCGCAGTTCGTTCAGTTTCCAGTCGAAGGTGATGCGCAGCAGCGGCTGGCCCCATGGATCCTTGTAGGTCGGGTCCAGGTCGACATAGTGACCACGATAGGACTGGCAGCTGGTGGTGATGCTGACTTTCATCGAGTGGCCGTACCAGTCCTGCAGGCCTTCTTTCCAGCCCTGACCCCAGGCTGGCGTACCGCTTGGCAGGGAAGTGCCGATCGGCGTGCCGGTGGCCTGGGAGCTGTGGATCTTGGCGCCACCAATGAAGCCCAGTGACGGGCCATCGAAGTTGCCCGGCGAAACGTCGTTGAACATTTGCCCGGTAGCACCGGCCGTGGCGAACGGGTTGAACTCCTTGTCCTTGAAGAACAGCGTGGAGCCACCGTTGCTGAGGAAGGCGTAGTTACGCCCGATGGTGCCGGTTTCGGTGATCGGATCGTACGGTTTGCCGATGCCGGACAACAGCATCAACCTGACGTTGACGAACTGGAAGCCGGCCAGTACGACGATGCTGGCAGGCTGGAACACCAGGTTACCGTGCTCGTCCGCATAGGTCACGCCACGGGCCGTCTTGCCGTCTGGATGCAGTTCGACCTTCAGCACGTTGGCGTTGACGCGGTAGGAGAAGTTCTCCATACGCTTGAGCGAGTCCATCACGGCCGTCTGCGGCGAAGCCTTCGAGTAGTTCAGGCACGGGTACTTGCTGCAATAGCCGCAGTAGTTGCACGGTGCGATCTGGTTACCGTAAGGGTTCGTCCAGGCGCGGGAAACGTTCGCCGAAGGGTTCGGGAACGGATGATAGCCAAGCTTGCGGGCAGCCTCGGCGAACATCTTGTTGTTGAGGGTGTCTTCGAGCGCAGGCAGCGGGAACGGATTGGAACGCGGGCCTTCAAACGGGTCGCCGCCTTCAATGATGCGCCCTTGCAGGTTGCCGGTATTGCCGGACAAACCACAGATCTTGTCGAACTTGTCCAGATACGGTTCGATTTCTTCCCAGGTGAAGGGGTAATCGCCGATCCGCATGTCTTCCTGCAGGATGCCCGGCTTGTAGGCCTGATCCGCATAAGTCTTGAGCTTGATGTCGGTCGGTGTCGGACGAATCAGGACGCCCGTCCAGTGCAGACCGGAACCACCCACGCCCGTGCCCGGAACGAAGGCACCCCATTTGCGGGTCGGCAGTGCAGTGTCCTTCATGGTGTGGCGAACGGTCAGTGCGCCATCTTTCGGCGTGACCATGATCTTGTTACGCACGCCATATGCGTATTGGTCGGCGGGCTTGGGGTACGCAAAGTCGGCATTGCCGCGATCTTCGCCGCGCTCAAGGGCGCGGACTTTCAAACCGGCCTGAGCCAGTTCGATACTCATCAATGAGCCGGCCCAACCCAGGCCGACGACGACGACATCGACTTCGTCATTGGTAATGTTTGCCATAAGAAACCTGCTGAAATGTTTGGCGAAGGGAGGTCAGCCGCGAGCGCCGCTGAGGCTGACCGGTCCGAGTGGGTACTTGACGTTGTGCTGTGCCACCCATTCCAGATAACTGGCGCGAGCTCCGGGGAACCCGATGGCGATCCAGGCTTTCATGCCTTTGTTGCCGCCATAGATCGGATCGGAGAGGTATCCCTGCTGGGAGTGGGACAAGAGCTCGCTGAAGAACTCCTTGGACTTGAGAATCTCTTCGCCATAGGCCGCGAAGTTCACTTCCCCCGTCTGGAGCTTCTTCAGTACATCGTTCTGCGCCGCCGCATCGAGCAAGGCAAAACGGGCGCGATACTTTTCCTCGCACCAGGCATCGACCGCCTTGATGCCGTTGCGATAGATCTGCTGCGGCAGGTAGGGAATCTGATAACCCATGGCAGCCGGGGCATTGATCTCGAAGGGACCTTCCAGATAGATCTCACTGCCCAGGTCGCCTGCCAGTTGCTGATCCACGAACACCGGGACGTTGGTCTCCAGTGCGCCAGGGCCACGGCCATTGGCAGGAATCAGGCGATCGCAGGCCGCCATGATGAAGGCCCATTCAGCCGCGCTGAAAAAGGTCGGGGTGTACGCTTCGAGGCTTGGCGCCACCATGTCTGCCGCACTGGCTGCACTCAGGCCCTTGATGGTTACGCCTAGAGCAGGCAAGGCGATCAGGGAAGAAAGCAGAAACTTTCTTCGTGATGTTTGCTTGGACAACAACATATAGAGGCCACCTATGAATGCTCACAAGAAAAACCCCGGACGACGCCAGATCAGTAGCTGAGAACGTCAAAAATGTTGCGTAACCCCCTCGGCACAAGTCGCAGACAGCCGAACGCATCCCTGACGAGAGGGAGGCGTTCGCCGACTTTTCAAGTTCCAGGGCCTTCAACGCAAGGCTGATCGCGGGCACTCAGGCAGCCGCCAGCAGCGCACACGAATACCGTGCCGCTAGCGCTCGGCCTGGTGTCGCCTTCAGGCGCAATCCAGAACAGGGCTGGCAGACTCGAGGGCTGCTCTAATTGTGATTGATTTGCTTCGGGGGCAGCCAAATGAAATAGAAACTCATTCAGCACAACATGGAAAAGCGATACTTAGGTATCGTCTGCTCATCACGGGACTGTGATACTAACAGCTGGGATATTCATGTAACAAATTATTTCTTTGTGACAGTCAAGGTGACGTGCTGTCGCAGGCAGGCGGGGCATTCTAACGCTCTAGATCGTGGGTTTTCATCAGAAAATGCAAATGATTGTCTCGGGGCGATCTCCGGGGCCGGAAATGAATAAAAGTAACTAAGCTCCAAGTACCAGCTCTACTGGAGACATGCTGCAGAAGTTCCGCCACTCACACTTAACGAAAACTGTAGTGGTCAATGAGGTCGTAAGCGACACGAATACCAAGCCAGGCATTCAGACATAGCAGCGTCAGAATAAGGAGGGACAGTCCGTGTGAAAAGCTTGCCCCTCTACGGATTTAGGTTCGCCATACAGGAGGGGACGAACGCAATCACCCATAGGACTGCACAGCCAGATACACATTCGTACAGCTCACAAAATGCTAGTTTCGCAAAACGTACCGACCCAGTAATACGTTGCAAAACTCATCCACAAACCCGCTTTAAGCTCTATGGAGAAACATTCTCTACGACAGACTTCCTGGGGCCACTCGCATTGACATGCCCTCACAAACCCTATACAGATGGATTTAATAACAACTGAAAAACGAAGAGGCGCTACAGATATTTGAATCAACGCTGGCAATGGGAACAATCTATCTCTAGAATGTGGGCGCTTTTTTAAGATATGCGCATGGCCATATGCCATCATATTGACGCCAAACTGGCTTTTTTCAGAACCGCCGATATCGCTGCGCCTGCTACGCAGGACAAAGCGAGTCACTCATGAAGGATCATCAGCATGTGGTTCAAAAAACTTCTCAGGGCCTTATTGCCCACGTATGCCAAGGTGCCTGCACGGTCATCTGAGGCAGCTGCCATTGCCGTAGCCAAGAGCCTGGTTCGCTCATACGCTCGCGGCAACGTGAACCTTCAACGCGGTCGTTATGTGACCTCGTCACAAATCGAAGCTCGCAAGCAAAAGCTTGCTCAACATTCGTTCTGAGAAAGCTTTCACCGTGACAAACCTGTCCCTGCCTGACGTTCAGGAGCTGGATGTACGCGCGCGCACCAAAGAACTGGTACGCCTTTTCCAGCTCGCAGAAGAAAAAATCAAACTGGTCGAGAATCTCAACCAGGAACTATCGATACCTGCGATTAATGAATTGCGTTATGCCGGGTATCACATGACGCAATTCCTGACCTGCACAGGCGAAGAAGCAGAAAAACAGCTTGGGAAGGCCGAGAACCATTGCAAACGCGCTATTTATGATGCCGTTGAAGCAGGCGTGACCAATCAGCTCGAAATGATCAAAACCTTCCAGAACGATTTTCGTAACGTGATCATCAGCGAAACGATCACGCGCTACCCGCAAATCAGGAAAGAACTCAAAGCCGCACAGGATCTGATCCTTGCACCAAAGGATCCTGCAAAGGATCGCTCTGAATATTATGAGCAATGCTCTTCTCACCTGGAGATTCTGCGCATAGCACGCGATGAGCTTGAGTCCTATCGTGAAGAGCTGATTCAGCGCATCGAGCGACAGAATAAAGAAGCGCGCAACCGCCACGTTGCCGTTGCGACATTATTGGTTGCAGCTGCTGCATTGGTGTACGCCGCACTGGCCTATCACAAACCAGGCACACCTGCTGTCGCGTCTATAGCACCCGCTATCAACCCCGCCCCTGCGCAAGTTAACCAAGCCGTTCCCGCTACCCTGACCGAACGACCCGGCAAGTAAATTCAAAAAACATACAAAAGGCCCAAACGGGCCTTTTCTTGCTCCCCGTCCTTGCCCCCTCACAAGCTCTAGCAATGGATTGACATCGCTGAATGGCATAAAGCGGTCATTTGAATGACCGGATAGAAGATATTTTTTTCAATTCATACATGAAAATGAAAAAATACTTTCACTCCCAAGAAAATTACTCTCCTTCTGCCATCCTCTGAGCGGCTCTTGCTCCAATTAGGCGGGCCATCCTGTGTGACGGCAGAATGAACGCTCACAACCCCTCGGGACACATACCGTAGAACTTCACTCCAGCCCCCTTCTCCGACACTGACTATCCTTCAAAACGCCGCAGGAAGCGGCTCTCGTTATCAAGGAAGATCATGTCTCTCGCCATCGTCCACAGCCGCGCCCAGGTGGGTGTGGAAGCCCCTGCCGTTACGGTCGAAGCCCATCTGGCCAACGGCCTGCCAACCCTGACACTGGTGGGGCTGCCGGAAGGGGCGGTCAAGGAAAGCAAGGATCGGGTACGCAGTGCCATTCTCAATTCCGGGCTGGATTTTCCGGCCCGGCGCATCACGCTCAACCTCGCACCGGCGGATCTGCCCAAGGATGGTGGCCGCTTCGATCTGGCCATCGCGCTGGGATTGCTGGGGGCCAGCGGGCAGTTGCCATTGGTTGCGTTGCAGGATGTCGAATGCCTGGGCGAGCTGGCGCTGTCGGGAGCGATTCGGCCAGTTCAGGGTGTGCTGCCCGCAGCACTGGCCGCCCGGGAAGCCGAGCGCACCCTGATCGTGCCGGCCGCCAATGCCGAGGAAGCGTGTCTGGCTTCGGGATTGCGAGTACTTGCCGTGAGCCACCTGTTGGAACTGGTCGCGCATTTCAACGGGCGCACGCCCATCAAGCCGTATCAGTCCAGCGGACTCCTACACCAGCCCATGCCCTATCCGGACCTGAGCGAAGTCCAGGGCCAGACCGCCGCCAAGCGTGCATTGGTGGTTGCTGCGGCGGGCGCGCATAACCTGTTGTTAAGCGGTCCACCCGGTACGGGCAAGACATTACTCGCCAGCCGCCTGCCCGGCCTGCTGCCACCGCTGGATGAATACGAAGCGCTGGAAGTGGCGGCGATTCAATCGGTGGCCAGTCAGGTGCCACTGAGCCGTTGGCCGCAGCGCCCCTTTCGTCAACCGCATCACTCTGCATCTGGTCCGGCACTGGTCGGTGGTGGCAGTCGCCCTCAACCTGGCGAAATAACATTGGCCCACCACGGAATTTTGTTTCTTGATGAGTTACCCGAGTTCGACCGCCGTGTCCTGGAGGTTTTACGCGAACCGCTGGAGTCCGGCCATATCGTGATTTCCCGCGCACGGGATCGGGTCAGGTTTCCGGCGCGCTTTCAACTGGTCGCCGCCATGAACCCTTGTCCATGCGGCTACATGGGCGAACCCACCGGACGTTGCCGCTGCTCGACCGAGCAGATCCAGCGCTACCGCAACAAACTCTCCGGCCCATTGCTCGACCGTATCGACCTGCACCTGACCGTCGCCCGTGAAGCCACTGCCCTCAACCCTGCGCCACAAACCGACGATGACACCGCCAGCGCAGCCGCTCTGGTCGCCAAGGCCCGCGATCGTCAACAGCGACGTCAGGGCTGCGCCAACGCATTTCTCGATCTGCCGGGGCTGCGCGAATATTGTGCGCTGTCGGCCGCAGATGAAACCTGGCTGGAGACGGCTTGCGAGCGACTGAACTTATCGTTACGAGCAGCGCACCGGTTATTGAAAGTGGCCAGAACGCTGGCGGACCTGGAGCAGGAAAATGCGATTGATCGTCGCCATCTGGCCGAGGCATTGCAATATCGGCCTTCGGGGAGTTGAGTTTCGCCTGGGCTTTTTTCGCGAATGAATTCGCTCCTACAAAAGGGTGCGCGACGTGTCTTACGACAGGAGCGGATATGTCCATGAAGACGTCGTGCGGAACACCGACAGCCCTGAACCTGACACCGGTTTAACCTCCCCTCCGGCTGAATCATCGGCTACTGGATTTGGCGATCCGGTTTATGGACATATAGCATTACCCCTTCAAGTTTGAGCAGTTCATGCCCATGGCTTCTATGGTTGCTGTGTGTGGGAGACCTTCGGGTCTGCCGGTCGCTCCTTACCGGTTCGCCAACCTGCATACAGCCGCCACCTTATCGTTTGGCGACGAAACGTGGCGGCGTCCATTTAGGGAATACACCTCACACCCCCACCCTCTTCATCCGCCAGAAAACCCATCTCCATGCCCTGCGCCTGCAAGGCCAGACCTGGTTCTGCGCTCGCGATCTCGGTCATTTGATGGGGATGTTTCTGGACGAATACCGGACCCGCAAGCTTGCGCCGGATCAACGCAAAAACCTGTTGCTGGTGCGCTATGGCGCGACTCAGGAAACCTTGATGGTCAGCGAGGACAATGCCATGGTGGAGACGGTTGTTGGCGTAAACGAATGAACCCGCTCCCCGTAGGAGCGAATTCATTCGCGAAACACACGCCAGGTATTACTTGAAGCGATCCACTTCCATACGCAGTTCAGCCGCCAGCGAATTGAGCTCTTCAGCGGTGATGGCCAGATTGGACACCACTTCACGCTGCTCGCTGTTGGCCATGGCGATGCTTTGCAGGTTGCTGCTGAGCATCGTTGCGGTGCTGCTCTGCTCTTGCGTGGCCGTGGTGATCGCCGCGAACTGATGGCCAGCCGAGCGGCTTTGTTCGTCGATCTGGGCCAGGGCCGCCGCCACTTTCGCGTTACGCGACAGGCCTTCCTGCATCAGGACGTTGCCCTGTTGCATGGTGCTGATGGCATTGCCGGTCTGCTGCTGGATGCTGGCGATCATGCCGGAGATTTCATCCGTGGCCTGACGGGTACGCGAGGCCAGGCTGCGGACTTCATCGGCCACCACAGCAAACCCGCGACCTTGTTCACCGGCACGGGCCGCTTCGATGGCCGCGTTGAGCGCCAGCAGGTTGGTCTGTTCGGCAATCGAGGTGATCACACCGACGATGCTGCCGATTTCCTGCGAGCGCTGCCCCAGTGTGTCGATCACGGTGGCGGTGCTGTTCAACGATGTCGCGATCTGTTGCAGCGCAGAAGACGCTTCGTCCATGGACGTACGACCGATACGGGTCTGTTGCGCGTTTTCCTGCGCCAGACGCTCGGTATTCTTCATGTTGTCGGCGATGTTCAGGGAGGTCGCGCTGAACTCCTCGACCGCGCCCGCCATGCTGGTGATCTCGCCGGACTGCTGCTCCATGCCTTCATACGCGCCGCCCGACAGGCCGGACAGTGCATGGGCACGGGTGCTGACTTCCTGAGCCGCGGTGCGGATATGGGACACCATGTTCGACAGGGCTTCGCTCATCTTGTTGAAGCTGCCTGCCAGTTGCCCGATTTCATCGTGGCTGGTGACCTGCAAGCGGACGCTCAGGTCGCCGGAACCCAGGGCATCGGCCTGACGCACCAGCTCGGACAATGGACGCAGCTTGCTGCGCAGCAACCAGATTGCACCGCTCACGGCGATCAGCATCGCCAACAGGCTGCCGATGGCCAGCTGAGTGCCGACGCTCCAGGTCACTTCGCTGATTTCGTCACCCGGCATGCTTGCCAGTACGGTCCATGGACCACCGCTGAAAGGCTGGCCCACGCTGTAAAACTCTTGCACGCCATCGTGCCAGAACAGGCCCTTGCCAGGCTGCGTGACCACTTCGGCAACGGACTTGGCCGCATCGTCCGGAGATTTCGCACCGGCGGGCGCGACCAGCCAACGGCTTTGCTCGTCCAGCAGTGCCAGCGAGCCAGTCTTGCCGATGCGGAAGTTTCTGAGGTTCTCGAACTGTGCCTTCTGCGCGTCGGTGTAATCAAAGCCGACGAACAAGGCCGCAATGATCTTGCCACTGCTGTCGCGAACAGGGCTGTACTGAGTCATGTAGTAGCGCTCGAACAGCACGGCCTTGCCCACATAGCCCTGACCCGCCATCAGGCGCTCATAAGCCGGCCCCTTACGATCAAGCACAGTACCGATGGCACGGGTGCCATCCTGTTTGCTCAGGGAGGTGCTGATGCGGATGAAATCATCACCGCTGCGCACGAAAATCGTGGCGACCCCGGCCGTCAGATGGCGAAACTCATCGACTTCAGTAAAGTCGTTGTTCAGGGCTTTCCCGCTCAGATACAAGCCAGGGGTCTGAGTGCCTGCCACGGTGACAGGTTTATCGGCCTCCAGGCTCAGCCCGCCGGCAAAACGCTTTTCGAACAGACCGCTCAGGCGTTGCGTGCTGTCACGCAGGGTGCTGTGAAAAGTGTTCAGCTGGTCAGCCAGCAGCCTGGCCTCACTGGACAGGTGTTCTTCACGAATGACGAGGTTGGCAGCATCCAGGGATCGCAAGGCGAAAAGAGTGCTGCCGCTAATAACCACCGCCAAAATTACAGCCAAAGCAATACCGAGTTGCGTAGCAATTCGGGCACGGGGCTTGGACATAACGACTCCACGCCGAATGATCGGGTTCGCCAACTCCCTGGCCGATCACCCAGCAAATTCTAATTAATTAAGGTTTGAACGTTTTAAACCGTTTTGAACAAACGGCCCTTCAAAAGTAAATTCGGCTTGCGCGTAAAATACTTGAGTCCGAAAGGCGGATATTAACAAACTGTTACTCACTCACACAGCCACAGGGTTTATTCAAGTATTTCAACCTGCGGCAACTCCATTGCTCGTACTTCGCTCTGCAGAAAGTCGCTCAGCCTGCGTAACCGCTCTAGACCGGGCCTTGTCTTCGGCCAGACCAGATAATAGTTCTCGCCACTGAACACCGCCGTGCGCCAGGGCAGACTCAAACGCCCCTGCGCCACGTCTTCGGCCACCATCAACAAATCACCCATCGACAGGCCGTAACCCCGGGCGGCGGCGATCATCCCCAGCTCCAGGGTGTCGAACACCTGGCCGCCCTTGAGCGACACCTTGTCCGACAGCCCCGTACGGTTCAGCCAGGCGCGCCAGTCACGTCGATCCGGTGTCGGGTGCAACAGTTCGGCCCTGGCCAGACGCTCCACATCCCAGGGCGGGTCCTGCGCAAGCGCCGGGGCCCCGACCGGAATCAAGTGTTCGGGAAACAGCAAGGTGGCCTCCCAGTCCGGCGGGAAATGCCCGCGACTGAGCAACACCGCGCAATCGAACGGCTCCTGCGAGAAGTCCACAGCATCAATGTCCATCCAGGCACTGGTCAGCTGGACTTCATTACCCGCCTGGAGATGGCGAAAACGACTGAGTCGCGCCAATAACCAGCGCATGGTCAGCGTCGAAGGCGCTTTCATGCGCAGGATGCCTTCGTCGGCCTGCAAGGCACTGCAAGCACGCTCCAGCGCCTGGAAGCCGTCACGCACACCGGGCAACAAGGCACGGGCCGCCTCGGTGAGTTGCAGGTTACGACCATGACGCTGAAACAAACGGCAGGAAAAATGATCCTCCAGCGTACGAATATGCCGACTGACTGCACTTTGCGTAATCGACAACTCATCGGCCGCACGGGTAAAGGACGTATGTCGAGCCGCCGCTTCAAAAGCCCGTAGTGCATATAAAGGCGGCAGACGATGCGGCATGAAAGCATTTCCCGATGCAATAAGCCGTTACTGTACGGCAAATTCGCTCGCATGAGTTTTTATCATGCTGATGATCGGATTTATCGCTTTGTGCTTGCACCTTTAAATACCGAGAATGTGCCGCCTGACAGTCAACGTGAAGTAGAGCCCCGCCATCATGCAACAACCCGCCTTCAAAGAACTCTGGATCATCCTGCGCCTGGCCGGGCCATTGATCGCATCGCAGATGGCGCACATGCTGATGGTCTTCACCGACACCGTCATGATGGGCAAGCTGGGGCCGGAAGCCCTGGCCGGTGGCGGCCTGGGGGCGGCCACTTACAGTTTTGTGTCGTTCTTCTGCGTGGGCGTGATGGCGGCCGTAGGCACACTGGTCTCGATTCGTCATGGCGCGAACGACGCCGAAGGCGCGACACGGCTGACTCAGGCAGGCCTTTGGCTGGCATGGGGCATGGCTCTGGTGGCTGCCCTGTTGTTGTGGAACCTTGAGCCGGTTCTCCTCAAGCTCGGCCAGGACGAAACCAATGTCCACATGGCTGCTCAATTTCTGATCACCTTGCCGCTGGCACTGCCCGGCCTGCTCAGCTTCATGGCTTTGCGGGGCTTCACCAGTGCGCTCGGGCGTGCCGGTCCGGTCATGACCATCAGTCTGGCCGGGGCCGCCGCCAACTTCGCCCTCAACTATGCAATGATCCATGGGTGGTTTGGCCTGCCCAACCTCGGCCTGACGGGAATCGGGCTGATCACCGCCATCGTGACCAACTGCATGGCGCTGGCGCTGGCCCTGCATATCCGTCGGCATCCGGCCTATGCGGCCTACCCGATCCGCCAGGGGCTGTGGCAACTCTCACGCAGCCACCTGAAAGAACTGTGGCATCTCGGTCTGCCGATTGGCGGCACCTATGCCGTGGAAGTCGGGCTGTTCACCTTCGCCGCGTTCTGCATGGGCGCGCTGGGCAGCACGCAGATGGCGGCGCACCAGATTGCCGTTCAGACAGTGTCCATGGCGTTCATGATCCCGGTGGGGATTTCCTACGCCGTCACCATGCGCATCGGTCAGCATTACGGCGCGGGCAATGTGGTGATGGCGCGCATGGCCGGACGGCTGGGCATCTCGTTCGGCGGCACCGTCATGCTGCTGTTCGGCCTACTGTTCTGGCTCGTGCCTCACCACGTCATCGGGCTGTTTCTGGACCTCAACGACCCGGCGTTCACGGAGATCGTGATCCTGGCCGTGAAACTGCTGGCCATCGCGGCCTGGTTCGAGCTGCTGGACGGCACGCAGACCATCGCCATGGGGGCCATTCGCGGCCTCAAGGACGCCAGGACCACCTTCCTGATCGGGTTGGGCTGTTACTGGTTGATCGCCGCACCGGCGGCATGGCTGCTGGCCTTCCATACAACGCTGGGCGCAGAAGGCGTCTGGTGGGGGCTGGCATTGGGGCTGCTGTGTTCGGCCGTAGCACTGACCTATGCCTTCGAGAAGAAGACGGCGCGGCTGCTGCGAACGGCCTCGAAACCGGAAGTGCAAGGCACGCTGTCAGCCTGTGAATGACAGGCTGACAGGATTCATCACGATGCCTGGCACACGTCGTTCAACGCCAAGTATTCAACCAGCTCGGGCATCGGCAACGGTCGGCTGATGAGATAGCCCTGCACCTGATCGCACCCGAAGCTGCGCAGCAGGGCCAGTTGCTCGTCGCTTTCCACGCCTTCGGCCACCACTTCCAGGCTCAGGTTGTGGGCCAGGTTGATCATGGCGTGGACCAGCTTGCGGTTCTCCTCGCGTTCCTCCATTTCACCGACAAAGCTTTTGTCGATCTTGAGCAGTTCGATCGGCAGGCTGTTGAGGTGCATGAACGATGAAAAGCCTGTCCCGAAATCGTCGAGCGAAAAGCGGATACCCAACCGGCGCAAGGCATCCATGATCTGCCGGACCTGATCGCTGCGACGCATGACGGCGGTTTCGGTCAGCTCGAACTCAAGCCAGTGCGCATCGATGCCATGCTCGGCAATCAAACGGCTTACGGTCGCCAACAACTGGCTGTCCTGAAACTGCCGGAACGACAGGTTAACGGCCATGTGCAGCGGTGCAACGCCACGCTCGCGCAGGCTTTGCATATCGCGCAGGGCCTGAAAGATGACCCAGTAGCCCAGCGGCACGATCATGCCGCTCTGCTCGGCCAGGGGCACGAACTCGCTGGGGGGCAGCAGGCCGCGCTCGCTGTGACGCCATCGCACCAAGGCTTCCAGGCCGGACACGCAACCGCTGGCCAGGCACAGGCGCGGTTGGTAGTGCAGTTCAAGTTCATCGTAGCGCAGGGCCTTGCGCAGCTCGGCTTCCAGATCCGCCAGGCTACGGGCGTTGCGATTGATGCTGTCATCGAAGAGATGAAAGGTGCAGCCCTGAATGCTTTTGGCCTGACGCATGGCGATGTGGGCATGCCACATCAGCGGGTCGGCATCGGTTTTGGTACGGGCATGGGCAATGCCCAGGCTGCAACCGAGCAACAGGCTTTCACCATCGATCCAGTAAGGTTCGGACAACGCGTCGGTAATGCACTCGGCCACCTGTGCGGCCCGTTGCGAGGTATGACGGGTGTCAATCAACAGGGCGAATTCGTCACCGCCCAGACGGGCAATCTGGTCCCCGACATCCAGTTGGCCCTTGAGCCGCGCCACCACTTGCAGGATCAGCCGGTCACCGGCCTGATGGCCCAGGGTGTCGTTGGCCCGTCGAAAGTTATCGAGGTCCAGATGCCCCAGCGCAAAACCGGTGCCCTCGGCCAGCCGGGCCGTCAGCAGGGCCTGAAAGCCTTGTCGGTTGGCGATGCCGGTCAACGGGTCCTGCCCGGCCAGACGCTGCAAGGTGTCCTCCAGCAGGCCGCGCTCGCGCACATGGCGCAGGCAACGACGAAGGGTATCCGCCGCCAGGGAGTCACGCACCAGCCAGTCGCTGACACCGGCCGGCGCAACGGTCGGCTCTTCTTCCAGCAACATGACCATCGGCAAGGTGCAGTGGCCTGCCTGCGGTTGAAGCTCGGGGGTCGTCAACAGCACGGCATTGTGTGTCTGGCCGTACTCACTGCTCAAGGCGTTCCAGTCAGGAGCCTGATACAAAACGACCTCATTGCCCAGCGATGCCAGACAATTGCTCAACAGCCCTGACCATGCTGGCTCTCGGGCCAGCAACAGCAACCGTAAAGGTTCGACAGGCGTAGGCACGCTAACTCCATCACTTCAAAAGAAAAACCGGTAGCTGGCCACTCAACGGGTGCGACCAATGGGCGCATCTTTGCGCTGCCGGCAAATGTAACAAAAACAAAAAAATTAGATAGCCGTCACTCCCTTTCAACGATGAACACTGCATAAACGCGCCGTCCTGTTAAAATGCCCGACCTTTTTGCAAATGACCCTCTGATACCGCCATGTCCCGACTCAATCCCCGGCAGCAGGAAGCCGTGAACTATGTCGGCGGCCCTCTTTTGGTGCTCGCCGGTGCAGGCTCCGGCAAGACCAGCGTGATCACACGCAAGATCGCCCATCTGATCCAGAACTGCGGCATCCGTGCCCAGTACATCGTGGCCATGACCTTTACCAACAAGGCGGCGCGCGAAATGAAGGAGCGGGTCGGTACCCTGCTCAGGGGCGGCGAAGGTCGCGGCCTGACGGTTTCGACCTTCCATAACCTGGGCCTGAACATCATCCGCAAGGAGCATGTGCGACTGGGCTACAAGCCGGGCTTCTCGATCTTCGACGAAACCGACGTCAAGGCCCTGATGACCGACATCATGCAGAAGGAATACTCGGGCGACGACGGCGTCGACGAGATCAAGAACATGATCGGTGCCTGGAAGAACGACCTGATCCTGCCCCCCGAAGCGCTGGCCAATGCCCGCAACCCCAAGGAGCAGACAGCGGCCATCGTCTACACCCACTATCAGCGCACGCTCAAGGCGTACAACGCGGTGGACTTCGACGACCTGATCCTGTTGCCGGTCAAGCTGTTCCAGGAACACGCCGACATTCTGGAAAAGTGGCAGAACAAGGTCCGCTACCTGCTGGTGGACGAATATCAGGACACCAACGCCAGCCAGTATTTGCTGGTCAAGCTGTTGATCGGCACCCGCCACCAGTTCACGGTCGTAGGCGACGATGACCAGTCGATCTACGCCTGGCGCGGGGCGCGGCCGGAAAACCTGATGCTGCTCAAGGAAGACTACCCGTCGCTGAAAGTCGTGATGCTGGAGCAGAACTATCGCTCCACCAGCCGCATCCTGCGCTGCGCCAACGTGTTGATCTCCAACAACCCCCACGCCTTCGAGAAGCAGTTGTGGAGCGAGATGGGCCACGGCGACGAAATCCGTGTGATCCGTTGCCGCAACGAGGACGCCGAAGCCGAACGGGTGGCGATGGAAATCCTCACCCTGCACCTGCGTACCGACCGCCCCTACAGCGATTTCGCCATCCTCTATCGCGGCAACTACCAGGCCAAGCTGATCGAGCTGAAACTGCAGCACCATCAGATTCCCTATCGCCTGTCGGGCGGCAACAGTTTCTTCGGGCGCCAGGAAGTGAAAGACCTGATGGCCTACTTCCGCCTGCTGGTGAACCCGGACGACGATAACGCCTTCCTGCGGGTCATCAACGTCCCGCGCCGGGAAATCGGCTCCACCACGCTGGAAAAACTCGGTAACTACGCCACCGAGCGTAAGGTGTCGATGTACGCCGCCACCGAGGAAATCGGCCTCGGCGAGCATCTGGACAGCCGTTTTACCGATCGCCTGCAGCGCTTCAAGCGCTGGATGGACGGCGTACGCCAGCAGTGCGCACAGAACGACCCGATTGCCGCGCTACGCAGCATGGTCATGGACATCGACTACGAGAACTGGATTCGCCAAAACAGCTCCAGTGACAAGGCCGCCGACTACCGGATGGGCAACGTCTGGTTCCTGATCGAAGCGCTGAAGAACACTCTGGAAAAAGACGAAGATGGCGGCATGACCATCGAAGAGGCCATCGGCAAGCTGGTCCTGCGCGACATGCTCGAGCGTCAGCAGGAAGAGGAAGACGGTGCCGAAGGCGTACAGATGATGACCCTGCATGCCTCCAAGGGTCTGGAGTTCCCTTACGTGTTCATCATGGGCATGGAAGAGGAAATCCTGCCGCACCGCTCCAGCATCGAAGCCGACACCATCGAGGAAGAACGCCGTCTGGCCTACGTTGGCATTACCCGTGCACGGCAGACGCTGGCGTTCACCTTTGCCGCCAAGCGCAAGCAGTACGGTGAAATCATCGACTGCGCGCCCAGCCGCTTCCTGGATGAACTGCCGCCGGACGATCTGGCCTGGGAAGGCAACGACGATACGCCCACTGAAGTGAAGGCCGTACGCGGCAATACAGCCTTGGCGGACATACGCGCCATGCTCAAGCGTTGATACCTGTACAGAAAACGATCATTTATTGCGCACTGGCGCGCCCGAGGAACCGAAGTGGAAGCACTGCACAAGAAAATTCGCGAGGAAGGCATCGTGCTTTCCGATCAGGTCTTGAAGGTCGATGCGTTTCTCAACCATCAGATCGACCCGGTATTGATGAAAGCCATCGGTGACGAGTTTGCCCGGCTGTTCGCGGATGCAGGCATCACCAAGATCGTCACCATCGAAGCCTCGGGCATTGCCCCGGCGGTGATGACCGGTCTGAACCTGGGCGTGCCGGTGATCTTCGCGCGCAAGCATCAGTCGCTGACCCTGACGGAAAACCTGCTGTCGGCCACGGTGTACTCCTTCACCAAGCAGACCGAAAGCACGGTCGCCATCTCGCCACGGCACCTGAACAGCCAGGACAACGTGCTGATCATCGATGACTTCCTGGCCAACGGCAAAGCGTCGCAGGCCCTGATTTCGATCATCAAGCAGGCAGGCGCCAACGTCGCCGGGCTGGGCATCGTGATCGAGAAGTCCTTCCAGGGCGGCCGCGCCGAACTGGATGCGCAGGGCTATCGCGTCGAATCCCTGGCACGGGTCGAGTCGCTGGTAGGCGGCGTAGTGACCTTCAAGTAGGCGTCAGTCAGCCACACCGAGCGCACGCAAGCGGCGGTACAAGGTGCGCTCGCTCAACCCCAGCTCTCTGGCCAGTTCACTGCGCGAGCCCTTGAACACGCTCAGCGCATGGGCCAGTTTCTCCATCCCGTCGTCCTTGCGACCTGACCCCGATAAGTGGGCCTCCGCACTCCCCTGAACCTCGGCAGGCAAGTCCTGAACCCGAATGATGCCGTCGTCGGTGAACAACCGGGCGCGTTCGAGGATGTTGCGCAGCTCGCGGATATTGCCGGGGTAGTGATAGAGGCAAAGCCGCTGCATCGCCGCCGGATCGATACGTGGAACGCCGACCTGCGACGAGCGCTGCAACAGGCTGTCGATCAACAGTGGCAAATCTTCGCTGCGCTCGCGCAAGGCGGGCAGCCGGATCGGAAAACCGCTGATGCGGTAGAACAGGTCCTGGCGGAAGCTGCCTTCGGCCACCATGTCCTTGAGCGGCTTGTGGGTGGCGCAGACCAGCCGGAAATCCGAATGCACCGTTCTCAGGCTCCCCACAGGACGAAAGCTGCCGGACTCGATCAGCCTCAACAGCTTGACCTGCATCGCCAGCGGAACCTCACCGATCTCATCGAGAAACAGTGTGCCGCCATGGGCCGCTTCGGCCAGGCCTGTCTTGCGTTGCAGGGCACCGGTGAACGCCCCTTTCTCGTAGCCGAACAGCTCGCTTTCCAGCAAGGTTTCGGTCAACCCCGTGCAATCGACCACCACCAGCGGACCGTTGACCCTTGAGCTGCTGGCATGCAGGGCACGGGCAAACAGCTCCTTGCCGGTGCCCGACTCACCTTGCAGCAGAACCGGAATCTGCGCAGGCGCGGCACGCTGAAGCTCGGCCAGCACCCGCTTGAACGCTGCCGAGCGCCCCACCAACCCCTGCTGTTGTGGCTGAACCGAGGCCACGGCCACGCTGCTCAGGCGTTCGACATAAGCAATGACAACCCCCTGATCGTCGAGGATCGGGCGCAGCTCCACGTCCACATGCTCAGGGCCGCGCGGCGTGTGATGGATATGCAGCAACCGCTCCGGCAGACGGGTTTCATGGGCCTTGCGCATCGGGCAATGCTCCCCCGCCTGATCGCAGGGTACGGCGAACTGATGGGAAACCCGGTAGCACTTCTCGCCAACATGGGGCCTGCCCTCGACTCCGAACTGACGTTGGTAGGCCGTATTGGCGGCAATGATGTTGTAGTGCGTGTCCAGAACGATGGTCGGACGCTCGTCGTGCTCAAGGTAAGACACCAGAGACTGCATCTGACTTCCGGGGAGGTGACCTGCGATGAATGACATGAGCGCTCCTGTTGACCGGCGCACAGCTTAACGCAATTGACTGCCACGACCTGCCAATCACTGCCAAATGACTGCCAAAACATGGCAGTCATTTCAACGAACGGACGCTGCGCCATCCGCCTTCCATTGACCGGGATCAAGGGTTTTCAAGGCCTCCAGCCCACCAGCATCGATTGGCATGCTTATTGACAATGACAAACAAAGACTGCCAATCGCTGCCTGACTACGATTGAGGAAGTCATGCCATTTGCAGCCACGGGGGATGCCGCCATGATCATTGGCGAAACGTTATACGTCGAAGCACTGTTCGACCGTCACACATGGACAGTCAGTTATCTGGTGATGGACCAGGCCAGTCGGCAGTGCGCACTGATCGACAGTGTGCTCGATTACGACCCGAAATCCGGACGCACCCGCACCGACTCGGCCGATCGCCTGATCGAACGCGTCCGCGCCCTGGAAGCGTCGGTGCAATGGATACTGGAAACCCACGTCCATGCCGACCATGTCTCGGCCGCGCCGTACCTGAAACAACAACTGGGTGGCCAGATCGCCATCGGCAGCCATATCACAGCCGTGCAGCAGGTTTTCGGCGAGCTGTTCAATGCCCCCGCAGAATTCGCCCGCGACGGCACTCAATTCGATGTATTGCTGGATGACAATGCCACCTTCTCCATCGGGTCACTTCAGGCCCGGGCATTACACACGCCCGGCCATACGCCTGCCTGCATGACCTATACGGTTCAGGCAGGCGACGAAACGGTCGCGTTCGTTGGCGATACGCTGTTCATGCCCGATTACGGCACCGCCCGTTGCGACTTCCCGGGGGCCGATGCCCGAACGCTGTACCGTTCCATCCAGCGGATTCTGAGCCTGCCCCCCAAGACCCGGCTGTTCATGTGCCATGACTACCTGCCCAATGGCCGTGAGCTGCAATACATGACCACCGTGGCCGAGCAGCGCGCCCACAACATCCATGTGCATGAAGGCATCGACGAAGACGCCTTCGTCAGCATGCGCGAAGCACGGGACGCGACCCTGGACATGCCGGTCCTGATGTTGCCGTCGGTGCAGATCAACATGCGCTGCGGCCACTTGCCGGAGCCGGAAGACAACGGCATCCGCTACCTGAAAATCCCGCTTAACGTCCTTTGAATCGCTGCGTGCCTCTGGAAAACATGCCATGACCCTGACAACCACAACCCACCAGATCCTGATCGTCGGTGGCGGAGCTGCCGGTATAGCGACCGCGTCGAGCCTGCTGGCCCGCGACGCTTCGCTGGAGATCGCCATCGTCGATCCCGCCGACACGCATTATTACCAACCGGGCTGGACGCTGGTCGGTGCGGGGGTATTCAAACCTCAGTCGACCGCACGCAGCATGGCCTCGCTGATCCCCAAGGGCGTGCAGTGGATCAAGGCCGCCGTGGCAACCTTCGAGCCCGACCACAATGCCGTGACGCTGGAGGACGGTCGTGTTCTCGGCTATGAACAACTGATTGTCTGTCCCGGCCTGAAGCTGGACTGGGCGGCGATCGATGGCCTGGTCGAAACCCTGGGGGCCAATGGCGTCACCTCCAACTATCGATACGATCTGGCCTCCTACACCTGGGAACTGGTCCAGAATCTCAAGGGCGGACAGGCCCTGTTCACCCAGCCCCCGATGCCCATCAAATGCGCTGGCGCACCTCAGAAAGCGATGTACCTGTCCTGCGATCACTGGCTCAGGTCCGGCCATCTGGCGCAGATCAACACCCGGTTCTACAACGCCGGGGCCGTGCTGTTCGGTGTGCCGGACTATGTGCCCGCGCTGATGAAGTACGTTGAGCGTTACGCCATCGACCTGCAATTCAGCCACAGGCTGGTGGCCGTCAATGGCCCTGCGAAGCGCGCAACCTTCATACAGACCCGAGCCGACGGCACCACCGAAACCCTCGAGCAAGGCTTCGACATGTTGCATGTCGTACCGCCCCAGACAGCCCCGGACTTCATTCGCTCAAGCCCTCTGGCCGATGCGGCAGGCTGGCTGGACGTGAACCCGGCGACGCTGGTGCATCGTCGGTTCTCCAATGTGTTCTGCCTGGGCGATGCCACCAATACCACCAATGCCAAAACGGCAGCGGCAGCCCGTAAGCAGGCTCCCGTGGTGGCCATCAACGTGCTGGCGGCACTGGGACGCACCTCGAAACAGGCCGTTTACGACGGTTACGGCTCCTGCCCGCTCACCGTGGAGCGGGGCAAGATTGTGCTGGCCGAATTCACCTATGGCGGCAAGGTTGCCCCCAGCTTTCCAAGCTGGCTGCTGGATGGACGCCAGCCAACACGGTTGGCCTGGTGGCTGAAAGAACGTGTGCTGCCCCCGCTGTACTGGCAAGGCATGCTCCGGGGCCGCGAATGGCTGGCCAGCCCCAAAGAGGCTGTCGCCCAACATGGATGAGCATCAACTGCTGGGCGCAGCTCTGGGCACGATCATTGGTGCCGTGCTTGCACTGACCGGTGCAGGTGGCGGCATTCTGGCCGTGCCGTTGCTGGTTTTCGGCCTGGGATTATCAATGGTCGAGGCCGCCCCCATCGGCCTGCTTGCCGTGGGCATGGCGGCGGCGCTCGGCGCGGTGCTGGGCCTGAGACAGGGCATTGTCCGCTACCGCGCCGCGGCCTATATCGCCGGGGTCGGTGTGCTGATGGCACCATTGGGTCTGTGGGTCGCCCATCGCGTGCCCAATACACCGCTGGTACTGATCTTCTGTGCCGTGATGCTGTATGCCTGCGGGCGGATCTTCCTGAAAGCCCATCACGAGCTGAAAGACGGGCCACCCGCCTGTCGTCAGGAAGTCTTGCCTTGTGTGCTCAATCCGCTGCAAGGTCGACTACGTTGGACAATGCCCTGTGTCCGGGCCCTGACGTTGACCGGCATGACGTCGGGGCTGCTGTCGGGGTTGATCGGTGTAGGAGGTGGCTTTGTGATCATTCCGGCACTGACCCGCTACAGCGACCTGAACATGAAAAGCGTCGTTGCCACCTCACTGGCCGTCATTGCACTGGTCTCGACCGGCAGCGTGATCACGGCATCGCTGGCCGGCGTCATGCACTGGAGCGTCGGCGCTCCGTTCGCGCTGGGAGCAGTGATTGGCCTGATGGTTGGCAGGCAGGTTTCCCGCTACCTTGCAGGCCCGCGCTTGCAGCAACTGTTTGCCATCGCCGGATGGATTGCTGCGGCCTTGTTGATGTTCAGCGTCATGGCTTGAGAGGACGATCACGATGGTTATCGACTGGCTTCACTTCACCCCCTGGTCCGCACTGGCAGGTGGCCTGCTGATCGGGCTGGCCGCCAGCCTGTTTGTGCTGGCCAACGGGCGCATTACCGGTATCAGCGGTTTGCTGAGCAGCCTGCTGCAACCCGGTGAAGGTCGCAGCGAGAAAGCACTGTTCATGCTCGGCCTGCTGATCGCCCCCCTGATCTGGGGATTGTTCAGCGCCTTGCCTGCCATGTCGTTTGAAACCTCATGGCCCGGCCTGATCGTGGCAGGTCTGCTGGTCGGTATCGGGACACGCTATGGCTCCGGCTGTACCAGCGGTCATGGCGTGTGCGGGATCGCCCGCCTTTCTCCACGTTCGATGGTGGCGACCATGACCTTCATGCTGGCGGGTTTCGCCACAGTCTTCATGCTTCGCCATCTGTCGGGGATCTGACCATGCGTACATTCACAGCCCTGTTGGCAGGCGTGCTTTTTGGCCTCGGTCTGCTGATGGCGGGCATGACCAATCCGGCCAAGGTTCTGGGCTTTCTCGACCTTGCGGGGCAATGGGACCCTTCACTGGCGCTGGTCATGGTCGGCGCTATCGTCGTGGCCTTCTTGCCGTTTCGCTGGGCTGGCAAACGCCGCCAGTCATTGCTCGGCGCGCCCATGCAACTGCCCGTCAGCCGTACGCTGGACAAACGACTTGTCGGAGGCAGCCTGCTGTTCGGCATCGGCTGGGGCGTTGCCGGGCTGTGTCCGGGGCCGGCCGTTGCGACGCTGCTGACGGCTCAGTGGCAACCGCTGGTTTTTGTTCTTTCAATGCTGGCGGGCATGCTGATCTTTCGTGTGCTGGAGCATCGCTCAACACGCTGACCCGGCAGAGTTCTGCAACCCGGCCAGCAGCAGGCGCTGGTACAACTCTTCGCGCAAGCCTTGAGGCTGGGCGAGTTGCATACGCTCCAGGTGCTCGGTATAAGCCGCAGGCTCGGGCGCATCCAGCGTGGCCTTGCCCAGCTCCAGAATCTCGGTGAGCTTGAATTTGCTCTTGAGCCAGTTCAAGGCCCGCAACAGATCGCGCTCTTGCGCCGTGAAATCGCAGCCCAATGGATATTCGGTGAACAACGTCGGGTAACGGGACGCGATGTCCTGCAAACGCTCGGGCGTGTTCTGGGTAAAGCGCGGATCGAGGTGGAAATCCCTCGGGAGCTTGCCGGCCTTCTGTGCCTGTTCGATCAGACCGCTCTGAAAGCGCGAGTCACTGATGTTCAGCAGGCGCTCGATCACCGTGGCATCGGTCTGGCCGCGCAGATCGGCAATGCCGTACTCGGTCACGACAATGTCGCGCAGATGCCGAGGGACCGTCGTATGGCCATAGTTCCAGACGATATTGGAACTGACCTCGCCTCCCGACTCGCGCCAGCTGCGCAGGATCAGAATGGAGCGCGCATCTTCCAGTGCATGGGCCTGGGACACGAAGTTGTATTGGCCGCCGACGCCGCTGAGCACACGGCCATCGTCCAGTTGGTCGGACACTGCCGCGCCCATCAGCGTCATGGTGAAGGCGCTGTTGATAAAGCGCGCATCGCGGCGCTGCAGACGCTTGAGCTCTTCATTGCCATACAGCTCGTTGATGTAGCTGATGGCCGTCATGTTGAACTGTGCCAGCCGCTCGGCAGGCAGCTCACGCAAGCGCTCATAAAAACTCTGCGGCCCCAGAAAGAATCCGCCGTGCAGCACGACGCCATCGGGGTGGACACTTTCATCGAGGGTCCCGAGGTTGGCCAGCCGTTGCAGCTCGGCATCGGCATACACCTTGCGCCGCACGATACCGGCATCGGCCAGTACCAGCAGGCCGTTGACGAACATTTCGCTGCACCCGTAAAGCCCGGTGGCAAACGGCTGGGTACCACCCTCCCGGTCGATCATGGTTTGCCAGTTGCTCATGTTCAACTCGGCCAACAGACCGCGATAGGTTTCGTTGTTGGCCTGTCGGGCCAGCAGCGCGGCGGTCAGCGCGTCGCCCATGGAGCCGATGCCGATCTGTAAGGTGCCACCATCGCGCACCAGCGTACTGGCATGCAGGCCGATGAAATGGTCCTGAAAGCCCACCGGCATGTTGGGAGTCGAGAACAGAACGCTACGCTCTTCCTCATCCAGCAGCAGATCGAACGCGTCGACATCCAGCTCCGAATCTCCCGGCATATAGGGCAGATCGGCGTGGACCTGACCCAGCAGCAGAATCGTCTCGCCCGCCGCCCGTCGTTTGGCGATCCTCGGCAGCAGGTCGAGGGTCACGTCGGGGTTACAACTCAGGCTCAGCTTGCCGGGATGCTGCTCATCGCGGGCGACCAGTTGGCCGATGAGGTTCAAGCCACAGGCATTGATATCCCGCGCCGCATGGCTGTAATTGCTGCTGACGTAGCTCTGCTGGGCGGTATCGCTATGGAGCAGGCTGCCCGGCTGCATGAAGAACTGCTGGATATGAATGTTCGGCGGCAGGCTGTCGCGACGCAGAGCGGCCAGAAACTCCAGCTCCGGGTAATCCCCGAAAACCCGCTCCAGGAACGGTTCCAGAAAACGCGCCTGCAACCCTTCGCCCGCCGTCGGCCGCCCCAGGCTCAAGGCGGTATAGATCGTCAGTTGCCGCTCGGGAAGTTGCCTGATGCGTTCGTACAACGCATTGACGAACCGATTGGGCTTGCCCAGCCCCAAAGGCATGCCCATATGAATATGCTCGGGCAACTGCGCGAGCACATGATCGACGGCTTGCTCGATGGAACAGGACTTCGGCATCCAGACTCTCCGGGATTATGGCGCGATGGAGGTTGGACCGTCGTCAGTGGGCAGCGTTGCGGCGTGGGGCGGGATTTCTTACAGGACGGGCTTGGCATCGCTCTGCTTGCTTGCAAAAACGTTGGTACATCCCGTCAATATTTATCGCCTGATACCGCGCTTTCGCGGCCAAGGCCGCTCCCACTTTAGAAGTGCGTTTCCCTGTGAACACCCACAAAAAAGCCGCCATGGCTCAGGCAGTCCATGGCGGCTTTTTGTGCAGCGTGCGGCTTATTTCAGGCCGGACATTTTCTCGATGGCGCCTTTGAGCTCGGCATCGGAGCAGTCGCCACAGGTGCCTTTGGGTGGCATGGCGTTGACGCCGGTGATGGCTTTGGCCAGCAGGCCGTCTAGACCGCCTTCTTTCTTGGCGCGTTCGCCCCAGGCGGCACCATCACCGATTTTCGGAGCGCCCAGCAGGCCAACGCTGTGGCAGGCGGTGCAGTGTTTGGCGATGACATCGTCCGGCGTTTTTGCGCTGCCGCCACCGGCTGATGCGGTGACTGCCATACCTGCGCATTCCTTGCCTTGAATACAGACCTGTCCGACCGGTTCCAGTCGTTTGGCAATTTCATCATTCGTCGCTGCCTGAGCGTTGAATGCCCAAAAAGCCAACATGGCAGCCACTGCCAGTATCTTGTTTATCAGGTTCACGCTTACACCCTCATGGTGACTAATCACGCCCGCGACCACGGTTTGGCAGGCCGGCGAATTATAACGGCTAGCCCTTGGGCCCGAAACACCCCTACAAGAAGAATGGTTATTAGCCTGATAACCCGTTCAGGGGGTGCCTGAGCTGCCAGCCCGTATACATGAGGCGCTTGCGCGCTTTCCGATCAGAAATTGGCCGGTGTGGCTGCGCTGATTAGTCGCGCCGGAATATCGAACGGATTGCGGAATCGATGCGGTCGGGTACTTTCAAAATAGTAGCTGTCGCCCGCTTCGAGGATGTAGGTGTCCAGACCGACGACCAATTCCAGCCGTCCCTCGACCAGAATTCCGGTTTCCTCGCCTTCGTGCACCAGCATTTCTTCACCGGTATCGGCGCCTGGCGGGTAGATTTCGTTGAGAAAGGCGATGGCCCGGCCAGGGTGCGACTTGCCCACCAGTTTCATGGTCACGGCACCGTCCGATATATCGATCAGCTCGCTGGCCTTGTAGACCACCTGGGTCGGATTTTCGGGTTCAAGCTCTTCGGAAAAGAACTCGACCATGGACATGGGAATGCCGCCCAGCACCTTGCGCAGGGAACTGATCGAAGGGCTGACGCTGTTCTTCTCGATCATGGAGATGGTGCTGTTGGTCACACCTGCACGCTTGGCGAGTTCACGCTGGGACAGGCCCTTGAGCTTGCGAATGGATTGCAGCCGTTCACCGACGTCCAATGCGGCATTCCCCCTGGTTCGGTAAGGTTAAAGTCGAGATGAACGCCATGATGGCAACAGCGTTCAGTATTTACAACACCTCGGACTTTAACCGGCCGTACCAGGAAGCTGGGCAGACGGGAAGTTATGAGTAGATACGCGGTACACGCCGCAGATTGCAGAAGATCTGGTACGGAATGGTGCCAGCCCGCGCCGCCACATCGCTGGCCAGCACGTTTTTACCCCACAGTTCGACCTGACTGCCCAGCCCGGCCTGGGGCAAGTCGGTCAGGTCCACGCACAGCATGTCCATGGACACACGCCCTAACAGTTGGCTCGGCTGGCCGTCGATCCAGACGGGCGTTCCGGTCGGAGCCTGGCGCGGGTAGCCGTCGGCGTACCCCACGGCAACCACCCCCACACGTGTCGTGCGCTCAGTGACGAACGCCGCACCGTAGCCGACGGGTTCTCCCGCAGGCAATTCGCGCACGCAGATGACTTTCGATTCCAGCGTCATGACCGGCTGCAAGCGATCGGCCAGGGCCTGAGGCTGATCGAAGGGTGTGGCCCCGTACAGCATGATGCCGGGGCGCACCCAGTCGCTGGGAATATTCGGCCAGCCCAGCACGGCAGGCGAGTTACGCAGGCTGACTTCTGCAAGCAGCCCCTGACGAGCAGCCTCGAATACGGCGAGCTGCTCGTCGCTGCGTGGACTGTCCAGCTCGTCGGCACGCGCGAAGTGGCTCATCAAGACGATCTTCGCCACCTTGCCGGTCGCCAGCAGGCGCTGATAACCCGCCTGATATTCGGACGGGTGCAGGCCCACACGATGCATGCCGGTGTCGAGCTTGAGCCACACGGTCAGGGGCTTGCCAATGTGCGCCTTCTCGATTGCGTCCAACTGCCATGTCGAATGCACGACGAACCACAGGTCATGTTCGACAATCAGCGCCAGTTCGTCGGCCTCGAAAAAACCTTCCAGCAACAGGATCGGCGCGCGAATGCCCGCTTCGCGCAACTCCAGCGCCTCTTCGATACACGCCACGGCAAACCCGTTGGCTTCGGCTTCCAGGGCCTGGGCCACACGCACGGCACCATGACCATAGGCATCGGCCTTGATGACGGCGAGCGCCTTGGCACCGGTGCTTTCACGAGCCAGTCGGTAATTGTGGCGCAAGGCTTGAAGATCGATGAGGGCACGGGATGGACGCATGGCTGAATAGTTCTGATATAAAAAAATTAAAGGTAACGTCTGGCCCCCGTCCTGTAGGAGCGAATTCATTCGCGAAGACCCACGCCTGCACGAATGAATACAGCCCAGGGTTATGGCAACGCCGCAACCACTGAAAGCTCGACCAGAATCTCCGGTTCACACAACTTGGCCTCGACCGTCGCCCGCGCAGGTGCGACGCCTTTTGGCAGCCACTTGTCCCAGACGCTGTTCATTCCGGCAAAGTGGGCATCGATGTCCTTCAGGTAGATCGTGACCGACAGGATGCGGTTTTTGTCGGTCCCGGCCAGATCCAGCAAGCGCTCAATGCTGTCGAGGGTCTCACGTGTCTGTTGTTCGATCCCGGCACTCATGTCATCACCCACCTGGCCCGCCAGATAAACGGTGCCATTGTGGACGACGATCTGACTCATGCGCTCATTGGTGAGCTGGCGCTGGATTGACATGTTTTGCGTTCTCCTTGGTGCTGCCGTAGCGAGAAATATCGAGGCCTTCGGCGCTGATCTGCGGTTTTTTGCTCGCCATGAGATCGGCCAGCAAACGCCCGGAGCCGCAAGCCATGGTCCAGCCCAGTGTTCCGTGGCCGGTATTGAGGAACAGATTGCGGAATGGCGTTGCGCCCACGATCGGCGTGCCATCCGGTGTGGCCGGGCGCAGTCCGGTCCAGAAATCGGCACGGTCCAGGTCACCGCCTTGAGGATAGAGGTCGTCGACGATCATCTCCAGCGTTTCGCGGCGACGCGGGTTGAGCGACAGGTCGAAACCGGCGATTTCCGCCATGCCGCCCACGCGAATGCGATTGTCGAAACGGGTAATCGCAACCTTGTAGGTTTCATCGAGGATGGTCGAGGTCGGTGCCATGTCTGCCTGAGTGATCGGCACGGTCAGCGAATACCCTTTCAACGGGTAGACCGGTGCGCGGATGCCCAGCGGCTTGAGCAACTGGGGCGAGTAACTGCCCAGCGCCAGCACGTAGCGGTCTGCGGTTTCCAGCTTGCCGTCGATCCAGACGCCGTTGATACGGTCGCCCACATGATCAAGCCGTTCGATGGACTGCCCGTAACGGAACTCGACGCCCAGATTGACCGCCATTTCCGCCAGTCGAGAGGTGAACAACTGGCAATCGCCCGTCTGATCGTTAGGCAGACGCAACGCGCCACTCAGCTTATGGGTGACGTTCGCCAACGCAGGCTCGACGCGGGCAATGCCGTCGCGGTCCAGTAATTCATAAGGCACGCCGGACTGTTCGAGCACGGCAATGTCCTTGGCAGCGTTATCCAGTTGCTCCTGGGTGCGGAACAACTGTGTGGTACCCAGGCTGCGGCCTTCATAGGCAATACCGGTTTCGATGCGCAGTTCGTCGAGGCAATCACGGCTGTACTCGGACAGACGCACCATGCGCTCCTTGTTCACGGCATAGCGGCTGGCCGTGCAGTTGCGCAGCATCTGCGCCATCCACAGATATTGGTCGATATCGGCTGTCGCCTTGATCGCCAGCGGGGCATGACGTTGCAGCAGCCATTTGATCGCCTTGAGCGGCACACCCGGCGCAGCCCATGGCGATGCATAGCCTGGCGAAACCTGGCCAGCGTTGGCAAAGCTGGTTTCCATGGCAACGGCTGGCTGACGGTCCACCACCGTGACCTGGAAACCAGCCCGAGCCAGATAATAGGCACTGGTTGTACCGATCACACCACTACCCAGGACCAGAACACGCATGTCGATGACCTCATCGCGGATATCCGCTGACGTTTGAAGTTTTAAGCAGGAATGTGTGCAGTATATGGAGCATCGAGCAGTGATTCTCACTATATAAATGCGTATATTCGGAGCTAATTCTCGGCAAAGAACGCTTTAGTAGAGGGGAAATCACCCGTGCGAACTCAACACCAGTCAAAACGTGAGCTGGACAAGATCGACCGCAATATCCTGCGCATCCTCCAGGCGGACGGGCGCATCTCGTTCACGGAGCTGGGCGAGCGGGTCGGCCTGTCCACCACGCCCTGCACGGAGCGGGTTCGCAGGCTGGAGCGCGAGGGCATCATCATGGGCTACAACGCCCGCCTCAACCCTCAGCACCTCAAGGCCAGCCTGCTGGTCTTCGTGGAAATCAGTCTGGACTACAAATCGGGCGACACCTTCGACGAGTTCCGTCGGGCGATTCTGAAACTGCCCCATGTGCTGGAGTGCCATCTGGTGTCAGGTGACTTCGACTATCTGGTCAAGGCACGCATCTCGGAAATGGCGTCCTACCGCAAACTGCTGGGCGACATCCTGCTCAAGCTGCCGCACGTACGGGAGTCCAAGAGCTATATCGTGATGGAAGAAGTGAAAGAAAGCCTGAACCTGCCGATTGCAGATTGACGGTGCAGGCTGTGTAGGAGCGGATTTATCCGCGAATTGTTCGCGAATGAATTCACTCCTACACACAGACCGGCTACACCAGCACCTGCCGGGTCGAGGCCATGTACTCATGGATCTGCTTCTCGACCCTGGGATGGATCATCTCCACAGGTCGACGCCCGTTCGGGCATGGCAAGGTCGGCGTGGTGCCGAACAGGCGACAGATCAGGGGGCGCTCGTCATACACCGTGCATCCCTGAGGGCCGAGATGCACGCAGTTCAGTTCGTTCAAGGCCGCTTCCTGCTCGGCAGCGGTCTTGCGCGGCAGGCGGGACATTTCTTCCGGCGAAGTGGTCACCGGACCACAGCAGTCATGGCAGCCGGGCACGCACTCGAACGAGGGAATCTGGCGACGCAAATCGCGGACTTTCTGACGGTTGCAGCTCATTGAATCGACCACCCAAACACAATGGCGCGATTCTGCCTCAGTTGGCAGGCCCATGACAGCCGCTTATCCTCCTTGTGAATGTCAAAGGCCGTCCACAGGATCACTCCATGAACGCACGGGTCCATCCCAACCAGCACGCCGCCTCCTACTACACCGCCAGCAGCCATCCACAACCGGATCACCCTGTATTGCAAGGCGAGTTGAAGGTCGATGTGTGCGTGATCGGCGGTGGGTTTTCCGGGCTGAACACGGCCATCGAACTGGCCGAACGCGGCTTGAGCGTGGCCTTGCTTGAGGCGCGAAAGATTGGCTGGGGCGCCAGCGGACGCAATGGCGGGCAACTGATCCGGGGTGTCGGCCATGATCTGGAACAGTTCACCTCAGTCATCGGTCATGACGGCGTGCGGCAACTCAAGTTGATGGGCATCGAAGCGGTCGAGATCGTCCGTCAGCGGGTCGAACGCCATGGCATCGACTGCGACCTGAAGTGGGGTTATTGCGACGTGGCGAACAAGCCGCGTGATTTTGCCGGCTTTGCCGAGGATGCCGAAGAACTGCGCAGCCTGGGCTATCGCCACACGTTGCAACTGCTGCAACCGGAAGACATGCACAGCGTCGTCGGTTCCAATCGCTATGTCGGCGGCCTGATCGATATGGGCTCCGGGCATCTGCACCCGCTGAACCTTGCCCTGGGCGAAGCGGCTGTCGCCCAATCGCTGGGGGTCCGCGTGTTCGAGCACTCCCGTGTGGAGCGCATCGACTACGGCCCACAGGTCAAGGTGCATACCGCGCAAGGCTCGGTACAGGCCACAACCCTGGTGCTGGCCTGCAATGCTTACATGAACGGCCTGAACCCGGAGCTGGGCGGCAAGGTTCTACCGGCCGGCAGCTACATCATTGCGACCGAACCGTTAAGCCCCGCACAGGCGGCCGAGCTGATCCCACAGGACATGGCGATCTGTGATCAGCGCGTAACGGTGGATTACTACCGGCTCTCGGCCGACCGTCGCCTGCTGTTCGGGGGTGCCTGTCATTATTCAGGACGTGACCCGCAAGACATCGCCGCCTACATGCGGCCCAAGATGCTTGACGTATTCCCTCAACTGGCCGACGCGAAGATCGACTATCAATGGGGTGGAATGATCGGTATCGGTGCCAATCGCCTGCCGCAGATCGGGAAACTCCCGGACCAGCCGAATGTGTTCTACGCCCAGGCCTATGCCGGCCACGGCCTCAATGCCACACACCTGGCAGGCCGGTTACTGGCCGAAGCCATCGCCGGACAGCACAGCGATGGCTTCGAGCTGTTTTCCAGGGTGCCGCACATGACCTTCCCCGGTGGCAAATACCTGCGCTCGCCATTGCTGGCACTGGGAATGCTCTGGCATCGCCTCAAAGAACTGCGCTGAACTCAGAGCTTCCAGAAAGGCTTCATGGCTTCGGCCATCGCCTGATCGGCATTGAGCCCTATATCGCGCAACTGATCGTCGGTCAGTCGCATCAAGGCGCGTCGGGAGGCCAGACGGTGACAGTACAACGCCCAGCGGCTCATGTTGGGTTGAGTGTTCGCCTTGGTCTCTCTCGAACCACTTTTATCCAGCACCTGGCCGTGAGGCGCTACCCGCACATCGCTCAGCCCGTTCATTTGCAGATCCCTCCATCGCGTTTTGGTGTGATTGCATGATGAAGAGGAAAGCGAAACCATTACAGATTCAAAAACAATTATTTATTTACATACAGATCAACCAAAATTCGCACTGAATGCTATATTTTTGCCCAATCTGTACTGCTTCTTCATTCAAACCTCTTTAGAGAGTACGCCATGACGCTCTACGTCAACCTTGCCGAACTGCTGGGTACCCGCATCGAGAGCGGCTTCTATCGCCCCGGTGACCGGTTGCCCTCGGTTCGGGCATTGAGCCTTGAGCATGGCGTCAGCCTGAGCACCGTTCAGCAGGCGTATCGGGTACTGGAAGACAACGGGCTGGCAGCTCCCAGACCCAAGTCGGGTTATTTCGTGCCCGCCAGCAGAAAGGCACCGGCCCTGCCTGCCGTGGGCCGCCCGGTGCAACGGCCTGTGGATATCTCTCAGTGGGAACAGGTGCTGGACCTGATTCGCGTCTCGCCAGCCCAGGCGGTGACGCAACTGGGACGCGGCATGCCGGACATCAGCAGCCCGACGCTCAAGCCACTGCTGCGCTCCTTGAGCCAGCTGAGCCGCCATCAGGACATGCCCGGTCTGTATTACGACAACATTCATGGCGTCCATACACTTCGCGAACAGATTGCACGCCTGCTGCTGGACTCCGGCTGCAACCTCACTGCCAACGACCTGATCATCACCACCGGTTGCCATGAGGCCCTTTCGGCCAGCATTCGCGCCATCTGCTCGCCGGGCGACATCGTGGCGGTGGACTCCCCCAGCTTCTTCGGAGCCATGCAGACCCTCAAGGGCCTGGGCATGAAGGCGCTGGAAATCCCCACCGATCCACTGACGGGCATCAGCCTCGAAGCCCTGGAACTTGCACTGGAACAATGGCCGATCAAAGCCATACAGCTGACGCCCAGTTGCAACAACCCGCTGGGCTACGTGATGCCCGAAGAACGCAAGCGCGCCCTGCTGACACTGGCCCAGCGCTTCGACGTGGCAATCATCGAGGACGATGTGTATGGCGACCTGTCCTACAACTACCCTCGCCCGCGCACCATCAAGTCTTTCGATGAGGATGGCCGCGTCCTGCTGTGCAGCTCGTTTTCCAAGACACTCGCACCCGGCCTGCGGATCGGCTGGGTCGCTCCGGGACGCTACCTGGAGCGCGTGCTGCACATGAAATACATCAGCACCGGCTCGACGGCTCCACAGCCGCAACTGGCCATTGCCGAATTCATCCAGGCCGGGCACTACGAACCGCACCTGCGCCGCATGCGCACGCAATACCAGCGAGGACGCGACCAGATGATCGACTGGGTCATGCGTTACTTTCCGGAAGGGACACGCGCCAGCCGACCTCAAGGCAGCTTCATGCTGTGGGTGGAACTGGCGGAGGATTTCGACACCTTGCGCCTGAACCGTGAGCTACGGGATCAAGGGGTGCAGATTGCGGTGGGCAGCATTTTCTCGGCCTCCGGAAAATACCGGAATTGCCTGCGAATGAACTACGCTGCCAAACCGACACCCGAAATCGAAAGTGCTGTACGCAAGGTCGGCCTGATGATTGCGAAACTGAGCGCACAAAACGACTGACGCCCGAAAATCTTTCCGCCATTTCAGGGTCATATCGCAGTCGAAACCCTGCCGACGGACACACAATTTGAAGAACTCATGGGCCTTGCCCCTTTGCCTGCTGGTTGCGCTGAGCCTCAGTGGCTGCACCCACCTCAGCGTTCCCAACGAGCCGAGCCAGGCCCTGCCACCGTCCGGCTCAGCCTTTGGCCGCGCCATCCAGACCCTGGCCATGCCTCACGAAGGACGCTCGGGGTTTCGCTTGCTGTCCGACAGCAGCGATGCATTCACGGCACGTGCCGAATTGATCCGCAGCGCCAGGACCAGCCTGGATCTTCAGTACTACATCGTCCATGACGGCCTGAGCACCCGCGCCCTGATCGATGAACTGCTCAAGGCCGCCGACCGGGGCGTGCGGGTGCGCATCCTGCTGGACGACACCACCAGCGACGGGCTCGATCAGGCCATCGCCACCCTCGCCGCTCACCCGAACATCCAGATCCGCCTGTTCAACCCACAGAATCTGGGGCGTGAAACCGGCGTGACACGCAGCTTCGGGCGCCTGATGAACCTGTCGCGACAACACAGGCGCATGCACAACAAGTTGTGGCTGGCCGACAGCAGCGTGGCCATCGTCGGAGGCCGTAACCTGGGCGATGAATATTTCGATGCCGAACCCCATCTGAACTTCACCGATATCGACATGCTCAGCGTCGGCCCCGTCGCCACACAACTGGAGCACAGCTTCGATCAATACTGGAACAGCGCGCTGAGCAAGCCTATCGATGAGTTCATCTACATCCTGCCGACCCAGGACGACCTGACCAAAGCCCGTGAGCGCCTGACCACCTCGCTGGAAATCGCCCATCGCGAGCACAAGGCCTTGTATGAGCGCTTGATGGCCTACAAGACACGGCCTCGCCTGAAGGACTGGCTCAACGAGCTGGTCTGGGCGCATAACCAGGCCCTGTGGGACGCACCGACCAAGGTTCTGGCGCGGGGCGAGCCCGATCCGCACCTGTTGCTCACGACACAACTGGCCCCGGAACTGCTGAAAGCGCATCAGGAACTGATGCTGATCTCGGCGTATTTCGTTCCGGGCGAAGCCGGTCTGCTTTATCTCACCAATCGCGCCGATGCAGGCGTGTCGGTCAGCCTGCTGACCAACTCGCTGGAAGCCACCGACGTACCGGCCGTCCATGGCGGCTACGCGCCGTACCGCAAGGCGTTGCTGGAGCACGGCGTGAAACTCTTCGAGTTGCGTCGCCAGCCCGGCGATCAAGGCAGCAACGGCAGTGGCCCGCACCTGTTCAAGAAGCATTCGTTCCTGACCAGCTCTGACTCGAGCCTGCACAGCAAGGCGATGATTTTCGACCGCCAGAAGATTTTTGTCGGCTCATTCAACTTCGATCCGCGCTCGGTGCTCTGGAACACCGAAGTCGGTGTGCTGGTAGACAGCCCGGAACTGGCCGAAGACCTGCGCGAGCTGACGCTGCAAGGGATGGCGCCCGCCTTGAGCTACGAAGCGAAGCTGGAAAACGGCCAGGTGGTGTGGGTCACCGAAGACAATGGCCAGATGCATACCCTGCACAAGGAACCAGGCGACTGGTGGCGACGCCTCAATTCCTGGGTCAGCAAGGCCATCGGCCTCGAAAAAATGCTCTAAGCCGCCAGGGGCTTGCCGCCGAAGGCATTGTCCTTCAGTGACAGCATCACCAGCCCGAGTGCACCCGCCGCCATCATCAACGGCAAGGCATGACCGCTGACCCACTGACTGCCAGCCCCTGCAACCAAAGGTCCGACCAGACAGCCAATTCCCCAGAGCTGGGCGACATGGGCATTGGCGCGCACCAGCGCATCATCGCGGTAGCGCTCGCCAATCAGGATCAGCGACAGGGTGAACAGGCCACCGGCACTGGCACCGAACAGCACCCACAACGGCCAGATCAATACCGTATCGATCAACAAGGGAATCAACAGGCTGGACACCAGCAAGGACGCCGCACACCCTGAAAACAGGGTGCGGCGCGAAACCCGGTCCGCCAGCATGCCGATCGGCAATTGCAACAACGCATCTCCCACCACCACGGTACTGACCATCATCAGCGCAACTTCCGGGGTGAAGCCCTCGCGCAGGCAATAGACCGGCAAGAGCGTCAGGATCAGCGCCTCAAAGGCGGCAAACAGCGAAACGGCCCAGGCGATGGCAGGCATCCCCCGGCAAAAACCGAGCAGGTCCCGAAACGTCACGGCACACGCCTCTGTCGCAGGCGCTCCCGAACGTCCAAGCAGCAACAACGGCGAACTGACCAGCAACGCCACGCCAATCCAGAAACCGTAATCGGCTTCGGTTCCGATCACACCCAGCAATAGCGGCCCGGCCAGTTGGCTCAAGGCATAGCTGCTGCCATACAGCGCTACCAGACGGCCTCGCAAACGCTCGACCACCAACTGGTTGATCCAGCTTTCACCCAGGATGAAAACGATGGTCAGGATCACGCCCAGCATCAGACGCAGAACCAGCCAGATTTCGTAATGAGGCAACAGCGCCAGCAGACCGACCGAAAACGCGCCGGCCCACAGGCAAAGGCGCATCAGATTCACCGTGCCGAAGCGTGCGGCCAGTCGACTGGCCAGCCCGGCCCCCAGCAACACGCCGATCGCAGGCATCGCCGCCATGATGCCAATGGCAAATGCGCCATAGCCCCAGCTTTCCAGCCGCAGGGAAACCAGCGGCATGCTGACGCCCACCGCCAGGCCGACGCTCAATACCGAGGCCAGCACGGCGAAATAAGTACCCCAACGCATTTCCAGCTCCAGCGGGTTAAATCTTGTGCAGCTTGTGTGTAGGAGCGGATTCATCCGCGAAAACGGCAGTCCAGGCCGATACATCTCTTGCGGAGGTACCGGCCCTTTCGCGGATGAATCCGCTCCTACGGGAGCTTTACAGTTTGATCCAGGTCGATTTCAGTTCGGTGTATTTGTCGAACGCATGCAGCGACTTGTCGCGGCCGTTACCCGACTGCTTGAAGCCACCGAACGGCGCAGTCATATCGCCGCCGTCATACTGGTTGACCCATACGCTACCGGCCCGCAAGGCCTTGGCTGTGAGGTGTGCCTTGGACAAGTCCGCCGTCCACACTGCCGCTGCCAGGCCATATTGCGTGTCGTTGGCAATCTGGATGGCCTCTTCGGCGCTGTCGAAGGTCAACACGGACAGCACCGGCCCGAAGATTTCTTCCCGGGCGATTTTCATCGCATTGTTCACCCCGTCGAAAATGGTCGGCTCGACATAGGTACCGCCCGTTTCTTCCAGAATGCGTTTACCGCCCGCGACCAGTCTGGCGCCATCGGTATGACCGGCCTCGATGTACGACAGCACGGTATTCATCTGCTGGGTATCGACCAGGGCACCCACGGTCGTGGCCGGGTCCAGCGGGTTGCCGGGCTTCCAGGCCTTGAGGGCCTCGATCACCAGCGGCAGAAACCGGTCCTTGATGGAGCGCTCGACCAACAGGCGCGAACCGGCCGTGCAGACTTCGCCCTGGTTGAAAGCGATGGCGCTGGCCGCAGCTTCGGCGGCGGCCTGTAGATTCGGCGCATCGGCAAAGACGATATTCGGGCTTTTGCCACCCGCCTCCAGCCAGACACGTTTCATGTTCGACTCGCCCGAGTAGACCAGCAACTGCTTGGCAATTCTGGTCGAACCGGTGAACACCACCGTATCCACATCCATATGCAGAGCCAGCGCCTTGCCAACGGTATGGCCGTACCCCGGCAGCACATTGAGCACGCCCGCCGGAATACCGGCCTCAATCGCCAGTTGCGCGATACGGATGGCCGTCAGCGGAGACTTTTCAGACGGCTTGAGGATGACCGAATTGCCTGTAGACAGCGCAGGGCCAAGCTTCCAGCAGGCCATCAGCAAGGGGAAGTTCCACGGCACGATGGCGGCCACGACACCCACCGGCTCACGCGTCACCAGGCCCAACTGATCGTGCGGCGTTGCGGCCACTTCGTCGTACAGCTTGTCGATGGCCTCGCCACTCCAGCTCAACGCCTGCGCAGCACCTGGAACATCGATGCTGAACGAGTCGCTGATCGGCTTGCCCATGTCCAGGGTTTCAAGCAGGGCGAGTTCTTCGACGTGTTTTTTCAGCAGGCCGGCAAAGCGGATCATCGTGGCCTTGCGCTTGACCGGTGCCATGCGCGACCAGGCACCGGCATTGAAGACGTTACGAGCGCTCTCTACGGCGCGCTGGGCGTCGGCATCATCACAACTGGCAACCTTGGCCAGCAACCGGCCATCCACCGGGCTGAGGCAATCGAAAGTAGCACCTGAAGCCGCAGCGGTGTACTCGCCCTGAATGAAGGCACGGCCTTCGATCTTCAAGTCCCGGGCACGTTTTTCCCAGTCAGCATGAGTCAGAGTGGTCATACGCATGTCCTCCTTTTGATGGTATGGGCGCCAGTGCCGCACCCCAAAGTATCCGTCACCCTAAACCAGCGCCCTGTTAAATCCAATATATTTGACAGAAATGGCAATTAGCGCCCGAATATGTTGATTTTATTAAACGACGATTCATGAATGCCACGGCACTATTGAAGCCGGGCCTCATCCAAACACCATCACGTTCATTGTCAGGGGGAAACATGGGCATCGAAAGTATTGTCGACTTCAGCGAAACCCGTACAACCGCCGAGCATTACCGTCCCGCACCAGAAAAGATCTTCAAGGGCGACCCGCTGCAAACGGTCTACAACCACTACAACAGCCCGTGTGGGCAGATGAATGCCGGGGTGTGGGAAGGCGAAACCGGGCAATGGCGGGTTCATTACACCGAGCATGAATATTGCGAAATCGTGCAGGGCGTTTCAGTGCTGCGAGACGAAGAGGGAAACGCCAAGACCCTGCGGGCAGGAGACCGGTTCGTGATCCCGGCAGGTTTCAAGGGCACCTGGGAAGTGCTGGAAACATGCCGCAAGATTTATGTGGTGTTCGAGGCCAAGGGTATATAACTGAATAACGCATGAAGCCTTCCCGAACAGGCGACCCTAGGTTCTGTACGAAAAGTCGGCGAGCGAAGGTCAGGCAAGGCAAAAAACGGCGAGGAACGGTCGGAGTCGCGCTCGACTTGACGGGTTGTCAATGAGCATTCCGATCGGACTCGCGCACGAGCCGGTTTTTAACGCAGCATGACCGAGCGCAGCCACTTTACGTACAAACCCTAGAGGCGTCCATTCTGGACATCATTCATAAAGGAATATGAACATGACGAACGAACAGATTACCCAGGCCCTTCAATACCTCATTGGCAGCCGCTACGTACCAAGCATCAAGGCTTACATCGGCGAACTGACCGGGCGCCCGCGCGTTCTGGGCGACAAGGATGTCAGCAGCCGGGAATTCGACCTGAACCGTATCCATGTGGAAACAGATGCCGCCGGCCTGATTTCAGGTTTCACCTTTGGCTGACGCCAGGCGCCTGAAGTCGTAAAAGACAGGCACAAAAAAGCCCGCAGCGATGCGGGCTTTTTTGCAGGAGACAGAATCAATTACTTGATTTTGCCTTCTTTGTAGATCACGTGCTTGCGTACAACCGGATCGAATTTTTTGATTTCGATTTTGTCCGGAGTAGTACGTTTGTTCTTGTCGGTAGTGTAGAAGTGACCAGTACCGGCGCTCGAGATCAAACGAATCAATTCACGCATGATTATCTCCTTAGATTTTGCCGTCGCGGCGCAGATCAGCAAGCACAGCTTCGATGCCGCGCTTGTCGATGATACGCATGCCTTTAGCAGATACGCGCAGACGAACAAAACGCTTCTCGCCTTCAACCCAGAAGCGATGATGCTGCAGGTTTGGCAGGAAACGACGACGGGTTTTGTTGTTTGCGTGGGAAATGTTATTCCCGGTTACCGGTGCTTATGACCCCGATCACCTGTTGGGCGACGAAGAGGATCTGGGCATCAGCCTGGCCCTGATCCCCACCGATACGCCCGGCGTG
>NZ_JBIVGV010000012.1:0-164072 GCF_044748865.1 Pseudomonas sp. NPDC089734 | reverse complement strand
GTGAGTAATCACGCTGTGTGCGCTTTACACCTTGCTCCATCTGACTCTCCGGAAATTCGGGATGGGAGGTGTAAACCTTATTCAGGACGGGACAGGATCAGCAAAAAAGCCGGATCCTGACTTTCCTGAAAGTGCAGTGAAAGCCCAAACACCATGGCAATGAGCAACGCGGACAACCCTAACCAGCGCCGAGCCTCATTGGAAAAAGGCTCATGCGGCCGCCTCCAGCCTTCCAGGTCCGCATGCGGAAATGCTTCGAGAGCGCCGGGATAGCGCAGAGTCAGTTGCTCGACCAGCCGCTCGCACAGGGCTCGCACATCCTCATCGACGCTTCTGGCCAATCGTCTGCGCTCGGCAAGGGAGTAAGGAGCGAGCAATAAATGAGCGGCACGCCCTTCGACACTGAACGGCTTGCAACCAAGAAGGCGATTCAGATGCCGGACAAAGTCGTCTTTTTCACACCGATCGAGCAGGCTCTGCCATATAAAGGCCGGCTCTGGATGCAGGTCTTTCTTTACATCCCAGCCAAACAAGGCCGATACCTGCTCGAACAGCGCTGAACTCCAGCCCGTATTGTTATGCAGCATAATCATGACCCAGCGCTGCAAATGTTCATCACGCTCCAGCGAAGCCAGCCAGGGCTGTTGACGCAAGGCTTGCAGCGCCTCGATAAAACCGGACTCATCACCGGATTGCAATTGAGCTTCCAGCGCGGCCCGACGGGAATCGAGCAAGGATTGAGTCAGCCATGACTCTGTCTCGGCGCTCAGACGTATCTGTTGCCACGGGGTCAACCAGTGCAATTGCTCAACAGCAACCTCAAGCAGGCCGACTTCGTTTTCAGCGTCAGCCAGGCAGCGTTGCATCAGTTTTTGCTCAAACACCTCCGCACAGCCTGCGGCCTGAGCCAAAAGGTGCTGCTCATGCAGATTGTCAGCAGTCGTGTGTTCAACCAATGACACGGCCAGAGGAGTGGATATCACCTGCTCGCACGACTCAACGACCAGTTCGCCCGGCTCACTCTCCTCATTCCGATAACGAGCGATGCTCAATGCCTCTTGATAGGCCTCATGCAAACGCTGAAACCCCTCGGCATCGTCATCGGGGCGATTGGTCTTCAGCAGCCGCGCATACTGGCGCTTGATACTTCGTTCGTCGGCATCGGCAGGTAGCGCCAGAATCGCCCAGCAATTACTCATCATTGCCCTTCACAGCCCCTGAAATCGTCAATATACCCCCTTCAGCCTGTCGCCTTCAGACCTTGCCGCGGCGCAGGACCGTGCAGATTTCATCATAACCTCCGACGATTGATGTTATTGATCACTTTTAGTCCATAAAATGCACTTCGCACCTAAAGCTGAAACGCTTCATGTCGATAGTGTTTAGTTGCTTACTTCATTGTTACTCCATCTAGACGGGCCCTCACATGAAACTGAGAAATCTCAACATTGCACCACGCTCGCTACTCTGTTTCGGCTTTTTCGCCCTACTAGTCACTGCCCTGGGACTTTTTTCCCTGCTGCAGTCATCCACGCTGAAAGAGGCGCGGGAGACGCTTCAAGACAATGTATTACCGACTGTTCAGGCCATTGAACAGATCAAAAGCGATTTGCTGACCATTCGACTAGGGAATAGTGGGTTGCGTCTAGCTCAGAACGAAGAGGCAACTAACGCGGCGCATCAACGTGTAACTAAGGCTCGCAGCAGTCTTGAGGCGGACGTGCGCAAACTACAATCTTTGCTAGTCACGGATGCGGGTCAAAAAGCTTATGCCACGATGGCTCATCATCTGGAAAGCTATCTGGCCGTGCATGCCCGTTATCTGGAAGCAGTCAAACAGAAACGTGAAGACGTGATCACCGCCCTGACCCAGCCAACCGGCGAGATGACTCAGGCAGCCGATCTGTTGAGCAAAGACATTGCCGAGGTCTCCCGCCTGGCTGATCTCAAGGTGGCAGAGAGCGACGTCAGTGCCGACAACTCCTACGCCCAGGCCCGTAACGTCACAATCCTCTCCATTATCGTGGCCCTCGTTGCCACTCTGGGGTTGGCGGCCCTATTCACTCGCAGCCTGACATCCCCCATTGCCAAGGCGCTGACAGTTGCCGAACAGATTGCAGCCAATGACCTCAGCAAGCCTATCCAGGCAGACGGCCAGGATGAGCCGGGACGCCTGCTGGCAGCACTTGCGGTCATGCAACAGAACCTGCGACACACCCTGGGCGAACTGGGTAACTCTTCCAATCAACTGGCGTCCACTTCGGAAGAAATGACAGCCGTGACCGAGGACTCGCTACGCGGCGTTCAGCGTCAGAACGATGAAATCAACCAGGCCGCAACCGCCATCAATCAGATGAGCGCCGCAGTCGAGGAGGTCGCACGCAATGCCGCCATGGCCTCCAGTGCCGCTCAGGACTCCAGCAAGTCGGCGGAAAATGGACGCCAGCGCGTGGAAGAAACAGTCAGCGTCATCAACGAACTGCATGAAGCCGTCGGCGCTACGGCTATCGAGATCGATGGCCTGGCTGTAGAGGTACAAAGTATCAGCGGTGTTCTGGATGTCATTCGCGGCATCGCTGATCAGACCAACCTGTTGGCACTCAACGCCGCCATCGAGGCTGCCCGCGCAGGCGAAGCCGGCCGTGGATTTGCGGTGGTGGCCGATGAAGTCCGGGCTCTGGCGCATCGCACCCAGCAGTCGACTGCTGAAATCGAGAAGATGATCGCCTCCATTCAAGGCGGTGCCAGCAAGGCTGTCAGTGCAATGGGTCACAGCAGCGAACGTGCCCGCGCCAGTCTGGACGTCGCCCAGGCAGCCGGTCATGCCCTGGCAGAAATCACCGCTGCGATCGTGCAGATCAACGAACGCAACACCAGCATCGCTTCAGCCACCGAGCAACAGGCAGAAGTCGCTCGTGAAGTTGACCGCAACCTGACCAGCATCCGGGACCTTTCGACTCAGAATGCCACTGGCGCAAACCAGACCTCGGCCGCAAGCGGAGAGCTGTCGCAGCTGGCGGTAGGCCTCAATCAACTGGTCATGCAGTTCAAAGTGTAAATTGCCAACAAGCCAGGCAGGGGCTCCAACAAGGTTGCCTCTGCCTGGAACCCTCACCATATCGCCTCACGTCTCCCCGCCTTTCTGCCGATCAGCACGCAGCCTCCACAACAAGCTTTGCCGGGCATGGGCCACACGCGGCTGACGCAAGGCACTGGGAATCCACAATAGATAGTATTCACGGCTGGCCGGCCCCACCGGAGCCGGGATTTCCTGCAATTCGCCGCGTGCAATATAAGGACGGCATAAATACGCTGGCAACGCGCTCCAGCCAAACCCTTCCTTCAGCAGACTGCATAAGGTTCGTAAATCCTGCCCTACCATCGCGGGCATCAGATTGGGTGCCTCTATCTTGTTCAGGCTCAGCCAACTATCAATAAGCGGTAACTCAAGGTTATAGGCAAGAACCGGCTCTTCGAGCAATGCGTCAGAAAAGTCAGGTGCATCCGTCAGGCGCCGTACCACCGCCGGCGCCGCCACGGCCAGCACTTCATCGACGAACAGCAGCTCACTGCGCAGACGCTTGTTGTTGGGAGGCGCCGCCGAAATACCAAGATCGCAGTGCCCTTCAATCAGCATGTGGGTGATCGAGTCCTGATTGCCACCCTGCATCCGTATCCGGATGCCGACCTCAAGCAAGGGAAGCAACTGCCTGGCCACCACTTCAGCCAGAAAGTCGGCATGACCGATGATCTGGAGCGCTCCTGCCAACTCGACCGAACGCGCCCTGGCCGACGACAGCGCAGCCTCTGCAGCATCCAGTTTGTCACCGATATCGGCAGCCAGCTCATCGGCCGCAGACGTTGGCTCCACGCCACGCGACTGGCGATCGAACAGGCTCCGTCCTATGGCCGCTTCAAGCCCCGAAATGTGTTGCGACACCGCAGGTTGCGTCAGGCTCAAGGTACGTGCCGCGCCACTGATCGAACGCTGTCGGTAAACCTCGATAAAGGTTCTCAAACGAACAAGAGACATACGCGATCCATAAAATATTTTATATATGCACAAAAAAGCCGTTGTTATACACCCGGCCTTTCAGCCCATAACATAGCCACATCGCTTGAGAAAAGCGCTCATGAACGACGAAAAACCGGCTACGAACTGAAGAAAATCTTATACCGGAAAACAGACGTTTTTCCTCTTCGATTTTTCTCGTTTCACGGTTATCCAGCAAACGTCATATAACTCAGGAGCAAAGGTCATGCCTTTTCAGCCAGAAACCAAAGATTTGAAAGCCCTTCTACTGAACATGAAACGCGCCCATACAGCAGCCGGTCCTGCCGACGCAAAACTGCGCCAGGATCGACTGATTCGGGGCGCCCGGCTGCTCAGTGAGAATCATGAAGTCATCGGCAAGGCCATCAACGCCGACTTCGGCAATCGCAGCCTTTATCAATCCCTGATGGCCGATACGGTCATGACGGTCAAAATGCTTCAACACTCGGCCGAATATGTGGCCGAGTGGATGAAACCCGAGCAGGTCGAGGCTCCGGCCCCTGGCATGCAAGCCTGGATCCAGCAGCAACCGCTGGGCGTCGTGGGTGTCATCAGCCCCTGGAACTTCCCGATCAACCTGGCATTCGGTCCACTCGCCGGCGTATTTGCAGCCGGTAATACCGCCATGCTCAAGCCTTCCGAGCTGACACCCCGCACTTCCGAACTGCTTGCCGAGCTGATCGCCGGCTACTTCGATCCGCTGGAGCTGGCGGTAGTACTGGGGGATGCCGGAGTAGGCGCCGCATTCAGCGGACTGCCCTTCGACCATCTGGTGTTTACCGGCAGCACCACTGTCGGGCGTCATGTCATGCGCGCTGCCGCTGAAAATCTTGTTCCCGTGACACTTGAACTGGGTGGCAAATCCCCGGTCGTCGTGGAAGAAGACTTCGACATCCAGACAGCCATCGAGCGCACCTTGACGATCAAGACGTTCAATGCCGGACAGATCTGCCTGGCACCCGATTACATGATGATTCCGAAGTCGAAGGTCGATGCGCTGACAACCGCCGGCAAAGCGTTCATCGCCAGCAGCTTCCCGAGCATTCAGAGCAATCAGGAATACACGTCCATCATCACCCAGCGCCATTTCGACCGGCTCGTGAGCCTGCTCGACGATGCCCGGAACAAAGGTGCGACCGTCGTGAGTCTGGCCCCTCAGGGCGAGCCGGGCTTCGATGCCAAAACACGCAAGGTCGCGCCTCATCTGGTTCTGGAAGTCACCGATGACATGCAGATCATGCAGGAAGAGATTTTCGGCCCGCTGCTGCCGATAAAAACCTACACCGACAGGGCCGAACCGGTGGCTTATATCAATGCCAACCCACGCCCGCTCGCCGCTTATTACTTCGGCAACGATCGCGAACGCCAGCAGTCTTTTGCACTCCAAACCACGTCAGGCGCGCTGGTGGTCAACGACGTAATGAGCCATGTATCCATCGATACCCTGCCGTTTGGTGGCGTAGGAGCATCCGGTATCGGCGCCTATCATGGCGTCCACGGTTTCAGACGCTTTACCCATGCAAAACCCGTTGTTATCCAGAGTGAAGATGGCGCTTCGAACCTGCGGTTACGCGCCCCTTACGGCGACAAATCGGCACCGCTCGAAGCCTTTCTGAAAGGCTGATCCACAGACTGAAATGAAGATCATGTGCAGGAAAGTGACCTGACTTAAAGGTCACCACCTGCCTTACCGACACCACAAGGAAACAGAAATGAAAGTATTGATGGTACTGACTTCTCACGACCAACTGGGCAACACTGGCAAGAAAACCGGCTTCTGGCTCGAAGAGTTCGCCGCGCCCTATTACACCTTCAAGGATGCAGGGGCCGAGATTGTCGTCGCCTCACCTGCCGGCGGCCAGCCACCTTTGGACCCGAAAAGCGACCTGCCTGACTTCCAGACCGAACTGACTCATCGCTTCAAGGCCGACCCTGCGGCGCAACAAGTCCTGGCAACCACCGTGAAGCTGGACACGATCAACGAGCAGGATTTCGACACTGTTTTCTATCCTGGCGGCCACGGCCCACTCTGGGATCTGGCGGAATCGAAACAATCCATCGCACTGATCGAAGCTTTCGAGCGCGCCAACAAACCTATCGGTTTCGTCTGCCACGCACCGGGTGTCTTGCGTCACGTCAAAGCCGCCAATGGTGAGCCGCTGATCAAAGGCCGTCGTGTGACCGGCTTTACCAATGGAGAGGAAGAGGCAGTAGAACTGACCGACGTGGTCCCGTTCCTCATCGAAGACGAGTTCATCGCACTGGGTGGCCTGTATGAAAAAGGTCCTGACTGGCAGCCCTACCTGGTCGAAGACGGCAAACTGGTAACAGGCCAGAACCCGGCCAGCTCTGAAGTAGTCGCCAAGGCCCTGCTGAAACAATTGGCATAAGGGCTTGCAAAGAAAGAGGGAAACCATGCAGAGACGGCATGGTTTCCCTTTTTTGTTCAGTCGTTCAGGACCGAAACCGTATCAGCTCTGGCAGAACCGTATCCGGTTGCCGAACGGGTCATGCACTTCCAGCACCTTTCCCCAGTCCTGCTGAACGATCTCAGGCCGCCCATATCCGTAACGTTTCGCGATCAACTCGTCCCGAAGCAATTCGATCTGCTGCATGGGGATGAAAATCGTCGAACCGGGGCTTGCATCACCATGATGCTCGGAAAGATGAAGCTGCAATCCGCTCCGACTGATGCCCAGATAAAGGGGCATGCCGACCTCGAATCGATGCTCGAATTCGACACTGAACCCCAGGAAATCCAGATAGAACTCACGGGCCTTGGTTTCGTCGAACATTCGCAATATCGGAATGGGCTTGTCGAAAGCAATCGCAGGTGGCGGACTGTCTTGTACCAGCATCGCCGATGCCGTGTTCCAGTCCTTGTAACCCAGTTGTTGCGCAACCAGTTCAAGTGCGGCGGAGTGAGAAAACTCCTGGTGCTGTGCCGCCAGCGAGGCACGCAGCCTCTTGGCCATCTGCTTGACTTGTTCGATTGAAAACATCGCTCCTCCTGTAGTCGAGGCATTCTGGTGCTCGCATTGCCAAAACTCGACCGTTAGAGAGACACGACAGGGTCTGGAAAATACAGAAATGCTTTCACCTTCCCTTAAGGGAGCGAGCGGCGGGCAGCATCGGCCAGCGCCGAGGATAACCAGACTTTCCCTCCAGAGGAAGTGACTCCGAGCGCGTTTTACTCAATGCCCATGAACCGTCCACGCCACAAGCCGTGCAACGATCGGACGCACCACCATTACACAGAAGAATGCCGAAGGCATGGCCACACGATACGCATTCATCACATTTTCCATGTAATGTTCATCCATACCGAATTCAGCGGCAGTGATCACCAGACACATGAGAAACGCCATGATGGTCGACATATAAAATGCAAACACATAAGGCGCTGCACGTTTTGGAAAGCGGATGAATACCGTGTTTCTGTTCGTTCTGACACTCATCGATTAACCCTCACCTTGAGTGGTGAAAGAGCCTAACAAGCGGTTATACGCAGCAGTAGACGCACTCCGCTTGAATCATTGCTAAGCAAAATCAACGAATGGAATGACATACATCGATGGACATTCTGGGCCTGATCAATAGCTACATTCGCGTAGTGGAAACCGGCAGCATTGCAGCGGCTGCCCGTGCGCTGGGGATGAGCGCGGCGGCTGTCAGCCAGAGCATCACCCGACTCGAAGGGCACCTGGGTGTGCGCCTGCTTTCACGCACGACTCGCCGGATGGCACTCACCGAAAGCGGCACGCGCTATTACGAGAAGGTTCGCCATATCCCCCGTGACATCGATCTCGCCTCACAAGCCGCCTGTATCGCAACCGACCCTCAAGGCCCCTTGTGCGTCGCTACCACAGCGGCCTTTGGCCGCCACGTTCTAGCGCCACTGATGCCCGCCTTCAAAACCGCATACCCACGGATTGACGTCGAGTTGATCAGCACAGACCGGCGTGTCGATCATCGTCTTGAGGGGATTGATGTCAGCATCCGGATTGAAGCCCAATTGCACGATGGGCTGATTGCCCGGCGCATCGCTTCACGTCCGTTTGTATTCTGCGCTTCGCCGGACTACCTCGAGCGTGCTGGCGTACCCACCACGATTGAAGACCTCAAGCAGCATGCCTGCCTGGTCTTTCGCTATCCAACCGACGGACGCTTTTTGCCCTGGAACTTCATCGTCGACGGCAAGCGCATCGAGGCCAAGGTCAATCCGGGCTTTATCTGCGACGACATCGACATGCTCGCGCAGATTGCCGTGAACGGCGGTGGGGTTGCCCGCCTCGCCAGCTTCATCGCACAGCCCTTCATCGACAGCGGCCGACTGCTGCCACTGTTCGGCCCCGACAACCGCAGCCCCGCCTCCGCCGAATCAGAACCCATGGAGATCTATGCCTGCGTAGCCGAACGGTCGGCACTGAATGCCAAGGTGCGTGCGTTTATCGAGTTTCTTGAGGCGGCAATCCAAAGCCCTTCACCAACCAGAAGTGGCGCCCTGCAGACAGTTTCCAATGTCGGAGCATAGGCCGCCATATGGTTACAACTGACTGATTTAAATGAATTTTGTTAACCACCTTTTAAATGAAATGACCTCCACGAGCACCTCAACGGCTCAGTGAATATCTGCGGGCCACATCATGAATTCGGCTAACGCGTTTAATGAAATCAATTCGTTTTCTTTCAATCCCTGACCCGGCACAAAATACGCTTTCATTAAAAACATCATAAAGACTTGAGTAAAAGACCAGGGAGAAAAACTGGGAAGTGCTGAAAGGCAGAAACAGGCTCAGGCTTTATGTCGTCAATCAGGGTACCGACTACAATGAACAGCGAGTTTGTTTTTACCATCAAGAGCATTTGCTTCGATGAAAACTATTACCCCTCCGAACACACGCGGACCACGACCAACTTCGCTAATCTGGCGAGAGGAACGAACCGCCAAGAGAATTTGCGCAACACCTTAAGCATGATTGACAATCGTTTCAATGCCTTGGCGCATTGGGACAACCCCAAAGGTGATCGCTACACTGTCGAACTTGAAATCATTTCCGTTGAAATGAATATGGGCACGGACAGCCGTGGCACGGCTATTCCCCTGATTGAAATATTGAAAACACATATTGTCGACCGAAAAACCAACGAACGCACCGAAGGCATTGTAGGGAATAATTTCTCTTCTTACGTTCGAGATTACGACTTTAGTGTGCTCCTGCTGGAGCACAACAAAAACCAGTCAGACTTTATCACGCCAGATAATTTTGGAGACCTGCACGGAAAGCTGTTCAAGCACTTCGTGAACTCAGATACCTACAAGGAAAATTTTAACAAGCCTCCGGTCATCTGCCTGAGCGTCTCGAGCAGCAAGACCTACCAACGCACTGAAAACCGGCACCCTGTATTGGGCGTTGAATACCGGCAAGACGAACACTCTTTAACGGATGAATACTTCAAGAAAATGGGTTTGAGTGTTCGCTACTTCATGCCTCCCAACAGCGCCGCGCCTCTGGCCTTTTATTTTGCCGGCGACTTGCTTGGTGATTACACCAACCTTGAGCTTATCAGCACCATCAGCACGATGGACACCTTTCAAAAAATTTACCGACCCGAGATTTACAATGCGAATTCTGCTGCGGGCAAATCCTATCAGCCAAGCTTGAAACATCAGGATTATTCGCTGACCCGAATTGTTTACGATCGTGAAGAACGTAGCCGGCTGGCGGTTGAACAGGGAAAGTTTGTTGAAGAGCACTTTATCAAACCCTACCAGGCCGTTCTTGATAAATGGTCCGCCCATCACGCTCTTTGACTGTTAAAAATACAAGGCATCCATCATGAAAAAACTGTTACCTACTTCAACGGCCGGCAGCTTGCCCAAGCCCTCCTGGCTTGCCCAGCCCGAGACACTGTGGTCCCCCTGGAAACTGCAGGATGAGGCGTTAATTGAGGGCAAACAGGATGCATTGCGCTTGTCATTGCAAGAGCAACAACACGCCGGTATTGATATCGTCAGTGACGGAGAACAAACACGCCAACACTTTGTCACTACGTTTATTGAACACCTCAGCGGCGTTGATTTCGAGAAACGTGAAACCGTCAGAATTCGTGATCGCTATGATGCAAGCGTCCCGACGGTTGTGGGTGCTGTGACTCGTTCCAGGCCCGTTTTTGTTGAAGATGCCAAGTTTCTACGTCAGCAAACCAGGCAACCCATAAAATGGGCGTTGCCAGGTCCGATGACCATGATCGATACGCTGTATGACAGCCATTATAAAAGTCGCGAAAAACTGGCCTGGGAGTTCGCCAGGATTCTCAATCAAGAAGCCAGGGAACTGGAAGCCGCGGGCGTTGACATTATCCAGTTCGATGAGCCTGCCTTTAACGTTTTCTTTGATGACGTGAATGACTGGGGCGTGGCGACCTTAGAAAGAGCCATTGAAGGTCTTAAATGTGAAACAGCCGTACATATTTGCTATGGCTACGGCATCAAGGCCAATACTGATTGGAAAAAGACGCTGGGGTCAGAGTGGCGTCAATATGAAGAAGCGTTCCCCAAGCTGCAAAAGTCCAGCATCGACATGATTTCACTGGAGTGTCACAACTCTCATGTCCCCATGGATTTAATTGAGCTGATCCGTGGTAAAAAAGTGATGGTAGGGGCCATTGACGTGGCCTCCACTACCATTGAAACACCCGAGGAAGTCGCCAATACCCTGCGAAAAGCGCTTCAGTTTGTAGATGCCGACAAGCTCTATCCTTGTACCAACTGTGGCATGGCCCCGTTATCTCGTCGCGTCGCCAGAGGCAAGCTGAGCGCTTTAAGTGCAGGTGCAGAAATCGTCCGAAGGGAACTCTCGAACTAGTACCAGCCTAGGTTCTGTACGAAAAGTCGGCGAGCGAAGGTCAGGCAAGGCAAAAAACGGCGAGGAAGCGGAGTTAACGGGTTGTCAATGAGCATTCCGAGCCGGTTTTTAACGCCGCCTGACCGAGCGCAGCCACTTTACGTACAAAACCTAAAGACGGAAGAAATGTGCGAGGGGATTGGAGCGGTAGATTCAAATATCACCGGCTTCAGACCTCCTTGGCACTTTCGAGCGCCCCCCCTATTCAGGACCTACCATGTCACTTCCCAGTACTGCTATCGAGCCATTGCGCTTTCGCGAAGCGCTCGGACACTATGCATCCGGTATCACGGTGATTACCTCATACATTGACGGCGAGCCGATTGGCTTTACTTGCCAGTCGTTCTATAGCGTATCGATGAGCCCGCCGCTGGTGTCATTCAGCGTAATGTCCAGCTCGGCCAGCTATCCCAAAATTCGCCAGGCAGGTCGATTCGTGGTCAATATCCTCTCGGATGAGCAGGTCACGGTTTCCAACCAGTTCGCCCAGCGAGGCACGGACAAGTGGCAAGGGATCGAATGGCAGGAATCACCACTGGGTAATCCGATCATTGCTGGCAGCCTGCACTGGCTTGATTGTGAAATTCACGCCGAACACGCTGCGGGAGATCACCTGATCGTGATTGGTGAAGTGAAAGCGTTAAACCTGCAAGAAGCTGCTGCTACCCAACCATTGCTGTATTTCAAAGGCCAATATTGCAACATCGCCGCGCATAGAGCGGTTTGAGCGTTTGTCTCCACGATTCTCGCATGCAGACATTCAATAAAATGCCTCAACGCCCCTCATGAATCACAGCATGAAAGCGTCAAGCAGCTGGTGGCTTTGAAAAATATGGTGTCCCAGGGCAGGTTCGAACTGCCAACCTTCCCCTTAGGAGGGGGATGCTCTATCCAATTGAGCTACTGAGACACTGATTGCCAGCACACCGAACGGCGCCAGCGAGGACGGCGTGCATGTTAACGACATGGAAGGACTTTGTCATGTCGTGATTGCCCTTGGTAATCGTAGTCCGCATCCCGGCGCAGAGCGCCTTGATGAAGGCATCGTGCATTTTGCATCACACCAAAAAGCCATCATTGCAAAACGCAATGAGAACAGCCAACAAACAACATATAACTCATTGTTTTTAAAGGATTTTTTATTGAATTCCTTTTGGCATGCAGGCTGCATTATCAGTACCTGTGACGCCCCCCACTCAAAGGTACCGGAAAATGAACATGACTCTCTCAGTGTTGAATGCAGCAGCCCTGGTAGCGCTGGTGGCCTTTCATTTTCAGGATACCCGCATCCACGACAATCAGATCGGTCCTCGCCACCCGTCTTCCGAACTGGTCCGTCAAGCCCCACAGTTGGCGGTCATGACTGACAGAAGCGCCAATGCAGCTATGCTGAGTCACGAGGTCAAGGAAGTCCCGCATGCCACTCGTGCCGAAGAGCGCTGGGTCTTCTGAGATCGTCACACATCGCCCACCCTTCACGAGAGAGTAGCCATGTCAAAACCCGCATTGTCATTCATGATCCTGGCACTGATGGCTGTTGCCGTTGATCTCCTCCTCCCCGAACAGGCGTATGCATTGAATTACGCATCCAGGATTCTGGCCGGTCTGTTTGCCAGTTTCTTCGTGGCAGCCATGGTCGTTGGTCGTCGCATCAAGTTCGATCCGGTTCTTCGCTGACTGAAACCCGCTGATGGTTGTACTGGTCGGCAAGGCTTCAGCCAGTGCTGACTGGGTCATCGGCCTCTCAAATACCCTCCTTTCGTCCCTTGCCTGCACGCCTGTCGGCATCTTTCGTAATGACGTGAATAAGCATCTACGCTGAAGACAGATAGCCATCATGGCAAAAAGTAGTCAGGCGTTCGTCGCGTCACCCGGATGAGCCGGAATTGGCAAGCTTTGCAAATCCGCTCGCAATTCTGATAATTGGTGCTGGCTAAACGCCTTTATCTGAGTCAATATTTGTCACAGAATTGACGCCAAGGATTCGACGTAATGGGGCATGATGCTGTGCCCCCTTGGATAACTCGGTGGAACATTTGGCCAAAACGACTGTCCTAAGTTGACAATCTTGCGGCCACTTGCGAAACCGCTCCCCCTGAACTAACCGGTTAAATATATGAGCCCTATGAAACAGGCTACTTATTCCAGCCGTACGGCTGACAAGTTCGTCGTTCGCCTACCAGATGGCATGCGTAATCGTGTGCAAGAGGTAGCCAAAAACCACCACCGCAGCATGAACTCGGAAATCATTGCTCGGCTCGAGCAGAGCCTGATTCAGGAAGGTGCACTTGGCGATGAGCCAAACCTGCGTCTTGACAGCCCTGAACTGTCCCTGCACGAACGCGAGCTGCTGCAACGTTTTCGCCAACTGTCGCACCGTCAACAGAACGCTCTCGTATCGTTGATCGCTCACGACACAGAACTCGCCACTGAAGAGTCCTGATCAGTCAGCGCAGCAAAAAATTCAAGCCAGCGAAAGCTGGCTTTTTTGTTGTGGTCCTTTTCCCAAATGCTTATAAGCCGCTTTTTAGAAGCACCTTAAACAAAAAAACCGCCTGGGCAGGCGGTCTTTTTAAACGAGGGCATCTAGAGAAGAAAGAGAGTTGCCAACCCCAGAAAGATGAAAAATCCACCGCTGTCGGTCATCGCGGTAATCATGACACTCGCCCCCATGGCAGGATCACGCCCAAGGCGCGCCAGCGTCATCGGAATACACACCCCCATCAAGGCTGCCAGCAGCAAGTTGAGTGTCATGGCCGCCGTCATCACGACACCCAGTGACCAACTGTCATAGAGCATATAGGCCACAACACCAATCACGCCTCCCCAGATCAAGCCATTGATCAAGGCAACCGCCAGCTCCTTGCGCAACAGACGCGCCGTATTGCCCGTGCTGACCTGGTCCAGCGCCATGGCGCGCACGATCATGGTAATGGTCTGGTTTCCGGAGTTGCCGCCGATCCCGGCCACAATCGGCATCAACGCCGCCAGGGCCACAAGCTTCTCGATCGACCCCTCGAACAATCCAATGACCCGCGAAGCCAGAAAAGCCGTGACCAGGTTGACCGCCAGCCAGGCCCAACGGTTACGCAGCGAGCGCCATACCGAGGCGAAGATATCTTCCTCCTCACGCAAACCCGCCATGCTGAGGACTTCGCTCTCACTTTCCTCACGAATAAGGTCGACCATTTCATCAATGGTCAGGCGGCCGATCAGCTTGCCATTCTTGTCGACCACAGGCGTGGAAATGAGGTCGTAACGCTCGAAAGCCTGAGCCGCATCATAAGCATCGTCTTCTGGATGAAAGCTGACAGGGTCATCGGCCATGACCTCACCGACCTGCTTGTCCGGATCGTTGACCAACAGGCGCTTGATCGGCAGTACGCCCTTGAGCCCCCCCTCATAATCAACCACGAACAGCTTGTCGGTATGGCTTGGCAGCTCTTTGAGCCGACGCAGGTAACGCAACACGACTTCCAGACTGACATCCTCGCGGATCGTCACCATCTCGAAGTCCATGAGCGCACCGACCTGCTCTTCGTCATAGGACAGCGCTGAGCGGACACGTTCGCGCTGCTGGACATCCAGCGCCTCCATCAACTCATGGACAACGTCACGCGGTAATTCGGGAGCCAGGTCGGCGAGCTCGTCGGCGTCCATCTCCTTGGCCGCCGCCAGCAATTCGTGATCGTCCATGTCGGCGATCAGGGTTTCACGAACCGAATCGGACACTTCCAGGAGGATGTCGCCGTCGCGCTCGGCCTTGACCAGTTGCCAGACGGTCAGACGCTCTTCCAGAGGTAACGCCTCCAGAATGTAGGCGACGTCGGCAGAGTGCAGATCGTCGAGCTTGCGTTGCAGCTCAACAAGGTTCTGGCGGTGTACGAGGTTTTCTACACGGTCCTGATGCTGGCCTTCCTGACGATGGATCAGGTCTTCGACCACACGCTGGCGCTGCAGCAGATCGACCACTTGAGCAAGGCGATCCTGCAAGCTTTCCTGCGTTTTCTTTACTTCGATTTCAGTCATAGGCGAACTCCACTCCCAGCAGCGGAGCACGCCGGGAGGATCAATCAGTTGATTCTTGATTGGTGATACGAGCTATTGAGTAACTACTGGGTAAGTCCATGGAGGTATTCCACAAGCCCCGGCGGGGCTGACGGGCGCAATGATACACCGCTTTGAGCGGATCGCACGCGAGAAAATTCAGGCAAGAACAGGCGCTTGCGAGACAAACCTGAGTATTTTGCGAGGCGACGGTGTTACGACGTCACATTCAGCCAAGAAAACACGCTCGTCGCATGGAAAGGCCGGCAGTAGGATGAGCGACGCCCGTCATGGAGGACTCGGCCATGCACATCGCCCCACAGTTTTTTGCCTGGAGCACCCTGCTCTGCCTGCCCCTTTATCTGGAAGCAAGCACCATCCAGCGCTGCGAAGATCCCACCGGAAAAATAATGTTCACAACCCTGGGTTGCCCGGAAGGTCATGACAGCCAGCGACAAGACGCCTTCAACACACCGCCCGGAAGCATCACCCCACTGCTCCCGGCCGCCGAAAAACGGCGCAAGGATAAAAGAAGCACATCCGCAGACAGCGAAATCGTCGTGGTCGGGCAACATGATGACGGGTGCGGCAATCGACTGAGCCCGGAGCAACGCCGAAAAGCGATCATCAATCAACGCACGCCGCCGGGCATGACAAAACGTGACGTGGAAAGCCTGCTGGGTCGCCCGGACAAGATCACCAACAGCAATGGCGTGCTGCGCTACACCTACGCACTGAAAAATGGCCGAAGCAACCATGTGACGTTCGATGAGAACGGGTGCGTAAAAGGAAAACGCTAGAAAGCAAAAAGCCCACATCTTGCGATGTGGGCTTTCTGATGTATGGTGCACTCGACAGGATTCGAACCTGTGACCGCTCGGTTCGTAGCCGAGTACTCTATCCAGCTGAGCTACGAGTGCATTGGTGTTTTTAGACCAGATCACCTCTGGTTGAAGCCAGCTAACTGAATCGGAGTATTACTACATCCAACCAGTTAACCTTAAATGGTGCACTCGACAGGATTCGAACCTGTGACCGCTCGGTTCGTAGCCGAGTACTCTATCCAGCTGAGCTACGAGTGCATGTTTTGGTGTCGCGCATTATAGGTCGTTAAATCATTTTGTAAAGCACTTTTTCTAGTAATTTCAACAACTTACAGAAGAAGCCAGATTCAACGCACTACAGAAATAATGGCGGAGAACGGGGGATTCGAACCCCCGACACCCTTGTGAGGTGTACTCCCTTAGCAGGGGAGCGCCTTCGGCCACTCGGCCAGCTCTCCGCAACACGGGGCGTATAATAACCACCCTTTTCCCCGTTTGCAAACCAAAAATTCAATAAAAATTAATGGCTTGGTTCTTCGTCCTTCTCTTTCTTGATGCGCAGGTAAATTTCTTCACGATGCACAGCGACTTCCTTGGGCGCATTGACACCAATACGCACTTGATTACCCTTGACGCCGAGCACAGTCACGGTGATTTCGCCATCACCAATGATCAGGCTTTCTGCGCACCGACGAGTCAGAATCAGCATACCTTTCTCCTTATGCATTTCAGGAACAACAGTCTGCAAAACCAGTAGGCACAAGCCTGCGACGAAAAAGCCACGAGCCAAGCCTGAGTATTGACTAACGCAAGGAAAAGAACAGCCCTTGCGCACAGCACAGGAAAACGAAGGGCGCGGTCAGACCGCGCCCTTCGCCGACAGATCACTCACCCTGGCGAGGAGCGTCCAACTCAAAAGCGGTGTGCAGTGCACGCACGGCCAGCTCCAGGTACTTCTCTTCAATCACGACCGAGACCTTGATTTCCGAAGTGGAGATCATCTGGATGTTGATCCCTTCCTTGGCCAGGGCCTCGAACATGCGGCTTGCAACGCCTGCGTGAGAACGCATGCCGACACCGACGATGGACACCTTGGCAATCTTGGTATCGCCGGACACTTCACGGGCACCGATTTCACGGGCAGTGGCTTCCAGAACCTGCAAGGCCGACTGATAGTCGTTGCGGTGAATCGTGAAGGTGAAGTCGGTGGTGTTATCGTGCGCAACATTCTGCACGATCATGTCGACTTCGATATTCGCAGCGCTGATCGGGCCGAGAATCTTGAAAGCAACACCCGGGGTGTCTGGTACACCACGGATAGTCAGCTTGGCTTCATCGCGGTTGAAAGCGATGCCGGAAATGATCGGCTGTTCCATGGATTCCTCTTCATCAATGGTAATGAGGGTGCCCGGCCCCTCCTTGAAGCTGTGCAGAACGCGCAGCGGGACATTGTATTTACCTGCGAACTCTACCGCGCGGATCTGCAACACCTTGGAACCCAGGCTGGCCATTTCCAGCATTTCTTCAAAGGTGATCTTGTCCAGACGCTGAGCCTGCGAAACGACACGCGGGTCAGTGGTGTAAACACCGTCGACATCGGTGTAGATCTGGCACTCATCGGCCTTCAATGCCGCTGCCAGTGCTACGCCCGTGGTATCGGAGCCGCCACGACCCAGCGTGGTGATGTTGCCGTTCTCGTCGACGCCCTGGAAACCGGCGACCACCACCACACGACCCGCCTTGAGATCGGAACGGATCTTCTGATCGTCGATCTGCAGGATGCGCGCCTTGTTGTGCGCGCTGTCGGTCAGGATGCGTACCTGGTTACCGGTGTAGGACACCGCCGGCACGCCGCGCTTCATCAGCGCCATGGCCAGCAATGCGATCGTGACCTGCTCGCCGGTCGAGACAATCACATCCAGCTCACGCGGAACCGGCTGATCGCTGATCTGTTTGGCCAGCTCGATCAGACGGTTGGTTTCACCGCTCATCGCTGACAGCACGACCACCAGGTCGTCGCCCGCTTCGCGGAATTTCTTGACCTTGTCGGCCACCTGCTCGATGCGCTCTACAGAGCCAACGGAAGTGCCTCCAAATTTTTGTACGATCAAAGCCATCTCAAAGCCGCCTCAGAACCCGTTAAGGGCACCCATTAACATTCAAATCCAAGTGCCGGGCCTGCCATGCGCTGACAGGCCTGGAGGTTCGACTCAGATACCCTGCTCCACAAAAGGAAGAGCCAGGGCCAGTGCAGCATCCAGCGCACCGGCATCGACACCGCCACCTTGAGCCATGTCAGGACGACCACCGCCTTTACCACCTACGGCGGCGGCCGCTTGTTTCATCAAATCACCGGCTTTGAGTTGGCCAGTCAGGTCCTTGGTCACGCCAGCGACCAAGACAACCTTATCCTCATGAACACTGCCGAGCAGGATCACTGCGCGGCCGAGCTTGTTCTTCAACTGGTCGACCAGCGCCAACAGCGCCTTGCCGTCCTGACCATCCAGGCGCGTGGCCAGAACCTTGACGCCTTTGACATCCAGAGCAGAGGCAGACAGATCGTCGCCCGCCGCACTGGCAGCCTTGGCCTGCAGTTGTTCCAGTTGTTTTTCCAGCTGACGGTTGCGCTCAAGCACAGCCGACAGCTTGTCCAGCAGGTTGTCGCGATTGCCTTTCACAAGGCTCGCGGCTTCCTTGAGTTGATCCTCAGCCGAGTTCAGCCATGCCAGCGCTGCCGCACCGGTAATGGCCTCGATGCGACGCACACCGGCAGCCACACCACCTTCGCTGACAATCTTGAACAACGCGATATCGCCGGTACGGTTGGCGTGGATACCGCCACACAGCTCGACGGAAAACTCGCCGCCCATGCTCAGTACGCGCACATTGTCACCGTACTTCTCGCCGAACAGCGCCATGGCGCCTTTCTTTTTGGCGGTTTCGATATCGGTTTCTTCGGTAACCACCGCCGTGTTCTTGCGCACTTCGGCGTTGACGATCTCTTCCAGCGCCCTCAGTTGCTCGGGCTTGATGGCCTCGAAATGGCTGAAGTCGAAACGCAGGCGCTGACTGTCGACCAGCGAGCCTTTCTGCTGAACATGATCGCCCAGCACCTGACGCAATGCTGCGTGCAGCAAGTGAGTGGCGGAGTGGTTCAGGGATGTGGCGTTGCGCACTTCGGCAGCGACCTGGGCGTCAAGCCCGGCACCGACCTTCAGGCTGCCCGAAACAACCACGCCATGGTGCAGGAATGCGCCACCGGTCTTGGTCGTGTCGCGAACGTCGAAACGCACGGCACCCGCCTGCAGGTAACCGCAGTCACCCACCTGACCACCCGACTCGGCATAGAACGGAGTGGTGTCGAGGATCACAACGCCCTCTTCGCCTTCGTTCAACTGCTCGACAGACTGGCCATCCTTATAGAGGGCCACGATACGGGCGTTGCCACTGGTGGCGCTGTAGCCGGTGAACACCGTGTCTACATCGACCTTGACCAGGCTGTTGTAATCCATTCCGAACGAACTGGCCGAGCGGGCGCGTTCACGCTGCGCTTCCATCTCGCGCTCGAAACCCGCCTCATCGAGGGTCAGGTTACGCTCACGGGCGATATCGCCCGTCAGGTCCATCGGGAAACCATAGGTGTCATACAGTTTGAAGACGACTTCACCCGGTACGACCGTGCCCTTGAGCTCGGCCAGATCCTGCTCGAGGATTTTCAGGCCCTGCTCCAGGGTCTTGGCGAACTGTTCTTCTTCAGCCTTGAGCACGCGCTCGATGTGCGCCTGCTGCTGAACCAGTTCAGGGAATGCAGTGCCCATCTCGGCAACCAGAGCCGCAACGATCTGATAGAAGAAGCTGCCCTTGGCGCCCAGCTTGTTGCCATGACGGCAGGCACGACGAATGATGCGGCGCAATACGTAGCCGCGGCCTTCGTTGGACGGCAGGACACCGTCGGCAATCAGGAAGCCGCAGGAACGGATGTGGTCCGCCACGACCTTGAGCGATGCCTGGTTGTCGTTGCTGCAACCGATGGCCTGGGCCGAGGCGGCCAGCAGGCTCTGGAACAGGTCGATTTCATAGTTGGAATGAACGTGTTGCAGGACCGCGCTGACGCGCTCAAGGCCCATGCCGGTGTCCACCGAAGGAGCAGGCAGCGGATGCAACACGCCATCGGCCGTCCGGTTGAACTGCATGAAAACGTTGTTCCAGATCTCGATGTAACGGTCGCCGTCTTCTTCTGGCGAGCCGGGCGGGCCACCCCAGATTTCTGGGCCGTGGTCGTAGAAAATCTCGGAGCAAGGGCCGCACGGGCCGGTATCGCCCATGGTCCAGAAGTTGTCGGACGCGTATGGCGCACCTTTGTTGTCACCGATACGCACCATGCGCTCGGCCGGAACACCGATGTGTTTGGTCCAGATATCGTAGGCTTCGTCATCGCTGGCGTAGACCGTGACCCAGAGTTTTTCCTTGGGCAGGTTCAGCCACTTTTCGGACGTGAGAAAGGTCCAGGCGTAGGTGATGGCATCGTGCTTGAAGTAGTCGCCAAAGCTGAAGTTACCCAGCATTTCAAAGAACGTGTGGTGACGAGCGGTATAGCCGACGTTTTCCAGGTCGTTGTGCTTGCCACCGGCACGTACGCACTTCTGACTGGTAACAGCGCGGGTGTAGGCACGCTTTTCCTGGCCCAGGAAGCAATCCTTGAACTGGTTCATGCCTGCGTTGGTGAACAGCAGGGTTGGGTCATTGCCCGGGATCAAGGAGCTGGAGGCGACACGGGTGTGGCCTTGCTCTTCGAAGAAGCCAAGGAAGGCTTCACGGATTTCTGCGCTTTTCATAGGTTCTTCCACGGAGACTGCAGCCAGAGGCAAGTGCAAAACGTCAAATGACGTAGCGACGGCAAAGGGCCGCATTATATAGGCGTTGCGTCCTCGGTACAGCGTGTTTGTACGATAGAAACAAGCAACTGGATTATCGGCATCTTATATGCGGGCAAACTCGGCGAATACGGCAATGACGCGTTCGAGTTCAATGCGTGAAACATTCAGATGAGTGACCATGCGCAAGCGGGGGGCGGCGCTGAGCCTGATGCCGCGTTCGGCGCAGAACTCCTTGAGCGAATAGGCTCGCTCGCCCATCTGCACATAGACCATGTTGGTCTGTACAGGCTCGACTTCATACCCCAGCTCGCTAAGACCCAGGGCCAGAAATGCCGCATTGGCATGGTCATCGGCCAGGCGTTCGACATGATGATCCAGCGCATACAACCCGGCAGCCGCCAGGATGCCGGCCTGACGCATGCCGCCACCGACCATCTTGCGCAGGCGACGCGCCTTGGCAATCAGTTCCTCGGAACCACACAGCACCGAACCGACAGGCGCACCCAGCCCCTTGGACAGGCATACCGAGACCGAGTCGAAATGGCGAGCGATCTCCCGGGCATTGATCTCGAGCTTGACCGCGGCATTGTATAGACGCGCGCCATCCAGATGCAGGGCCAGACCTTTTTCACGGGTCAGCTTGCGGGCCTCGGCCAGATAACTCAGCGGCAACACCTTACCTTGCATGGTGTTTTCCAGCGCCAGCAAACGAGTGCGGGCAAAATGAAAGTCATCGGGCTTGATACTGGCCAGCACATGATTCAGGTCCAGCGAACCGTCGGCCTGAACTTCCAGTGGCTGAGGCTGGATGGAACCCAGTACCGCAGCCCCGCCGCCTTCATATTTATAGGTGTGAGCCTGCTGCCCCACGATGTATTCGTCGCCACGCTCACAATGGGCCATCAAGGCCAGCAGGTTGCTCATCGTGCCGCTTGGCACGAACAGCGCGGCAGCAAACCCCAGACGCTCGGCAAGCGTGCTTTCAAGAAGATTGACTGTCGGGTCTTCACCGTAGACATCATCCCCGACGGGCGCATGTGCCATGGCCTCCAACATGCCCGCCGTTGGCCGGGTCACTGTGTCGCTACGCAAATCGATGACAGTCACAGATACGCTCCCTGAAAATTCAAAGGTCGATAATGCAGGCAACCTCAAGCTTGCAACAAGGTATTACTGAGGTTGGCGCACATGATAATCAAGGTCCGCAGCCCCCGGTACTCCCATCCGTTATAAGGAAAAGGTAGGTATACCGTACGAAAGTGTCCATGCAGGATTGAAAAAACTGTGATAAAAATCCCGCGCCGACTTTGAAAGAAGCTGGCAACGTTCTCAGGGCGGGGCGCAATTCCCCACCGGCGGTAATGACGCGCAATGCGTCTAGCCCGCGAGCGCTTGAGGGGTTCCCGGTATTTCCGGGAGTGCTTCAAGGTCAGCAGACCCGGTGTGATTCCGGGGCCGACGGTCATAGTCCGGATGAAGAGAGAACGGGATGGCATCCACAGAACCGTCTGCAAAACCTCTGCATGGACTACATGATCCATGAGGCTTTCCTACGCGGCCTGAATCCCTTTCGATCCAATGCCCTGTTTTTTTCATAAACAGGAGTCAGAACACGTGCAACCTACTGCAATCGACAGCAAGAGCAAAAACCACTCGAACGAACGCATCGCTTTCATCCAGGCTTGCTGGCACAAGGATATTGTCGATCAAAGCCGCAAAGGCTTCGTCACGGAAATGGCCAACCATGGCTACGCTGAAAGCGATATCGACTTCTTTGAAGTCGGCGGTGCCTTTGAAATCCCCCTGCATGCGAAGCTGCTGGCCAATACAGGTCGCTATGCAGGCATCGTTGCTGCCGGCCTGGTGGTGGATGGCGGCATCTATCGCCATGAGTTCGTGGCGCAATCGGTCGTCAGCGCCCTGATGCAAGTTCAACTGGAAACCGAAGTGCCGGTTTTTTCAGTCGTACTGACCCCGCACCACTTCCACGCTGGCGAAGAGCATCACAAATTCTTCTTTGATCACTTCGTACATAAAGGCGAAGAAGCGGCCAGGACCTGTGCCGACACCTTGAACAAGGTTCGCGCCCTGCGCCGCCTTGAGACACAACAGAAAGCCGCGAGCTGATCTGACGCAGGAGCGGATTCATTCGCGAATGAATTCGCTCCCACACGGCACGATCAGAATCCCGGCACGCAAACCATTTTTGACCTTCGGGTTCGGAAAGATAATCCGGGCGCCCTCTTCCTCCACTACCCAGCGCGAGCCGCCTGCGTCCTCGGCAAGCAAATAGCCCTTGTCCAGTGGCGAGAAGTTTTCCACGTTGTCGGGCAGATTGAGAATAAAAGCGTCGCTACGCTTGATGACCTCCCGAGCCACACTGAATAGCTGCAAGCCATTCAGATCCTCACCCTCATCGGATTCGACACCTTCGATCAACTGCTCCAGCACCTGACGCAAGCACGTGAGATTGACCTGCTGGTTCTGGCCGAACGGTCGTGCCTTGCCCAACTCCAGGGTGAATGCTTCGGCACCGAGCCGATCGTAGGTATAGGCGCTGAACACGATAGAAGGCTTGTTCTGCAACAGCACGGCACTCATGCCCGCCGTACGCAGCCGCGCCAGTTCGCGGCGAGAATGCTCGCGCCCCTCTTTCCAGGGGTATAGCGCAAACTGCTCGATCTTCGAGCCGCGAATGGCCGTGTGCAGGTCGTAGTGCAGCCGATAGCGGTCCGGCAGGCTGAAAAAGCTGGCCGCCAGACGCTCCAGCTCACAGGCTCGCATGGCTTCCGGGCCACTGCTTTGTTCGTGACGGCCGCTGAACAGCCGATTGACGTCCTCTTCGACATACCGCACGCCACGGCGCATGGCATCAGGGTTGCCGAACAGGAACAGAATACGGGCACGCGGCTTGAGGTCGCCGCGTGCGATGCTGCGGATCAACTCATCCAGCAGCTCGATGGGGGCTGTTTCATTGCCATGGATACCGGCCGACAGCAGCAAGTCAGTGCCATTGTCCCGGTCCTGGGGCGCACGCACCTCCAATGCGCCCTCCCCCAGCCAGCGCATACGCACGCCACCGACGGTCAGTTGAGTCTTTTCTGCGGGCTCACGCCCGGCCAGAGTCAGTTCAAGCAGTTTACCGAGGGCGAGCATAGGCAGGCTCCTTGAGGTTCAGTGATTGCAGTCAGGCCCGTGTACATGCCCATCGTCTTCACTCATGTCAGCTGGCTCCATTTCCAGCTGCAGACTGACCAGGTTGGTGGCCAGTGGGCGCAACAGCAGGTTGGCGTATTCGGCATCGCCTTCCTCGACATCGACACCGATCAGCAGCTGGCCACGGCCATCCTGCTGAATCCACAGTTCCTTACCCTGCCAGATGACGGCTACGCGGGTGCAGGATGTTTCCAGCTGGGTGCCATCGGCGTCTTCGAGGAGTAATTGCAGGGCGTCGCTCATGTTCGGGATTCTCAGTCGATAGGGAGATTGCACGCAGGATATCGATGCCCTGCGCGCCAGTACTTTCAAACGAGTTGAAAGGGGTAAACGCTGCCCAGTTTAAGGATTTGTGTGAGTTCATCCAATGCTGTGCGGCATTCGATCAGCAATTGCGGATCGGCCAGATCATTTTCGCTCATGCGATCGCGATAGTGCCTGTCGACCCACTGCGTCAGGGTTTCATACAGCGGCACGGTCATGATCACACCCGGATTGACCGCGGTCAGCTCGGTTTCATTGAGGGCCACACGCAAGCGCAGACACGCCGGACCTCCGCCGTTCTGCATGCTTTGCTTGAGGTCGAAGACTTTCACTTCACGAACGGGACCGCCTTCGGCCAGTAGCCGTTGCAGGTAACTCCAGACGCGCAGGTTAGCCTGGCATTCCTGCGGCACGATCAACAGCATCGAGCCATCGGCACGAGACAGCAACTGGCTGTTGAACAGGTAGGAACGCACGGCGTCCTCGACCGACACCTCGGCACGCGGTACGCAAATCGCCCGGAACACTCCGCCGACACGAGCGAGCTTTTCATGCAGCTCGGCCAGCATCGCCTCGGTATTGAGAAACGCATCCTCGTGATAGAACAGGACTTCGCCATTGCCCACCGCGATGACGTCGTTATGAAACACGCCCTGATCGATGACGGCAGGGTTCTGCTGGCCGTACACGACCCCGCTTTCATTCAGGCCATGCAACCGGGCCACGGCTCTGGACGCCTCAAGCGTCTGCCGGGCCGGATACTTCTGGGGAGCCGGGTAGCGTGTGTCGAAGGCACTGCGCCCGAACACGAAGAACTCCACGCCTGCCTGACCGTAATCCCGGCAGAAACGTGTATGGTTGGCGGCCCCTTCATCACCGAACTGCGCCACCGCCGGCAATGCCGCGTGATGGGCAAAATGCTGTGCATCGGCAAACATCGCTCCCAACACCCGGCTGGTCGTCGGATGCTCGATGCTGCGGTGATACTTGCAGTTCAGGTTGGCGGCGGTGAAGTGCACACGGCCATCGGCGGTATCGGCACTCGGGCTGACAGTCGCGGCATTGGCCACCCACATGCTCGACGCCGAACAGCTGGCGACCAGCAACGGCATGTCATGCCTGGCAGCCTGCTCAATCACTTGAGCATCGGTGCCACTGAATCCCAACTGGCGCAGGCCGGCAACATCGGGCCGTTCCTGAGGTGCCAGCACTCCCTGGGTAAACCCCATGTCCATCAGCGCTTTCATCTTTGCCAGCCCCTGCAATGCCGCTTCGCGAGGGTTAGAGCACTGTTGGCCATTGCTCTGGGAAGCAACATTGCCGTAGGACAGACCGCCGTAGTTGTGGGTAGGCCCAACCAGACCGTCAAAATTGACTTCACAGGATTTCATCGGCAAGGCTCCGTGGATCTGTTTTTATAGGTGCATCTGTGTGCAGTGCTATCAGGCAAGCGTGATGCCGGGCGTCAATGCCGCAGGCAAGGTCAAGGCCCCGGCTTCCAGCGACGCGACCGGATAGGCGCAGTAGTCGGCGGCGTAATAGGCGCTGGCCCGATGATTGCCCGAGGCACCGACACCACCGAAAGGTGCGCTGCTCGCCGCACCGGTCAATTGCTTGTTCCAGTTGACGATTCCGGCCCGGCTTTGCAGCCAGAACTGCTGATAACGCGCTTCGGAATCCGACAGCAGACCGGCCGCGAGGCCATATTGCGTATCGTTGGCTTCGGCAATGGCCGCCTCGAAACCGGCGTAGCGAATCACTTGCAACAAGGGACCGAACAACTCTTCGTCAGGACGCTCGCCAACAGCGCTCACATCCAGAATACCGGGCGTCAGCAAGGCGGACTGCGCCTGGGGCTGAGTCATTTCCAGCAAGGGCACTGCGCCACTGGCCAATAGATTGCGCTGGGCAGCCAGCAGGCTTTCAGCGGCTTGCAAGGAAATCACCGCCCCCATGAAAGGCGGTGGCTGCCGGTCGAATGCACCGACCTCGACGGTTGCCGTCACGGCCACCAGCCGGGCCAGGAATGTGTCACCCCATGCGCCTTGCGGTACCAACAAGCGACGCGCGCACGTGCAGCGCTGCCCCGCCGAAATGAACGCGGACTGAATGACGGTGTAGACCGCGGCATCGATGTCCTGAACCTGATCGACCACCAGCGGATTATTGCCGCCCATTTCCAGAGCGAGAATCTTGTCCGGACGGCCTGCGAACTGTTGATGCAAGGCTTTGCCGGTACGGCTGGAACCGGTAAAGAACAGACCATCGATGCCCGGATTGGCAGCCAGGGCAATGCCCGTCTCGCGTCCACCTTGCAACAGGTTCAGGACACCGGCCGGCAAGCCGGCTTCGATCCAGCACTTGACCGTCAACTCGGCCACTTTGGGCGTCAGTTCACTGGGTTTGAACAACACTGTATTGCCGGCCAGCAAGGCAGGCACGATATGCCCATTGGGCAGGTGACCGGGAAAGTTGTAAGGGCCGAACACCGCCACCACGCCATGAGGCTTGTGACGCAGCACAGCCGTCGCATCGCCCAGCGGGCCACTCTTTTCACCGGTCCGCTCGCGATAGCTCTGTACCGAGATGGCAATCTTGTTGACCATGCTGGTCACTTCGGTGGCCGACTCCCAGAGCGGCTTGCCGGTCTCCTCGCCAATGCAGCGAGCCAGCTCATCGGCGTGGTGTTTGAGACTGGCTGCAAACGCCTCCAGCACAGCAATCCGCTCATCCAGCGAACGGCTGGCCCACTCGGCAAATGCCTGACGGGCTGCCTCTACGGCCGCCCCGACCTGCGTGACTGTCGCCCCACGCCCCGACCACAGAACCTGCTGCGTGACCGGATTCAGTGAGTCGAACGCGTCTCCTTCTCCTGACTGCCAGGCACCGGCGATATACAGCGACTCCATCACACGCCCTCCCGAACCGCCGACAAGGGCACCGCACGCACATTGTCACCGGGACTCATGCGCAGGCGCCGGGCCGTCGTCGGATCGACCACCAATGTACCGGCCGCCATGCGGGCAGGTCCGACAGTAATCCGACCGTCTTCACGCTTGCGGTTGTAGATCAGAAATTGCGGGGCATCGTCGCCCGGCGTCCCGATGGCCAGTACCAGCGTCTGGCTGTCATGAACGGCACGAATCTTCGTGGTCTCGCATTCGATGGCCGGGCCGGCATCGAAGATGTCGACATACCCCTGATAGTTGAAGCCCTCGCTCTTGAGCATTGTCAGAGCGGGTTCGGTATCGGCGTGTACACGCCCGATGACGCTGCGTGCGTCTTCCGAAATGAAGCAGGTGTACAGCGGAAACTTGGGCATCAGCTCGGCAATGAACGCCTTGTTGCCGACACCGGTCAGGTAGTCGGCCTGACTGAATTCCATCTTGAAGAAATGACGCCCCAGGCTTTCCCAGAACGGGGAACGCCCGTTCTCGTCCGACATGCCGCGCATTTCGGCAATGATCTTGTTGCCGAACAGCTTCGGAAACTCGGCAATGAACAGCATCCGGGCCTTGGACAGCAAACGGCCATTGAGGCCTGTACGCGAATCGCTGTGCAGGAACAGCGAGCACAGCTCGGAGTTGCCGGTCAGGTCATTGGCCAGGAACAGGGTCGGGATCTCGCGATAGATATTGAGTTCCTGCGAGGCGCTGACCGTGAGCCCGACACGGTAGTTGTACCAGGGCTCACGCAGCCCTACGGCACCGGCGATGGCCGAAATACCGATGACACGTCCGTCATCGTCCTCGAGCACGAACAGGTAGTCGGCATCGGCACGCTCGGCTTCGCCACGAAAGGACTTCTCCGCCCAGCCCACCCGGTGCGCCAGGCGCTGCTCGTTGGCGGGCAATGTCGTCAGGCCTGCGCCGGTGCTGCGCGCCAGCTCGATCAACGCGGGCAGGTCACTGCTGCGTACGGGACGAACGATCATGTTATCTCCTCAGCCGGGCGTTTCTGAACCCCGGAAAACTGGCTAATCCGCTGTGTTCGGTCAGACGGCGACAAGGCGCACGCTGGCGCCTTCACCGACACCCAGGGCCTCGGCGGCTTTCAGGCTCAGCACGACCGGACGGCCGGGTGCCCAGTCCAGATCCAGCAGCAGTGCCCGGTAGTCCTGCAACAGGCCATTGGTCACCAGATACAGACGCCCGCCCTTGCCCGTGTCGTCCGCAGTGCCGGTATCGACCTTGACGGGCACCAGACGGCTCTGGGCAATCGAGCGGATTCCGGATACCCGGGCGTGCAACGTCGGGCCACCGTCGAAAATATCGATGTAATGGTCCGTCTCGAAGCCTTCGCGCATGAGGATGTCGAACGTGATCTGAGCCCGCGGATGAACCTGCCCCATGGCCTCCTGCGCGGCGTCGGACAGGAGCGGCACATAGATGGGGTAATGCGGCATCAGTTCGGCCAGGAATGTCCGGCTTTTCAGGCCGCACAGACGCTCGGCCTCGGCGTAGTTCAGATCGAAGAAGTTACGTCCGATGGCATCCCAGAACGGTGAGTCACCGTTTTCGTCGCTATAACCGACGATCTCGGTCACGACCGAGTCCGCGAAACGTTCAGGATGGCTGGCAATGAACAGCAGACGACCGCGAGAATTGAGCTCCGACCAGGCCGTGCCCACCAGCTCGGGGATCACATAGAAACTGGTCAGCAGGCTGTTGCCGGTCAGGTCATGGCACTGGGACAGGACGTGGATCTTGTTGTGGATCTTCAGCTCGCGGGAGGCATGTACGAACGTTTCGTTACGAAAGCTGTAGAAGGGCTCGGAATACCCCGCCGAAGCGACGATGCCGGAACAGCCCACCAATCGACCGCTTTCGCTGTCCTCCAGGACAAAGAAGTAGGTTTCTTCGCCATTGAAGCTGACTTCGGCAGCGAAGGACGCTTCCGAGGCACTGATCTTGTCGCCCAGGCGACCCTCATCGTCAGGCAAGGACGTCACACCAATCGGGCTGTCGGCCGCGAGGCGCTGAACCTCGGCCAGATCAGCCATTTGCGCGGGGCGCATCACCAGCATGGTGTCACTCCTTACCCTATCAACAGGCCGGAAATACCGGCACTAAAAGCGTACCGCGCAGCCAGGGCATGCCCGATACAGGAAATGAGCCCGATGCCCACCCTGCGGATGACCATCGGGAAGTACAGCCGGAAAAAATCAGGCCGTCAGTTTGGCAATCGCACGCTCGAAGCGAATCAGGCCTTCTTCGATATCGGCCTCTTCGATCACCAGGCTTGGCGCGAAACGAATCACGTCAGGACCGGCTTGCAGGATCATCAGATCCTGAGCCTCGGCGGCATTGAAAATGTCCTTGGCCTTGCCTTTCCAGGCATCGGACAGCACGCAACCGATCAGCAGCCCCAGACCGCGCACTTCAGTGAACACACCGTATTGCTGACCGATCCGCTCAAGACGGGTCTTGAACAATTGGTGCTTGCTCGCTACACCCTCGAGGACTTCGGGTGTGTTGACCACATCGATAACCGCGTCGCCCACGGCACAGGCCAGCAGGTTGCCGCCGTAAGTCGTGCCGTGCACACCCACGGCAAAATGCTTGGCCAGTTTCTCGGTGGTCAGCATCGCCGCCAGAGGGAAACCGCCACCGATGCTCTTGGCGCTGGACAGGATGTCCGGGGTCACGCCGTAGTGCATGTAGGCAAACAGGTGGCCGCTACGGCCCATGCCGCTCTGCACTTCGTCGAAGATCAGCAGTGCGTTGTGCTCGTCGCACAACTTGCGTGCGCCTTGCAGGTATTCCAGCTCGGCAGGCAATACACCGCCCTCGCCCTGAATCGGCTCCAGTACAACGGCGCAGGTCTTGTCGCTGATTGCGGCCTTCAGTGCTTCCAGGTCGTTGTATGGCACATGGCTGATACCGGTGATCTTCGGCCCGAAGCCATCGGAATACTTGGGCTGGCCACCCACGCTCACGGTGAACAGAGTGCGACCATGGAAGCTGTTCAGGGCTGCAATGATTTCGTACTTTTCCGAGCCATACAGGTCATGGGCAACCCGACGCGCCAGCTTGAAAGCGGCTTCGTTGGCTTCAGCCCCGGAGTTGCAGAAGAACACACGCTCGGCAAAAGTCGAGTCCACCAGCTTTCTGGCCAGACGCAAGGCCGGCTCGTTGGTGAAGACGTTGGAGACATGCCACAGATTGTTGGCCTGCTCGGTCAATGCACCGACCAGCGCCGGGTGGCAGTGGCCCAATACGTTGACGGCAATCCCGCCGGAGAAATCCACCAGTTCGCGCCCCGACTGATCCCATACTCGGGAACCCGCGCCACGCACGGGAATGAACCCGGCAGGTGCGTAGTTGGGGACCATAACCTGGTCGAAATCGGCGCGTTGCACCGCAGCTTGCTCAACGGACATCGGAGTCTCCTGAAGAGGAACGCCTGCCGGGTACTGGCAAGCGATGGAAAGATTGTAAGGACTGATTTCTGTTCGGCCTTGTCGCCAGGCGACAACTTGTTACAGCGCAAAACCGGTTTTTTTCACCGCTTTCGGCAATGCGACATATTGCATCACAAAGGCGCAGTCTAAACCCAGTGTCTTTTGCGGATAAATCCACACGCCGCAGGAGCGGATTCATCCGCGAATAGCCGGTACATCCGACGCAGAGAGGTCATTTGAAAGACCGTTTTCGCGAATGAATTCGCTCCCACTCATCCGCGTTCGGCCGGAACCGAGGACAACTCGAAGGGGCTGTTGCTGCGTCGCTGATTGCGGTCTTCACGCGGCGTTGCGCCGAAGAAGTTGCGATAAGCGCTGGAGAAGTGCGGCCCGGACGAGAAGCCACAGGACAGGCCGATCTGGATGATCGACTTACTGGTCTGCATCAGCATCTGCCGCGCCTTGTTCAGGCGCAGCTCCAGGTAATACTGGCTCGGGACACGGTTGAGGTATTGCTTGAAGATCCGCTCCAGCTGACGACGCGACACACAGACATGCTGTGCGATTTCATCCGTGGTCAGCGGCTCTTCGATATTGGCTTCCATCAACAGAACGGCCTGGGTCAGCTTCGGATGGCTGGAGCCCAACCGGTTTTGCAGAGGAATGCGCTGACGCTCCCCGCCTTCGCGAATGCGTTCGACCACCAGTTCCTCGGACACCGCACCGGCCAGCTCGGCGCCGTGGTCACGGGACAGAACGGCCAGCAGCAGGTCGAGCACCGACATGCCGCCACAGGCGGTCAGGCGATCACGATCCCAGTCGAACAGGTGGCTGGTTGCAATTACCTTGGGGAAGCGCTCGCTGAAGTCGTCCTGCCAGCGCCAGTGCACGGCCGCCCGATAGCCATCGAGCAACCCCAACTGGGCCATGGGATATACCCCGGCCGAAAGCCCGCCCATCACACAGCCTGCACGCACCAGTTGCTTGAGGGCACTGGCCAGCGCGGAAGACATCGGCGCTGGCGGCTCATCGGCCAGCAGGAACAGTTTCTGAAACCCATCGATTCGACCGGCCCATGGCTCACCCGGCAATTGCCATGCCCCGGCAGCAACCGGTTCATCCGCGGCCTCGGCCTGAAGGAAGGACAATTCATAGACCACGTCAGGGTGAACGTTCTGGGCAACGCGCAAGGCTTCCTCAGCCAACGCCAGGGTCAAGGCTTTGGTGCCGGGCCAGACAAGGAAACCTATTCGATGGGCAGTCATTGGGACATCCGATACGTATCGCCTCAAAGGCCGGACCTCAACGGGTCCGTGCTGGAGCAGCCAGGTCATGTTGCGTGATGCGCAGCATGCCCTGTTCTGCGGTAAAAGGCATCGTCAAAGCGACACCATGAATTATTTGAGACTCCCCGAGAGGAATTGCTGCAAGCGCTCGGACTGAGGATTGGCCAATACCTCCCGCGGATCCCCCTGCTCCAGCACCACACCCTGATGCAGGAAAACCAGTTGATTGGAGACTTCGCGGGCAAACCCCATTTCGTGGGTGACCACCACCATGGTCCGGCCTTCCTGAGCCAGCCCCTGCATGACCTTGAGCACATCGCCGACCAGCTCCGGGTCCAGCGCTGAAGTCGGCTCATCGAACAGCATGACCTCCGGCTCCATGGCCAGGGCACGGGCGATAGCCACTCGCTGCTGCTCGCCGCCGGACATGTGGCCAGGATAGGCATCCTTGCGATGGGCAACACCGACCCTGGCCAGATAATGCTCGGCCTTTTCCAGCGCTTCCCTTTTCGAGACACCCAGGACATGGACCGGAGCTTCGATGACGTTCTGCAAGGCCGTCATGTGCGACCACAGATTGAAATGCTGGAACACCATGGACAGCCGCGAGCGCATGCGCTGCAACTGCTTCGGGTCGGCAGCCTTCAGGCCGCCGTCCTTGTTCGGCACCAGCCTGAGTTCTTCGTTATTGAGCAGGATCTTGCCGGCATGGGGTTGCTCGAGCAGATTGATGCAACGCAAAAAAGTACTTTTACCCGAACCGCTGGAGCCAATGATACTGATGACATCGCCTGCCTTGGCCGTCAGGGACACGCCCTTGATCACTTCATGGCTGCCATAACGCTTGTGCAGGTCCTGGACTTCCAGTTTGTTCATGCTTTCGGTTCTCATAAAACAGTCAGTCACTGAGCAGGCGCCCGTGGCGCAGCGCTGTGCGCCCCGCCACCTTGGCCAGCCAGAAACCCGGTTGTGCATAGCGAAGCCGCTCGATGGCGAATAACACCCCGGCAGTATTCGCACAGATGGTGCTGACCCGATCGGACAACGGATCGATGACTTCAAACAGTGGCTCACCCACTTCGACGTGGCTTCCGGCAGCACGCAGGAAGGTCACCACACCGGGATGAGGCGCATACAACAGTTCGGTTCCCTCGAACGGCATGCCTTCACAGGCATCGTGGGCAGGCTGCGGCCAGTCGCCACCGATAAAACCCTGCTCGGCCAGAAACGCCAGGATGCCTTCGGCATGAACTTCCGCGTCGACCTTGCCAGTATCGGCCTGACCGCCCAGCTCAATGGTCGTGGCCAGACAGGACAGGGGAATCTGCGCCTCCGGAAAGATCCGCGACAAGCGCAGCCAGGGCAGCGAACAGGCCTCGTCAAAGGAGCTGCCGCCAGAGTCTTCGGCCAGCAGCGCCACCTTGATCCCCAGATGAGCCGACAGTGAACGCCATTGCGGCCATTGTTGCGGCAAGGCATACATGTGCAGGGCAGCATCGGCATCGCAATGGAGGTCGAGCACCACATCCGCGGTGCAGGCATGCCCCAGCAACACGCGCTGCATGCCTTGCAACTCACTTTGTGCGGCCGGAAGACGTTCAAGCGCGGTACTCATGGCCTGGCGAATCAGCTGAATATTGGCGCGCGGGTCATCTCCCAACTGCCCTTCCAGCAACTCGGCGACCGGCTCGCTCAGCTCGGTGAAATCGCGGTTGAAATTCTTGCCGCTGCCGAACTCGAAACGCCCCTGATGCGCACCCTGCAACAACTGGCCCAGACCCAGCGGGTTGGCCACGGGCACCAGTTCGATCACCCCTTTCAGGGCACCCTGCTCTTCCAGTTGGGTCAGGCGTTTTTTCAGCTCCCAGGCCGTACGCATGCCCGGCAATTCGTCCGCGTGCAGACTGGCCTGGATATACGCCTTGCGCTCGCCGTTGCCGAAACGAAAGACGCTCAGTTGACGCTCGGTGCCGAGGCTTCCCCACGGCAATACATGATCGATTCTTTGCATGTCAGACCTTCCGTGGGGCCAGGTAGCCCAGCCAGCGACGCTCCGCCATCTTGAACAGTCGCACCAGAATGAATGTCAGGCACAAATAGAAAACGCCTGCGGTTATATAAGCCTCGAAAGGCAGGTAGAACTGGGCATTGACCGTGCGGGCCGCGCCCGTGATATCGATGAGGGTCACGATGGAGGCCAGACTGGTGGTCTGCAACATCATGATGACTTCATTGCTGTACTGCGGCAGCGCCCGGCGCAAGGCTGAAGGCAGCAGGATACGGCGGTACATCTTGAACGGCGACATGCCGACAGCCCTAGCAGCTTCTATCTCACCAGCCGGTGTGGCCTTGAGGCTGCCGGCAATGATCTCGGCAGTGTAGGCGCTGGTGTTGATGGCGAAAGCCAGACAGGCACAGAAACTGGCACTGGACAGCCACGGCCACAGGACACTCTCGCGCACCGCCGCGAACTGAGCCAGCCCGTAATAGATCAGGAACAGCTGTACCAGCATGGGAGTGCCGCGAATCACATAGGTGTACAGCCAGGCGGGCAGATTGACCCAGCGCCGCTTCGAGACCCGCATCAACCCCAGCGGCAAGGCCGCCAGCAAGCCGAACGACAGGGAAATGCCCAGCAGTTTCAGGGTCACCAGCAAGCCGCCAAAGTACAGCGGCAGGCTGTCCCAGATGACGTTGTAGTCGAAAATCATAGGTCAGCCGCCCTTACGCCCACGGAGTAACGCTTTTCCAGATAACGCAGGGCAAGCAACGACACGCTGGTAATGACCAGATACATCGCAGCGACCGCCAGGAAAAAGGTGAAGGGTTCACGGGTGGCATCTGCCGCCTGCTTGGCCTTGAACATCATGTCTTGCAGACCGACGACGGAAATCAGCGCAGTCGCCTTGGTCAGCACCAGCCAGTTGTTGGTAAAGCCCGGAATCGCCAGACGGATCATCTGCGGCACCAGGATCCGGAAAAAGACCTTGAAACGGCTCATCCCGTAAGCCATCCCGGCTTCGGCCTGGCCTTTCGGGATAGCCATGAAGGCACCGCGCAGGGTTTCGGAAAGGTAGGCACCGAAGATGAACCCCAGGGTTCCGACCCCGGCCAGAAAGGGATTGAGGTCGATGTAGTCATCGAAGCCCAGCATCGGAGCAATGCGATTGAGCAGGTCCTGGCCGCCGTAGAAGATCAGAAGAATCAGGACCAGGTCAGGAATGCCACGAATCACCGTGCAGTACAGATCACCCAGCCACGCGAGCCACCGTACGGGCGACAGGCGCAACGCCACGCCAATCAGGCCAAGAACGATTGCCAGAGCCATCGATGACAGGGCCAACTGCAACGTCAGCCAGGCACCTTCGAGGATCACAGCCCCGTAGCCTTTCAACATGTTGTACGGTCCTCGAACCGGGGTATAAAAAATGGCGCAATCCAGGCTGCCCTGTTTGCGCCATCTCGTTCAATGGTGTTGCGACAACTTACTTGCCGTAGATATCGAAATCGAAGTACTTGTCCTGGATAGCCTTGTACTTGCCGTTGGCACGAATCGCAGCGATGGCAGCATTGATACGGTCCAGATTGGCCTTGTCGCCCTTGCGAACCGCGATACCGATGCCGTCACCGAAATACTTGGGATCGGAGAACGAAGGCCCGGTAAAGGCATAGCCCTTGCCGGCGTCGGTTTTCAGGAAGCCGTCCTGCAGCAGGGTGGCGTCGGCGACGGTGCCGTCCAGACGACCGGCAGTGATATCCAGGTAGATTTCGTTCTGCGAACCGTAAGGCGTGACCTCTGCACCCAGAGGAGCCAGGGTTTCACGGGCGAAGCGCTCATGGATCGAACCGCGCTGCACACCGATCTTCTTGCCCTTGAGCTCAGCGAGGCTGTCGCTGACCACAGTGCCTTCCTTCATCACCAGACGAGCCGGGGAATTGTAGTACTTGCCGGTGAAGTCGACAGACTTCTTGCGGTCTTCGGTAATCGACATGGACGACAGGATCGCGTCGATCTTGCGCACCTTGAGCGCCGGGATCAGGCCGTCGAATTCCTGCTCGACCCAGGTGCACTTGACCTTCATCTCTTCGCACAGGGCATTGCCGATGTCGTAGTCGAAGCCCACGATGCTGCCGTCCGGAGCCTTGGAGGCGAAGGGAGGGTAAGCCGCTTCGATACCGATCTTCAGCGGTTTTTCATCGGCAAAAACCGGCTGGGCAAGCACAGACAACGCCAGCGCGCCAAGAAGCATGAGCTTTTTCATTTACAGGACTCCATCGGTGAAACACGACAAATGGCAAAGTGAGCGAGAGCTCAATATGCGAAAGAACAATCCGGAGAGAGCGACGCCAGGCAACTGATACCGAAATTCCGGTCAGAGGACCTCTGACAAGTGAGGGGCATTTTAGCGGCAGGTACGAAGTCGATATTTCTTCAATGCGACAACTAGTTACAGATGCGCCAAGAAACGCCTTTCAGCCTGTTGACAGGCTTCCAGCTTCGTGATCCTTGAATTCAAAAAAAGCAGTTGATACAGCAAGAAGCGCGCCCATTATTGGCAAAGCCTTCTAATCCGGCAAGTCCGGCATTGCAGACCACCGACAGGACGCGGATAAATGCATCGTTTTCCTGCAGAGTTTCAGCGATACGTCCCACAAAGAAGCAGGCATGAATGCAAGTGGGTGGGCAGGTAACACATCGATATATATCTTTTTTCCCGCTGCGCATGCAGGCCCGCTGAAAAAGGCCTGCATGCGACAAAACGGACTCAGTTACCGCTCATACCGACGATCGTCACCCGCATAGATGGCCGTATGCAGCACACCATCGGCATCGCGCCAGGCCCGATACATGCCCGGCGTATTGAAGCTCAACGCTGTCTCACCCGATGGAGACACCGCCACCACGCCCCCATTGCCGCCCAGATCCTTCAGCTCTCCCTGAACGACTTGCTCGCAAGCCGTATTCAGGTCGGTCTGAAGCAGACGAATCCGGGACGCAATGTTGTGCGCCACGACGGCACGGATAAAGAACTCGCCATGCCCTGTCGCTGAAATGGCGGCACTGCGGTCATCCGCCCAGGTCCCGGCACCGATCAACGGTGAATCGCCAACCCGGCCATAACGCTTGTTGGTGATACCGCCTGTGGAAGTGGCAGCCGCCACATGCCCGTACCGGTCCAGCGCCACGGCCCCCACAGTGCCGAACTTTTTCTCGATGCCACCCGGTTCCAGCGAAACGACTTCGGGCTGCTGTTGCTGGGCTTCCAGCTGACGACGACGCAACGGTGTGCTGTACCAGTCATTGGCGACCAGTTCCAGATCCTGCTGCTCAAGAAACCGGTCAGCCCCCACGCCTGCCAGCAAGACATGCTCGCTATGCTCCATCACCGCACGTGCCGCACGGATGGGATTGCGGACATGGTGAATACCCGCCACGGCACCGGCTTCGAGATTGGCACCATTCATGATCGCAGCATCCAGCTCATGATCGCCCAGGTGGGTGAACACGGCGCCCTTGCCGGCGTTGAACCACGGGCACTCTTCCAGTTCGACGACACTGGCCTGCGCCGCATCCAGACTGGTCCCCCCCGCCTCCAGAATCACCAGACCGGCCTGCAAGGCATTGAGCAAGGCGGCATGGATGGCATTTTCATCCTCCACGCTCAACATGCCGGGAGTCAGGACACCAGCACCGCCGTGCAAGGCGATAGCGATTGGACGGCTCATTGTGCATTCACTCCATGATCGAGAATCTGGCCGAGGAACAAGCGTGTACGCTCCGATGCCGGAGCCGTGAAAAAGCGCTCGGGCGGTGCCTCCTCAACGATTTCCCCCTTATCCATGAAGATGATGCGATCCGCCACCTTGCGGGCGAAGCCCATTTCGTGGGTCACACAGATCATCGTCATGCCTTCCTGGGCCAGGCCGGTCATGACATCCAGCACTTCGGAAATCATCTCCGGGTCCAGCGCGGAAGTCGGCTCGTCGAACAGCATCACCTTGGGCTGCATGCACAGGGCGCGGGCAATGGCGATGCGCTGCTGCTGGCCGCCCGACAGCTGGGAAGGAAACTTGTTGGCGTGGTCGCGCATCTTGACCTTGTCCAGCAGGTTCAACGCCCGCTCGATGGCTTCGTTCTCCGGCACGCCCAGGTTGGAGGTTTGTGGCAATGTGCAATTCTTCAGCACGGTCAGGTGCGGGAACAGATTGAAATGCTGAAAGCACATGCCGACCTGACGCCGGATACGCTCAAGCTTCCTGACGCTGCCATCGAGCACCTCACCCAGCACCTGCACAGTGCCTTGCTGATGCTGTTCGAGCTGATTGATGCAACGGATCAGTGTCGATTTGCCTGACCCCGACGGCCCGCAGATCACCACTTTTTCACCCGGCCTGACCGAGAGCGAGATATTGCGAAGCACGTGCGTATTGCCGAACCACTTGTTGAGCTGGTCGATGAGCACAATTGAGGCCGCGTCGGCCTCGCGATTCATAGTCATGAGCGGTTCTGCTCCAGTTTGCGTTCCAGGTGCCGGGCATAACGCGACAGCGCGAAACAGATGACGAAGAAATAGATCGCCAGGAAGATGTAGATTTCGTGACCGAAGGCCACCCACTCAGGTGCGGCAGCGGTGCTCATCGCGATACCGACGATGTCCAGCACACCGACGATCATGACCAGCGTGGTTTCCTTGAACAGGCCGATGAATTGCGTCAGCAACGGCGCAATGCATTGCTTGAGCACTTGCGGCAGGACGATTTGCCCCATGGTCTTCCAGTAACCGAAACCCAGCGCCTGAGCCGCCTCGAACTGCCCGCGCGGCAGGTTCTGCAAGCCACCACGCAGCGTCTCGGCCATATAGGCCGCGGTGAACAGAATCAGCACCAGTTGCACGCGCAACAGGATGTCGAACGCCGATCCCGGCGGCAGGAACAGCTGAATCATCAGCGAAGCCATGAACAGCAGGGAAATGACCGGGACCGAACGCACCAACTCGATGTACGCCACACAGAGCATGCGAATGACCGGTTTTTTCGAGCGACGGCCCAACGCCAGCAGGATGCCCAGCGGCAAGGCGAAAATCATGCCGACCGTGCCCAGGAATACCGTCACCATCATCCCCGCGAACTTGGTCGAGGAGATTTCCGGCAGACCGGCACCGCCCTTGAGCAGCCACCACATCACGAAGGGCAAGAGCGCCAGGTAGCCAATCAGCACCCGGCGATCCAGGCTCCTGAAGAACAGCAGCACAAAGGCGCCCACCGCCAGCGCGAGAGCCAGTGTGACCCGCCAGCGCTCGGCTTCCGGATAGAAACCGTAGACAAACAGGTTCCAGCGCTGGGTGATTGGCAGCCAGCAGGCACCCTGCGGATTGCAGGCCGCCGCACTGTCGCCCACGAACGTGGCATTGAAGATCAGCCAGTTCAACGCCGCCGGAACACACCACAACAACAGCGCCAGCACGGCCAGCGTCAGAAGGCTGTGCCCGATGCTCGGAAACAGATGAGTACGCGCCCACAACACCGCCCGCTGCGACACAGGCAACACCGGCGGCAACATCCGAGGAGCTTGATTCATTGCAGTCATGCTCAGTGTCCTCGCTGGCCGATTCGGTGGTTGTAGATGTTCATCAGCACAGAAATCAGCAGACTGATCACGCAATAGGTCCCCATGACCAGCACGATGCACTCAATGGCCTGCCCGGTCTGGTTCAGAGTCGTACCGCCCGTGGAGGACACCAGTTCCATGAAACCGATGACCACACCCAGAGAGGAGTTCTTCACGATATTCAGGTAGGTGTTGGTGACCTGCGGGATCATCGGATAGACCGCCTGCGGCACAATCAGCTGACGCATGGTCGAGCCGCGCTCGAAGCCCAGCGCCCTGGCCGCTTCATACTGACCACGGTTGACCGACTCGATGGCGCCGCGAACGGTTTCGGCAATGTAGCTGGCGCTGTAGAACGACAGGGCCAGGCAGAGCGCGAGCAACTCCGGCACCAGCACGATACCGCCCTTGAAGCCGAACCCTTTCTGTACCGGGACTTCCCATTGCCAATGCGCGCCACTGAACAGATAGGCCAGCAGCGGCAGCAACACGGCGCCTGCCAACAACCATGGCCAGCGGCGGGAACTGAAACCGCGCCACGGGGCCTTCGCCTCGCGAACCCGGCAAGACACATAGGCTGCCAGCATGCCCACGGCCATCAGCAGCAGCCCCCAGCCCATCAGGGCACCGTCTTTCGGCCATGGCAGCATCAGGCCGCTGTTATTCAGCCAGGCCACGCCGAATAGCGGTATCGACTGCTTGATCCCCGGCAACGCCAGCGCCAGGCCGTACCACCAGACCACATGAACCACCAGCGGCACGTTGCGCAAGAACTCGATGCAGGCACCGCTGAGCCGGTTGATCAGCCAGTTTTCCGACACCCGCGCCAGCCCCAGGGCTGCGCCCGTCAGCGTCGCCAGGACGATGCTCAATACCGACACCAGCAAGGTATTGAGCAGCCCCACCACATAGGCTCTCAGGTAGGTATCGTCCGGGGTGTAGTCAATCAGCCTGAAGCTGATGTCATAGCCGGCACGCTGGGACAGAAATCCGAACCCCGAAGCGATATTCAGCGCATCGAGGTTGGCACTGGCGTTGTGCGCGAGCAGGTAGAAAACCAGCGCGACGAGCGCCAGCACCAGCCCTTGCTGCAACGCACTCCAGAGCCGGGCCTTTTGCAGGTATTGGGTCAACATGAAGGTATTCCGTTCGGTCAATGGACAATCAGGCAGGCATCACCGAATCGGTGGTGCGTAGAGCAGGCCTTGATCCTTCCACAGCCGGTTCAGGCCGCGCGGGAAGTTCAGCGTGGTTTTCTCACCCAGGTTGCGCTCGTAGATCTGCGCATAGTTGCCCACCTGCTTGATGGCGCGGTAAGCCCACTGGTTATCCATGCCGAAGGCCTTGCCCACGTTGCCTTCAGTACCCAGCAGACGCGAGACATCGGCTGGCGCATCTTTTTTCGCCTGCAATTCATCGACGTTGGCCGAACTGACACCCAGCTCCTCGGCCGTCATCAGGGCGTATGCGGTAAAGGTCACGATGTTGCGCCAGACGGTATCGCCCTGGGCCACGTAGGCACCCAGCGGCTCCTTGGAAATGACCTCGGGCAACAAGGCGTATTCCTTGGGGTTGCTCATCAGTGCCAGACGCGAAGCCAGGCCTGACAGGTCATTGGAAATCGCATTGCAACGGCCACGCTGGAACGCAGCGAACAGCTCGGGGCTCTTCTCGATGATGACCGTCTTGTAGGTCAGGCCACGCTGACCGAAGTAGTCTTCGAGGTTCTGCTCGGAGGTGGTACCCGGTGACAGGCAAAAGGTTGCGCCGTCCAGGTCGGTGAGTTTTTCGATCCCGTCCTTGGCGTGGGTCATGAAACCCTGACCGTCGTAGAACCAGACCGTGGTGAAGTCCACGCCCAGGCTGGCAACCCGGTCCGCCGTCCAGGAAGTGGCACGCGACAGCACGTCGATTTCGCCTGAGGCCAGCGCGGTGAAACGGTTCTTGCCGGTGGTGGCCAGGTATTCGACCTTGTCGGCATCGCCCAGAACGGCCGCCGCAACGGCACGGCACAGATCCACGTCCATGCCGGTCCACTGACCTTTATCGTCGATCAACGAAAAACCGGGCTTATCGGAGGCCACGCCGCAGCGCACAGCGCCGTGTGCCTTGACCTTTTCCAGCACACCTGCGTGAGCCGCGCCTGTAGCGCTGACGCCGAGCGCCAACAGTGATGCGCTCAGAAGAAGCCTTACCCCATTCAATTTCTGCATATCATTGCCCCTAAGATTTTCTTGTTATGTTGAATGACCACGGTGTAACAGCAGGTGGCGGTTGCATTCACAATAAACATTGACTCACCATCTCGATAGCGACTCTTGATCCACTATCCTGAGTGCATTATCGAATTCTGGAATAATCCTATGGATATCGAGTGGTACGAAGATTTCCTCGCCCTGGTCGATACCGGCAAGTTCACCGCCGCAGCGAGCATGCGCGGCTCTTCCCAATCGGCACTGAGCCGGCGCATTCAGTTACTCGAAAATCATCTGGGCGCGACACTGATCGATCGCGCCAAGACACCGATACGCCTGACGGCTGCCGGTGAAGCCTTGTTGCCCAACGTCGTGGAACTGGTGCGCCTGGCCCGCGATTGCGAGCAAAGCGTGAAAGTCATCGACCGACCGCTCACCTTCGCCTCGCTGCATACTCTGGCCTGCAATTTCTTCCCGCAGTGGATCAGCACGCTGAACTCGCTTGAGTCCCCCATGTTTACCCGCATCGACACGGGCTATCGCAGCACCGATGACTACTACATGGCACTGATGTCGGGTCGTTGCGATTTCATTCTGTTCTACCGCGATGCCAGGACCGAGTCCTATTCACAACAGGGGGACTTTGAAGTGCTTTCGCTGGGGCATGACGAGTTGTATTGGGTCGCGACACCGGAGCTGGCTGCACGTTGCGCACAACCCAAGACCCCGATCCCTTTGCTGACTTACTCACGCAGCGCTCAACTGCATGAAATGTCGCGCCTGCAGATCAGCCGCCACCCCGAACCCAACCGCTTGCGGCATGTCTTTGAAGCCACGGTCTCGGAAGCCCTCAAACCCATGGTTGCCAGCGGCCAGGGCGTAGCCTGCATGCCGCACAGCATGGTGGCCCCCTTGATCAAACGCGGTGAGCTGGTCCGCCTCTACCCCGATATGGAGTCCGATCATCTGGAAATCATTCTGGTGCGCTGGCGAGACAACCGTAACCCTTCGGCCAGGGCGCTCTGGGAGCGATTGACAGGCTGACGCCAGGCATGAAAACGCCCCGGCCGGTCTTCACCGGGCGGGGCGTTTTTCAGCGCTCAGAACTCAGGCAGCGCTCATGGTCTTGTGGGTATCGACCAGATGCTGGACCACGCCCGGATCGGCCAGGGTCGAGATATCGCCCAGAGAGTCGTACTCGCCGGTCGCAATCTTGCGCAGGATACGGCGCATGATCTTGCCCGAACGGGTTTTCGGCAGGCCCGGCGCCCACTGGATGAAATCAGGCGAAGCAATCGGCCCGATCTCCTTGCGCACCCAGTTGCGCAGCTCGATACGCAAGGCTTCATCCGGTACCTCACCCGCATTGAGGGTGACATAGACGTAGATGCCCTGCCCTTTCAGGTCATGGGGCACACCCACGACAGCGGCTTCGGCGACTTTCGGGTGCGCAACCATCGCGCTCTCGATTTCGGCGGTCCCCATGCGGTGCCCGGAAACGTTGAGTACGTCGTCCACACGCCCGGTGATCCAGTAGTAGCCATCCTCGTCGCGACGCGCACCGTCACCGGTGAAATACATGCCACGGAAGGTCTTGAAGTAGGTATCGACGAAACGGTCATGGTCGCCATACAGCGAACGGGACTGGCCTGGCCAGGAGTCCAGGATCACCAGGTTGCCTTCGGCAGCGCCTTCGATCAGGTTGCCCAGGTTATCCACCAGCGCCGGGATCACGCCGAAGAACGGACGTGTGGCCGAGCCAGGTTTCAGGGCCGTCGCACCCGGCAACGGGCTGATCAGAATGCCGCCGGTTTCGGTCTGCCACCAGGTATCGACAATCGGGCAGTTCTTCTTGCCGACGGTTTCGTAGTACCAGCCCCACGCCTCAGGGTTGATCGGCTCACCCACGGACCCCAGCAGACGCAGGCTGGAACCATCGGCACCTTCCACCGATTTGGCCCCTTCGGCCATCATGGCGCGAATGGCCGTCGGTGCCGTGTAGAGAATGTTGACCTTGTGCTTGTCGACGATCTTCGACACGCGTGTGATATCCGGGTAGTTCGGCACGCCCTCGAACAGCAAGGTGGTCGCACCGTTGGCCAGCGGGCCGTAGACAATATAGCTATGGCCCGTGACCCAGCCCACGTCTGCGGTACACCAGTAGATTTCCCCTGGTTTGTAATCGAACACACGCTCATGGGTCAGCGCGGCATATAGCAGGTAGCCAGCGGTGGTGTGCAACACGCCCTTGGGCTTACCGGTCGAACCCGAGGTGTAAAGGATGAACAGCGATTCTTCCGCGCCCATTTCCTTCGGCGCACAGGTGCTCGAGGCCACTTCCAGCAGGGCGTGGTACCAGATGTCCCGGTGACGGTTCCACTCGATCTCGCCGCCGGTGCGCTTGCAGACAATGACCTTCTGCACACTGCTGGTTTCAGGGTTGGTCAAGGCACGGTCGACGTTGGCCTTGAGCGGGGTTTTCTTGCCGCCACGCAGGCCTTCATCCGCCGTGATCACCACTTTGGAGCTGCAATCGATGATGCGGCCTGCCAGGGCTTCGGGAGAGAAACCGCCGAAGACCACCGAATGGATGGCACCGATCCGGGCACACGCCAGCATGGCGACCACGGCTTCGGGGATCATGGGCATGTAGATGGTGACGACATCGCCGCGGTGCACATCCTGGCCGCGCAGGGCGTTGGCAAACTTGCAGACTTCCGCATGCAGCTCGCGATAAGTGATTTCACGGTGCTCGGAAGGGTCATCGCCTTCCCAGATGATTGCAATGCTGTCGCCGCGCTCTTCCAGATGACGGTCCAGACAGTTGTAGGCCACGTTCAGTGTGCCGTCGGCAAACCACTTGATGTCGACGCGATGGTCGTCGAAAGACGTCTGCTTGACGTGGGTGAAGGGTTTTATCCAATCGAGGCGCTGTGCCTGCTCGCGCCAGAAACCATCAGGGTTGACCACTGACTGCTGGTACATGGCCTTGTAGGTCGCCTCGTCGGTCAGCGTATTCGCTACGACTTCCGGGCGCACGGGGTACAGAGAAGCTGCACTCATCTTGGATACCTCGGTGTAATAGTTGTTGTTTTATGACTCCGTTGTATCCCGCCACATCCTGTGGGGCCATTCGACGTTGGTCTTACCGGAGCCGGCCTATCCCCCTTCGCGGACAAAAGGCGAAGCAACGGAAGAAAAGCCTGTCTTCACGATTGTTACCATTTCAATAAAAACCATTATCAAAAGACTTCATATATACCACCCGGCAAGGGGAATAGAATGCCCACCGCCAACATGGCAAACAATTAACGTCCCCCACGACGGCTTGTTTTAAACGTAATTCGACACTGTTTCGCACATCACCTCACAAGGGTGATGTGCCTCCTCTCGAACTCAAGAAGGTATAGAGCACATGAAAGTTTCAATGCTGGTTCTGGCGCTTTGCGGTTTCAGCACTCTGGCCCTGGCCGAAGAGTCGCAAACTCAAGTAACGGCGCAACAGACACCCGTGGAGACTTACACTTACAACTCCCACCCCGACATTGCCAGAGTGCTGTCCGTCAGCCAGCCGCCCAACGTCTGCAAGGTCGTGCCGGCCCGCATGCGCTATGAGGATTCCCATGGGCAGCAGCACATCATGAGTTACCTGGTCATGGGCAATGGCTGCAGCAACGGCTGACCCGTCACGGGTCCAGACAACCTGTGTGCCAGCCTTGTTTTAAAGGCTGACGCACGGCCTGAACGACAGATATTCGGAAACAGATAGTCAATCATTCTTTCCTGTTTAAATTGCACTATCAGTGCATCACCCGTCTGACGCGGACGTCCGGAATATAACAACTTGAACGCTGGCTCTTTTTACGGAGCCGGCATTCATGCCCACGTTTTATTCATGGATGGACGTATATGAACAATGACTCAACAATAATGGCCGACAGCCCTGAACTGATCCGCCATATCAATAACCTCACGCTTCAGGACCTTTGCCTTCCCAATGAATTCACCGGCACGGTCTATTCGCCTGTCGAATCGTTGAGCGACCTGTTCAGAAAGTGCCTGGGTATCCAGGCCAGCGACAGGATCAGAAAAATCGACTTTGACCCCGATTACCTTGAGCACCTCGAACAGCGTGTCAAAACACCCACAGTGGAAAAACGTGTTTCCGGCATGCTGTACAACGGTGATGAAAAACACCCTGTGCCCCCTGGCGGGCGTCTCGCATTCTTCAGAAAAATGTGCAGGCTTGCCCTGGATGACTTCAAAAGCCGAAACCCCGGCAAGCTGTCCGATCCCTCGACGCTCACACCCGGCCATGCCATTTTCTCGCTCGCGGGAGAACTCTGGAGCAGCGGTGCCTGCGCCTACCGCGAACAGGCATTCTGGTTCGCCGGATTCATTCTCTATCCCGATCTGAAAAAGGCCGCCACGCCCGGGCGCCCGGAGCAGTTGTTCCCCCTGCCCCCCTTGATGATGCTGCCGAATGATCAGGACCTCGGAGCAACACTGGCCCGCCTGCTGGCAGACCAGCCGGGCACCACCGTGCTCGAGAAACTGACCCGGCACCTGAATCTGGATGTGATGCATCTGGATTCCGGGCATTTCAGGCCATTGACCCCCAACGAAGCCTCGGCCCTGGACGCTCCTCCAGCGCGACTCCACACAAAAGACCTGGTGCGCGGCGTGATACTGGATCGCCCCCCCAAAGCCGCCCTGAACGCCTTGATGAACAGTCGAGCATTCAAGGCGCTTGCCGCCCGGCTGGCGGAAGCCCTGGGATGGAGCCCTCTCGTCTCTCCCCCGGAAACCGTGACGACACCCTCCCAGCGCCTGCTTCTGGAAGCCTTGATGGATGTGTTCTATCCGCCTCGTGATCGACGCATGAACTTCATCCTCCATTACAGCCTGTTCGACAAGGGCAATGACGACCTTTCATTCGCCGAAATCCGCATTGATCTGGATAACGCCACCCGTGACACCCTGAAGTGCGCCCTGGCGGACGCCCAGCTCGTCAATGAACTGCTGCTGCACCGCTTCGCTCCCGAGCTTCTGCTGACGGATGTTCCTGCTGACTTCCGTTATCAGGCCACTCCTCGCTGGGTCAACCTGCGCCATGGTCTGGCGTTATGCGACCCGACCCGGGCACCGGACTTCGAGGCACTGGAAGCCCTGCCGATGGAACGGACCAAGGCCGCACTTACGGAGCAGGAGAAAACAGACATCGTCAGCCTGCTCAACGATGCCATCCTGGCATGGGCCAACCATGAAGCGATCATTCCCTCGAAAAGCAGCTATACGATCACCGATATCTACAGGGCCACCCGCGCCTTCATGCTGTTGTGTGACCGGCACTTGCTGCAACTGGTGCCCAACCGGGCCTATGCCGCCCAACGCACACTTCTGGCGGCGGGCATCGACCCTGGCGCACAGGTTCAGGACCAGGTCATCAGGATCGCGTACTCGGAGCTTGAATCCTATCTCGACGATGGCTCCCATTACCGCCATGCGAAGCTGGCCAACACCCCCCTGCCGGATATCACCCGCCAGTTTCATGACGACTTTGACCGATACCTGAAGGAAGCAGAAACGATCCTGAGCCGTGCCACCCGGATGTTTCTTCATGACCTTCCCGCAGAGGACAAAAAACGGCTGCTCGATGGAAAACTGAAGCTGTATGCCACCAGCTGGAAGGAATATATCGGTCCCGACCATCCTCACCAGGCTCAGGAAAGTGACTGGCGATACCGTCGAGGCAATCTGGGCTGCCTCATTCATGCGCACTATCAGGATGAGCACTTCATCTACGAAGTGTTTCCCCTGGAAAACCGCTTCCTGTGCCACCGCCTGAGCCCGAAAGACGTCGCCATCATCACCAATCCGGACCTGTTCCAATCGGTCATGTATGGTGTCGCCAGCCTGGAATACTCCTCCTATAACCATGGTCCCGATACTTACCCAGGCTTTCCCCGCCTCAACTATCTGGAAACCGTCCGGGGTCCAACCGTCGAAGACAAAATCGCTCGTTGCATGACCCACGATATTTTTCTGTTTCACAAGGAAATCATTCGTGAAAACTGCATGGGCCTGACGACCGCCGAAAGTCGCCGCAAGAAACGCACAGAAGCGCCCTTTGAGGCGATCTGGCAGGACATCAAGAATATCGTCCCCTTCGTAGGATGCTTTGATGTCAACGATGGTGCCGATGCTGCCAGTTGCCTGCTGGATGTCGTCCCTGAACTGGGCCGCCCGCTGGCCACCGCCAGCCGGACCGTCGCCAGTACCCTGAGGGTCGCCAATACCGTGGGCAAAAAACGCCTGCTGATGCCGATCATGGCGTCCCGCTTGTTCATGCAGGGTGTCCACCATTCGGCCAGCGAACTGAAGGCACTGGCCAGACGCTTCGTCAACACCAGGACTTCAATCCCGGCTTATCGCGCCAGCCTCCTGCACTCGACTCAGCCGTCATCGACCTGGCGACCGGCTACCCCCATGGACCGGCTCACTCAGGTCGACGGGGTCAGCAATATTGCCATCCGCAATACAGGCACCCTGCAGAATCCCGATTATCGACAGATCGACCTGCACACCGGCAACACCTATGGCCCCAGGCTGGTCCCGTTTGCATCGCCCCATGATCCGGCAGGCGAACCGATCTATCTGTCCATGCGTGAAACCATCGTTCCAGGGCAATACCCCGGCTGTGCACCGGTTCAACGTACCGCCGATGACGCCTGCGGAGTCCGGATCGCCGCCAATTGTGAGGTCTATACCCTGTACAGGGAGCAGGGGCTGGTCGATATCCGCATCGACAATGTCATCTATCGCCTGGACACCTCACAAGACACGCCCTTCCTCCGTCGACTCGACCTGGACACTTCAGACTACCGGACACAGCAACTGCTTGAATCGCCCGGTCACTGTCGGCCGAAACGCGATCTGCTTCAAACCTGTACAGCCCCTCTGTCGCTCAAGACCAAACCGCCGGAAGTCAACCTGGATGCCGGATCGAGCCGGCAGCAACAGGCCGCCGTGGCCTTCAGCCTGCGTGAATACAGGCCCGCTGAAATGCTCGTCGAACTTCCCGGCAGTGCCCCTCGCCTGCTCCCTGTCATGGTCATGGAGGGGCATTTTCAGAAGTGGGCCGACCATATCGTACCGGCCAAGGGACGAAAGCCCGAGCAAGTCATTGGCAAGAAACTCAGCGTATTGACCCCGGAAGAAAAAGCCGCACTCAACCTGCCGGACAAACCCGTTTACCAGGAGCAGATCACAGGCACCCTGCTGCCACGGCACCCTCTGCCCGAGAATGCCTCGGACAACGTCATGAACTGGATAGACAGACTATTACCGGCCATGGAGTTCAAGCAGATAGCCGAAGGTATTGAAGACAGCAGAGTGCTGAGGGGTGTCAAAGTCGGGGACGACATCATGGTCGAGCCCGACCACGGGGTCTTTTACCGGGCCGCCCTCGGACAGGGCGATACCCTCCTGTTCAGCAGGGTCACCAATCCCGCCGTTATCAAGGCCTATCTGATACCGTCGGAACACATGCGCTTCCTGGCCAATCGCTTTCATGCCAAACAGGACATCGACAATGTCGCCAAACTGCTGTTTGACATGCAGCAACACACGGGCCGTCGTTACGGTGATATTTCCTATGCTCAATACCTTCAGCGCTATCAGCGTCGCCGTTTATGCACCGAACTGGAAGAAGAAGCGGTCCTGATACTCAGCGGCGCAGCCGAACAGGAGCAGTACGTGGAGATGGCCAGAAGCCTGATCCCCGACTTCAAGAAAATCAGCCTGCAACCCGAAGCACGCCAGGCCGCCATCTGCGAAGTGCTCAATCATCTCTTGCCGGCGCGCAACAAGCAGTTGAGCTCTCCGGGCTTCAACCTCGAGACGATTGTACAGATCAGCTCGGCCAACGAAATCTCGCGGCACATCAACCTCTCCAACCTGGCTTATGTCGCCGTCGAAACCCCTTCGGGAGCACGCATGGTCATCTATGCCCTGGCAGGCGGAAAGCGTGCGAAAAAAATACACCTGAAGATCGAGGAGCCTCGCAAGACCATTGGAGGCGTCACGTACATCGACGCCCGAGCCGTGATGCAGACGCGCGCACCGGACCCGAAATACACCAGCCTGCCCACACTGCGTCGGGAAAACACCCTGGTCGTCAGGCAGCATGATCGCCAGCTGGATTCCGAGCGCCTGATCGCAACCGTCATGGACGATGAGCTGGTGCACGACAACGCCGCGCGCATCCACTTCTTTACGCTCATGGACAGCTGCGGCTCCTGTGGCGGTTTTGTACTTCCACGTGTGAGGCTGAACTACCCCAATGCGGAGTTTTCAGTCACTTACATGCTCGACTACCCGTAATTCAACGGAAACGACAGCCCTTTTCTGACAGGAATAATCACATCGCTGGACGTCGCTGTTTCAGTTATCAGGCTAACCTGTAAGAACAATTATTACAGTGAAGAGGTCAACATGAGCCAGACGCCGTATGTGGCCCGTGAACCCGACGCCAGCGGTTTCATCGATTATCCGCCTGCCGAACACGCGGTCTGGAACACCTTGATCACTCGTCAGATGACGGTGATCCAGGACCGCGCCTGTCAGGAGTACCTGGACGGTATCGAACAGCTGGCCCTGCCTCACGATCGCATTCCGCAACTGGGCGACATCAACAAGGTGCTGGCCGCCGCCACCGGCTGGCAGGTTGAACGGGTTCCGGCCCTGATTCCCTTCCAGACCTTTTTCGAGTTGCTGGCCAGCAAGCGCTTTCCCGTGGCGACCTTCATCCGCACCGAAGAAGAACTGGACTACCTGCAAGAACCCGACATCTTTCACGAAATATTCGGTCACTGCCCGTTGCTGACCAATCCCTGGTTCGCCGAGTTCACCCACACCTACGGCAAGCTGGGCCTGAATGCGAGCAAGGAGCAACGGATCTATCTGGCGCGCCTGTACTGGATGACCATCGAATTCGGGCTGGTGGATACACCGCAGGGACGCAGGATCTACGGCGGCGGCATCCTGTCCTCGCCCAAGGAAGCGGTCTACAGCCTGTCCAGTGTTCCGGAGCATCAGGTGTTCGATCCACTGGAAGCCATGCGCACGCCTTATCGCATCGACATCCTGCAACCTTTATATTTCGTACTGCCCAACCTCAAGCGCCTGTTCGATCTCGCCCATGAAGACATCATGGGGCTGGTCGGACACGCCATGCAGTTGGGATTGCATTCCCCTAAATTCGAGCCACGGCCGCCCACCCGAAACCACGCGGCCTGAACAAGGAGTCCTGGCATGTCATCCCTCAATCAAGCCCACTGCGAAGCCTGCCGCGCCGATGCCCCGCAGGTCAGCGAGGCCGAACTGGCCGATCTGATCAAACAGATCCCCGACTGGAACATTGAAGTCCGCGACAGTGTGATGCAGCTGGAGAAGGTCTTTCTCTTCAAGAACTTCAGATTTGCGCTGGCCTTCACCAATGCAGTGGGTGACATCGCCGAAGCGGAAGGTCATCACCCAGGCCTGTTGACCGAATGGGGCAAAGTGACCGTGACCTGGTGGAGCCATTCGATCAAGGGGCTGCATCGCAATGACTTCATCATGGCCGCACGCACCGATGAAGTGGCCAGGAGCGCCGAAGGGCGTAAATGATGCCTTGCAGGGACATCCCGGCAACCGTTTGCAAGACACTGAAAAGCCGTTTTTGTTTCGTCCGTTGAGCGGTAAATTGCAAAAAATATCCGGATTGTCATTTTCAGTGCTGTATCCTGCGGAAGCTTTTTAAAGCACGGTTCAATCTGCAAATCCTTGCGAGGTGACGACGATGCATGAAATTCCAAACTTCCCCTTCCCAAGTCAACAGGAACCCAAGCAGTCTCCACTGGCCCAACAGGAACTTGGCCAGACTGCCGCAATGAAAGCAGCCTCCTCGGCTGAAGCCAGCCAGAAAGCCCGACGTAAAGACTGAAGGCGATTGTTTTCAGGCGTATCGAAAGCCGGTCGTTCCGGGTTTCAATACGCCTGAGAAACCACCGACACATAAAAGCAGGTCCATGACTGATTTCACCGAAAACGAGGCCAAGGCGCTTATAGGAGCCGCCGAGAAAATGATCGAGATGTGGGCACGCCTCAGCCCGGAAAAACAGAGCGCCCTGCTCGCACGCTTCGGCACCCAGGAAAACGCACTGGCGGCCCTGATCACCACGCAGCTCGTGACCCCGACTCACGGATAGCCACTGCCCTGCGCTTTATTTTGCTTTTATCCCCTGTAGATCCCCCTGGATCGCTATGATGGCGACTTCGAGAGCTTGCTAAGGATTTTGCCTGCGCCGATTTCATCATCCAGCCTCTCGTCAATCCGTCGCCAGAATGGACCGCTCCCCATGCCCCAGACACACAATGCTGCCCCGCAAGCGCCTCTCAAGGTCACCTTGCAGGTCGTTTCCATCGTTTTCTTCACCTTCATCGGTTACCTGAATATCGGTATCCCCCTCGCCGTCCTGCCGGGCTATGTGCACACCGACCTTGGGTTTGGCGCCGTTGCAGCCGGCCTGGTCATCAGCATTCAGTACCTGGCAACACTCGTCAGCAGGCCATGGGCTGGCCGCGTCATCGATAACCTGGGCAGCAAGAAAGCCGTGCAATACGGCCTGGCGGGGTGCGGTCTCAGTGGCATCTTCATGTTGCTGCCGATTGCCATGCCGGGATGGCCCGTCGCGAGCCTGGTCAGTCTGTTCATTGGCCGTATTCTTCTGGGCAGCGCAGAAAGCCTCGTGGGATCAGGTGCGATCGGTTGGGGCATCGGCCGTGTCGGAGCCTCTAACACTGCAAAGGTCATCTCCTGGAACGGCATCGCCAATTATGGCGCTCTGGCAATCGGCGCACCTCTGGGTGTGTGGCTGGTCAAGTCACTGGGCCTCTGGACCATGGGAGGCAGCATCATTGCCCTCAGCGTGATCGGGCTTGTGTTGACCTTGAAAAAGCCGGCTGCGCCCATCGTACATGGCGAACGCCTGCCCTTTACCCATGTGCTGAAGATGGTTTTCCCACACGGTATGGGCCTGGCCCTGGGCGCCATTGGCTTCGGCACCATCGCAACCTTCATCACCCTGTATTACGCCAGCAACAACTGGCCCAATGCGGTTTTGTGCCTGAGCCTGTTCGGTGCCTGCTTCATCATTGCCCGCCTGCTGTTCGGCAACCTCATCAATCGTCTGGGCGGCTTTCGAGTGGCGATTGCCTGCCTCTCGGTGGAAAGTCTGGGGCTGTTGTTGCTCTGGCTTGCACCGACGCCCGGCCTTGCCCTGGCTGGCGCAGCCTTGAGCGGCTTTGGCTTTTCTCTGGTATTTCCTGCACTGGGCGTGGAAGCCGTGAACCTGGTCCCCGCATCCAGCCGTGGCGCGGCCGTCGGCGCCTTTTCGCTGTTCGTCGATCTGTCACTGGGGATTACCGGCCCGCTGGCCGGCGCCATTGCGGCCGGATTCGGTTTTGTCTCGATCTTCCTCTTTGCGGCCCTTGCCTCTATGAGCGGCCTGGCCTTGAGCATCTATCTATACAGACAGGCGCAGGTCATGCGCGAGCAGAGAAACCAGTGAGCTTGCTCAAAAATCGACTTTTCCCCGCCCGGCCTTGATCGAACCCCGCTTGCTCTTGGCATCCAGGCGCCGCGTTCTGGACCCCAGCGTCGGCTTGGTCGGCCGGCGCTTTTTTTCGACCTTGCCGGCGCTGACGATCAACTCACTCAAACGCAACAACGCATCGGCCCGGTTCTGCTCCTGCGTACGGTACTGCTGCGCCTTGATCACAATCACACCCTCACCGGTAATGCGATGATCACGCAGCGCCAGCAGCCGCTCCTTGTAGAACGGCGGCAGCGACGAGGCGTTGATATCGAAGCGCAAATGAACCGCACTCGACACCTTGTTGACGTTCTGCCCACCCGCGCCCTGGGCACGAATGGCCGTCCACTCGATTTCCGAGTCAGGTAAATGGACGTTATTGGAGATGATTAACATCGGGCTCTCATGGAAAGTTGCAGAATCGGATCGCGCTTATCAGGACATCCTGCCATCGCAAGAGCTGACGACCGAACACATAAACTCATTCATGAAGGCTTGCGAAACATTGATAGCACGGACAGGCATCTCGATTGCCGACGTACAAGGGTGAGTTCTTCATGCATATCCAACAATGAGGCATTTGCTGGAAACGAGGGCAAGAAAACAAAGCCTCTTACAGAGCACCGCCAGCGTGTTTCAGCCGGTTGAGTTTCTCCCGGCTTCCACACACACTCATCTGGCACCATCGGCGCTGTTTGTTTTTGGAGCTGTCCAGAAACAGCCAGTCACACTCCAGCGAAGAACAGCATTTCAGGTGTTGCAGGTCAGGGCCAGTCAACAGGCTTTCGGCCTGAACCGCCAGACGCCCCACCAGCATCGTGGCCAGTTCATCAACCGTCGAGCAGTGCTTCCAGCCCCATGCCGGCAAACCGTTCTTGACCGTCAACACCCGCCAGGCATTGCCTCGTTCGAGTGCATCATTGAGTGGTTGCAACACCTCCGGGGTCACGGGTTGTTCTTGTGACAAGGCGTAGAAGATCCGGAACAGGCTTTCACGAAAATCCACGACCGATTTCAGGCACGGCTGGAACGGAAACACCGAATCCAGAATGGAGGATTTGTATGCCTCGTATTCGGCATGGGTGATCAATGAGGCATGTAACGCCCACTCAAAAAAGAACTGGAAGCTATTGAGCCTGTCCTGTGGTGCATCCAGGGACGAATTCGGACGGCGGCCGTTACAGGTATTGATGAAGTCCAACACCACAGCCCCGCCGATCAGGCGAATCATTTTTACAGCACTGAATGCGTGTGACATCCACCCTCCCCCAACTGCCGATTATGCGGTCAGGGGAGGATAACCTCTTTTACCCGGATGCAGGGCGTACGCTGTCCGAATCAGTAAAATCTGTCTGGGCACTGGAAATCCAGGTATGCACCTGCTGGACTGACTGCTCGATCGACAGCTCGTGGGTCTTCAGATGAATCTCCGGGAAGACAGGCACATCGTAGCCGGAATCAATGGCGGTGAAGTTCTGGATCAACCCCGCCCGGGCTTTCTTGTACAATCCCTTGGGATCTCTCGACTCCGCCGTATCCAGCGGAGCATCGACATAGACTTCCACGAAACGGTCGGTCCCGATAATGGAGCGGGCATAGTGCCTGCTTGCAACGGAAGGTGATATCAGCGCCACAATGACAATCAGGCCAGACTCCGCCATCAAACGGGCCACCTCTGCCACACGGCGTATATTTTCGTCTCTGTCGGAGTCTGTGAACCCGAGGTCCTTGCACAGACCGTTTCTGACCGAGTCGCCATCGATGATGTAGGTAAAACGGCCTGCTGCTCTCAACTCAACCGCCAGTGCATCGGCGATAGTCGACTTGCCGGAAGCCGAGATGCCCGTCATCCAGATCACCAGCGGCTTTTGTTTCATCTGTGGATGTTCAGGCCTCAGGTAGCTGAACGCAAAACCATGGAGATTCTGACTTCCGGGGATAGGGAAATAGCTCATGATCGCTCTCACTCAGATGCTTTGCTTTTACGCAGGATGAACACCATCGCGAACTGCAGGAACAACAGCAGCGACACCGCGATATAGACCGAGGAAAAAGAGCCCGTCATGTCCTTGGACAGCCCCCCGAGGAAGTTACCGCACACACCGCCCAGGCCGATGAGCACATTGGCAATCCCGAAGGCCTGGGTCAGGCGGCTGACAGGAACAATTTGCCCGATATAACTCGGAACAAGGCCAAAGATGGGGTAGAACGCCAGCGCGAAGAGGAATGCCGACACGTAAAACACGGCAACGTCACTGAAAGCAAACACCAGAAGGCTGGCCAGACCGGCACTGAAGAAACACATCAACAGCGCTGTGCGTACGCCCACTTTATCGGCGATCCAGCCGACCAGAAAACCGGATGCCATGCCAACGGCACCGATCGTGGTCCAGATGAAGCCGGTCGTGGCGACCGAAACACCCAGTTCGTCCCGAAGATAAGGAGCCAGATATGTTTGAAACGGCAGAAGCGTAACCCCATTCAAGAATGCAATGGCCCAGATCGAATAGAGCGATTTGCTGAGCCACGATCCCTCCGCAACCGGCTGCGCAGCGCTCTGCTTCTGTACATCGACGGAGGGCTCGCCCCCCATGTTGCGCAACAGAAAAAATGCGATGAAACACAGCGCCAGAGAAATGAGCCCGGCGGTCAGCCAGATGGAGCGCCAGCCACCATGTAACGTCAGGAATGAAACCAGCAGCCCGTTAATGAACACACCGTAGCTGGTGCCACTGGAAATCAATCCCATGACCCTGGAGCGATTACCGGGACTGAACCCCTTGGTCACGATTTCAGCCAACGGGATATAGACCGAAGCCGAACATCCCCCCAGCAGAATCAGTAAGCCGCCGGACAACCAGATATCATTGCTCACGCTCAAGCCCAGCAAGGCCAGGGTCGTTATAACGGTAGAAACAAGACTGATCTTCCAGCCTTCAAAGAAACGGCTGATGTAACTGGTGACCGATGAAAACACCAGAAACCCGATTTGTGCGCCGCCTGTGATAATCCCCACGGTGGTGTAGTCGAAGCCGATATCTCTTCGCATGTCCACCACAAGGTTTGCAAACAGGTACACACCAAAGCCGTAGGTACTTGCCACAAACCCCGTCAACACCACGGCCAGAATGGCGCTGTCCATTGCCCGGACAGGAGAGTGAGCCATCGTGCCTATCGCTTCACCTTTCATAGAGCCACCGCCGTATGGATAACGAAATCTGCACTCAACATATCGAAAGGGCGTTTGAAATCGCCGTACATATCCCGATAGGAGAACCCTGAAGCGTTAAGTTCAGACTTCAATTGCTCGGGCAATAACGGATACACCTTGAGCGAATAACGTTCGTCATCCTCAAAGGTATATATGAACTCACAGAGTTCAGAATTGACTTCGCCCAGGGTCACCGAAGCATTGCCACCGCAGTAATAGTACTGGCCGCTCGACTTGTACCGACCGGCACAAATGGCAAAGAAGTTTCGTTGATCGACCACCAGCAGGCCGCCGGGCTTGAGCAAGGCCTTGAAGTTGGCCAGCACTTTCAAGCGATCGATTTCTTCAAACACATGGCACAAGGAGCTTCCCAGACAGACAAGCGCGTCGAAGGTACCGAGAACCGAAGGGTCCAGCGCCAGCCAGTCCAGATGATGGGTTTCGATGTCCAGGCCATGCTTCTGGAAGTTATGCCTGGCCTTGGTCAGCATGGTAGGGCTGCCATCGGTTGCAACGACGTTCAGACCGGCCTTTTTCAGTTGCACGGAATGAAAACCGCTTCCAGTGGAAACATCGATGACCCTTCGCGCTCCTGCGCGCTTGAGCAGGTTCTCGAAAAAACCGTTCTCGCCTTCTTTTCTCAAATCCCAGTCAATTAACTCATCCCAACGACTAACGAAGTCGGATGAATATTGCGAGGCATAATCTTCAACGGTCTGAGGATGTTGAACGAGGTATTGATTCATAACTGTCTCCTACCCGTTAGAGTTTCTGAACGCCGCATAATGGCTGGCCAGTTCTTTTGAAAACGCTTCGGACTGTGAAAGTGACATGTGCCTTTTCGAGTAGCCCAGGAGCTTTCCGAAAATCGACATGCAGGCAGGATTGAACGTCACTGAACCATCGTCGTGGATCTCATCGATCCCATCCTGACGTTGGCACAGGCTATTGATCTCTATTGCCTCCTGACGGGTACAGGAGGGCGAGAATTGCACCTCCACTTGCCCGTCATGCAACTTGACCGGGTAGCCACCGGGCAATCCCAAAGGCCCCGGCGCGTGCACAACCACAGGTGTTGCAGAGAACAGACCCTCGAGGACTGTCACGGCAGAACAGGCTGTCAGGTATTGGCCGTCGATCCCACCCAGCCGACGGAACTCCGTTCTGACCGTATCGAAAATAGCGGCAGGCAATAACCGGTCGGACTGGGGTTCTCCCCTGACGCTATACAACAACTTGTAATGTGCCTCTCGAGGCAGGCCACCGCGGGGCACGTAATGACTGAAATAATGCTGGGTATACAGACTGACACTCACCTCTTCCGGCGGTTGTTCCAGCAGGCGGGCAATGGATAAACGAGTAGCCGGAATCAGATTGGCTACGTTTCCGATCCCCAGGTCCGGTGCCAGCCCGACCTTGCTCAAGATAGGATTCACGGCATCGGGAAAGGCGGCATTGACGGTTTTAGTCACCACTCCCGAAGCCTTTACCGCCCGCATCAGGCTGTGCATCAACGTGAGATGCATCGGCAACCAGGGGCCAAACTGTGCCTTGTCCAGCTCTTCGAATCGATGCTTCGGCAACTGAGTGATAATCCGCCACGACTGCAGCGACGCACAGTTCATGACAATGTCAGGATTATGTTTTTTCAGGACATCGGTCATCCTGTCCACATCCATCACATCTGCAACGACAGGCTCAATCGAGATGTAGGCTCCCAACTGAGCCGCCGACAACGCGACCAGATTACAGAAACGGACCGTTGGTTCTTCCTGCCGTCCAACGACAACAAATTGAAAGTTATTCCGGGGAGCCAGTATTTTCAGAATCTGCAAACACAGATTCCCGGCCCCGACCAACATCAACTTCTTTTTTTCAGGCAGGTTTTTCATCGTGGGTAGGCTCCGTTATCGACGGGAATGACCTTGCCCGTGATATGCCGGGTGGCTTCGGAGATGAACAGCAATATGACGTCTGCGACTCCACCAGGCCGGATCGGGTCCTTGAGAATCTCCTGGCGTGCATACTCGTCACGCCGATAGGCAGGAATCGTGTCGTAGATGGCCGTGTCATGGATCAGTGCAGGTGAGACAGCGTTCACCCGGACAAAAGGCGCAAAGTTCCAGGCATTCGCCTTGGTCAGGCCGATGACAGCTGCCTTGGTGGCACCATAAAGAGCATCACAACTTCCGACCTCTCCGGCAACCGAGGAAATATTGACGATGCACCGCGGTGCTTCGTGCTTCATTTCTCGCTCGGCAAAATCCTTGGAGAGGTAGATCAGCGCCTTGACGTTGACATTCATGATCTCCTCTATCTCTTCATCGGAATAGAGATAAACACTCTTGCCGTGATAAAGGCCCGCGTTATTGATCAAGGCATAAATTGTCGAATGGCGCTCGTACAACGCAGGAATAAAGCCTTTGATCGTGCGGGGGTCCGAGAAATCGGCATGATGGACTTCAAGTGCATCGGGGCCATAGGCCTTCTGTAGCGATGCCAGCCCGACAGCGTCCTTGTCGACGGCAATCACAAAGTAACCCTGCTCGATGGATTTTTCGACGGTGGCCCGACCAATACCGTTAGCAGCTCCCGTAATAATGATCTTCTTCATGGAGACTCCTTATCCTTATTGGCAAAATGCGTTCATGCGCTCATAGAAAGGGCGGTGATATTCATGCAACGCCTTGAGTTTCGAGTTCTGATTGAAGGCCTGCATATCGATGTCCGGTTCTGGCGAACCCACGATCTGTTCACTCTGCTCGGCTGCGGTGTGCCAACTTCGCCAGGTCTTCCATTGCGAAGGACACTCACGCTTCCAGGACATGGCCTGAGGCATGTGCTCAATGCCGAGAAACTCACAGAGTTTCCGTATCACTGTTTCAGGATCGCGGGCCAAATGATCGGCATTGATGACATAAGGAATATGTCCGGTCAGCTTGGTCACCGTGCAGAAAATTTCATACATCGCCTTGTGGCCTATCGCTTCCAAAGGCATATCAGGAAAAACAGCATGGTGAGAGAGAATGCTGCGCACCGGTTCTCTTATCAGAAAGATATTGGTTTGTTGAGAAAGAAAAGCCTCATCCTTCTTTAAATCTTCAACACAGTGATAACACATGTCCTTATGAAAAACGTTGCGCGTTTTCGTGGCTTCGACAAGGACCTCTTTTATGCCTTCATAAGTATGTGGAAACTGATCATCCCAGTCATCGGAAGGAATGGAAGACGAGGGAGTAAAGGCCATGTGTGCAAAAGGCTCGTGAAACACCTCGAAGTCCTTGCGTTCAATGAATACACGCTCCAGCACAGTTGATCGGGAACGAGGATGCGCCCAAAGTCCAACCATCCTATTCATAGTGCCACTCCATATTCTGCGGCCATGACCGAATTGAGGGTGGGTTCAAAACTGTTTTGTATCGGGCTTAATCGGGTGCAGTAATCGACAAGACGGCGATAAGCCATACTTGCTTCATTACAGGTATTGATAAAAGCTTCATGATTGCAGAAATCATACGGTTCAATACCGCCGACACGAAAGGCATCGGTAAAGTAAGGGATCTGCATGAGTTTGCTGACAGTTGAAGGCGGGGGCTGAATAACTTCTGCACCAGGCGATACAGGATGACCGTGGCTTTCACGCTCAATAAGAAACTCGACAACATCAGGGGTCAATGTGTAGCAGGTTTGATACTGACCGGTTTTCTCCAGATGCCAGGAGTGTTTTCGCCCGTATTCGTCGACATCTATCTTGATGCTGGAGAGCAGTGTCTTGATCCTTGCCGAGGAAGCACGGACAAGCGTCTGAATCTCCTGATAGATCATGAGTTCGGCCCAACGCTTGTCCTCATCGCTCAGATCGATATTTCTTTCTGACGCCTGCAGAGACAATTCAGGCTGACAGGAAAAACGCCCGATCATGAACGTGATGACGTATTTGCAATGAGACGTTTCAATACCATTTTCAAGGGCCATGGCCCTGCCCCGTTCAATCGCACTGATCCCGGCCTGGAACTGTGAAACCGTAAAACAGAAAGTGATATTGATCGAACAGCCACAAGCAACAAGATTCTGTACGGCTGCCAGCCCTTCCGGACTGCCAGGCACCTTGACCATGACATTTCCGGCCAGCTCGTGAAGCTCAAGCCCACGCGCAGTCATTCGGTCGGCACAACGCACATCGACAGGGTCTACTTGAGCGGAAATCCAGCCGTTGACCTGCTCGGAGTGATTCCACAACCTGGTCAGGGTTGCAGCCCCCTCACTGATGACAAGATTGCAGAGGCTCTTCTGTAATGCACGGGGTGCCAGATCCGATGCATCGAAGCGTGAAATCCAGTAATCCTTTTTCTGTAAAATTGCCGCTGCCACCAGACGCGGGTTGGTCGTGACGCTGCTTAAACCCTTACCTGGAACAGAAAAATTATCAGGCATCAGCTGTTCAATATGAGCCCGAACCGAAGGGTATTTTTCAAGAAGCTTTCGTTTATGCGAGGGGTATATTATTGGAGAGGAATCCCACCACACCTCTGAAACATGGTCGTTTGCCTGTAGTCTTTCTATATATCCTATATAGCTCAAAACACAGCCTCCCTAATTGTTATCTTACCAGTGCAACATCCCTGGCAATTCACGCATATTAGAAAAGGGCAGAGCGCCAGCATTGGCCAGCATCAAATGTCGATCCACAGGACCAAAACCCAGGACCTTGATATTTGCCGCGATAGCTGCCTGTATCCCGGACAGACTGTCCTCGATAACAAGCGCCTCGTTGGTTTTTATGTTGTAGTGCTCACAGGCCGTCAAGAATACTCGCGGATCCGGTTTCCAGGCACCCAACTCATAACAACTGAAAATGCGACCTTCAAAATAAGAAAACAGTTCCGTCAATTTAAGACAGTGTTCAATCTTTTTTCTGGGCGCACTAGAGGCCACACAGTATGGGGTGTTCAATCCTTGAAGAACTTCAATTATTCCATCAGTAGCCTTGAGATGTAAGTTCAGCGCCTCAAACGATCTCTCCCTATACTGACGTTCAAAACAGCTATCCAACCGAAGACCGGTTATGCGCTCCACCTCCAATAAACAATCGCCAATCTTGCGACCACGGTATCGGCTCACAAATTCAACGACATCAAAGTATTCAGAAACATTCAACAACACACGCAATCGATCATTCAGCATGGATGCCAATAACGTAAGTGTTATTTCTTCGCTCTGAACAAGCACTCCATCACAGTCAAAGATAATCAGTTTTGGAGGCTTGATTTTTTCGGATATGGCTTCATGGATGGTGTTATTTTTCTTGATTGCCAATTCATTCATAGGCATTCCCGGTATGACGTCTAAATTGACAATGACCCGAGAGTCGCACACGCGTACAAAACCTGTCAAACCATTTTAAGCGGATTTAATATAATTAATAGGAATATATTTATAACCATAAATCCATTTTCGCGATAAAAAACAATACTCAATCGGCAAGAAAAACGCTCTGGCTCAACGCGTAGGGAGATGTCATCGGCAAAGGCAGGGACAGAGTGAAAAGCAGCCGTTACAGGGCTCAAGATGAGTGAATAACATCAAATAGATATCACTCTCTCAGCGACGCACCAGTGCCAACGGACACGTCATGCAGACAGCCTCTCAAACGCTGTTTCAGGAGCTACATATCAAAAACGCTGAATGCAAAAAAGCCGGAAATCCTTGTTCAGGATGTTCCGGCTTTCTCTATAAGATGGTGGGTCGTGTAGGATTCGAACCTACGACCAATTGGTTAAAAGCCAACTGCTCTACCAACTGAGCTAACGACCCTCTGTTGCTTGGCGCGTATATTACTGATTTCTATGAGTAATTCAACACCTTTCTGTAAAAAAATTAAAAATAACGTGTCGGGTCTTCTACACCGGCCGCTGCGAAGCCTTCTGCACGCAGGCGGCAGCTGTCGCATTTGCCGCATGCACGGCCATCATCGTCGGCCTGATAGCATGAAACGGTCAGCGCGTAATCGACCCCCAGAGCCACGCCCGCCTTGACGATGTCGGATTTGCTGAGGTTTTGCAGCGGGGCACGGATCGTGAAGCCCTGGCCCTCGACACCCGCCTTGGTCGCCAGGTTGGCCATACGCTCGAACGACTCGACAAACTCAGGGCGACAATCCGGATAACCCGAATAATCCACGGCATTGACGCCGATAAAGATGTCACGCGCTTCAAGCACCTCTGCCCAGCCCAGAGCGAGGGACAGGAACACGGTATTGCGCGCGGGCACATAGGTGACCGGAATCCCCTCAGAGGGCGCCTCAGGGACCGCAATGGAGCTGTCGGTCAATGCCGAGCCACCGATGCCGTTGAGATTGAGGCCAATGACCTTGTGCTCGACAGCCCCCAGATCGCGTGCGACACGCGCAGCAGCGTTCAGCTCGGCACGATGGCGCTGGCCATAGTCAAAACTCATGGTGTAGCAGGCATAGCCTTCTGCACGGGCCATTGCCACTACCGTGGCTGAATCAAGGCCGCCGGACAGCAGGATTACGGCTCGTTTCTCGGTCATGGTCAATTCACTCATTTCAGCGCCCCGGCTCGTCATCCCAAAGAATTTTGTGCAACTGCATTTGCAGACGGACAGGAAGGTTGTCGGCAACGATCCAGTCCGCCAGGTCACGCCCTTTCAGCTCATGGTGGCTGGCCGAGAAAAGCACTTCGCCAGCTCGCTTGTCCAGGCTGTATTGAATCAGCTTGGAAACCGCCCAGTCATAGTCATCCCTGGAACAGATCACAAACTTGACCTGATCGTTGGGCGTGAGCAGCTCCATGTTTTCATAGCGGTTACGCGCCACCTCCTTCGAGCCCGGGGTCTTGAGATCGACCACACGGCTGACACGAGGATCGACGGCCGATATGTCCAGGGCACCACTGGTTTCCAGCGATACCTCGTAGCCCGCGTCACACAGACGCTCAAGCAATGGAATGGCGTTGGGCTGAGCCAGCGGCTCACCACCGGTTACGCAGACATAGCGTGGGCGATAAGCAGCCACCTGCTCAAGGATGTCATCCAGCGTATGGATCTTGCCACCGCTGAACGCATAGGCACTGTCACAATACTGGCAACGCAAGGGGCAGCCGGTGAGACGCACGAATACGGTGGGCAGCCCAGCCGTACGGGTTTCACCCTGCAACGAGTAAAATATTTCGGTGATGCGTAATGTGTCTTGCATATCAGCCACGGGCGTAACAGCTAAACAGGCCGTCCGCCTCCGTCAGGCACTTCAAAGCACCCTGCAATCGCAGAATCCAGCGAAGCGTAATAATTACCGGAATTTCGGGTGCGAAATTCTAACGAAAAAAGCCGCGACAAGCGCGGCTTTCTTGAATCTCGGGTCAACGCATCAGAGACGCTGAAGATCCCGTTGTGCCAATTGCGCAGCGGAAGTCCCCGGATACTGGGAAACCACCTGCTGAAGAATGCCCTTGACCTTGTCGGAGTGACCCAGACGGCGCTCGACATCAGCCAGCTTGTAAAGGGAATCAGGCACCTTGGCGTGCTTCGGGTACAACTGACTCACCTTGGCGAAGGCCTGGCCTGCACCCTGAAGGTCGCCTTTGGCCAGATTGACTTCGCCCAGCCAGTATTGGGCATTGCCCGCATACGAGCTGTTCGGGTATTTGCGCAGGAAAGCGGTAAATGCCTGACTGGCTTTATCGAAATCCTTGGCCTTGATCAAATCGAAGGCAGCTTCGTAGTAAAGCTTTTCCTTCGCCGGATCAGCGGGCTCTGTGCCTGCTGCCGGAGCCTGGGCCGCAGGGGCCGAAGGCGTCCCGCCGGCGTCGATGGCGCCGCCAGAGGGTTGGGAATTATTGGTAGCTGCAGCGGCTGCGCCACTGGAGATACGCGAGTCGAGATCCTGATAACGCTCCAGCGCTTCCTGCTTCATGCGCTGAATATCGTTTTGCTGGACCTCAAGAAGACCACGCAAACGCGCGATTTCTTCCTGCATTTGCTGCAGTTGCATGAACAGCTGACCGTTTGCCGAGGTCGGGGCCGAAACCCCTCCCCCGGCATAGGCGCCGGACGTGCCATAACCCGCTGGCGGATAACTGCTGCTGCCAGAGCCAGAATTGTCATCGACCACAGGAACCGCACCCCACGCTGAAAGCGGGAGGGTGAGGGCCAAAACGGTTAGAGCACGTCGGCACGTTCGCATGTCAAATTACTTACGCAGTTCGACGCGACGGTTTTGAGCCCAGGATTGCTCGTCGTTGCCGGTAGCAACTGGACGCTCTTCACCGTAGGAAACCAGTTCCAGCTGAGCTGGGGAAACGCCTTGCAGAACCAGGTAGCGTTGAACGGCTTTCGCACGACGCTCGCCCAGAGCCATGTTGTACTCACGAGTACCACGCTCGTCGGTGTTGCCTTCCAGAACGACGCGAGCGCCGTTTGCTTTCAGGTCCTTGGCATGCACGTCCAGGGAGCGCATTGCTTCTGGCTTCAGATCCGAACTGTCGTATTCGAAGTAGAAGGTGGTGATTGCGCGCAGAGCTGCTTCTTCGCTCAGGCTGCCGTCAACAGCGCCAGTGTTGGCACCGTAGCCAGCGTTAGGGTCAACAGCGCCAGCGCCAGCGTTATCGCCGCCTTTGGACGAGCAACCAACAGCTACAGCCATGGCCAGAGCCAGCGCAGCAAACTTACCAAACTTCAACATTTCCATCTTGAAACTCCTAATGAACCCCAGTGTGTTAAGCAAATCGTGTAGCGCCGCGTCAGTTCAGGTAAGGGGACCAGGAAGGTTCTCTGACTTCGCCTTGAGCGGTAGGAAGCGGGAGCCTTACGCGTCCGTTAATGGACACGAGCATCAAGACTCCCCGGCCCTGCTGGCGGGTGGCGTAGATTACCATGGTGCCGTTGGGCGCAACAGTAGGCGACTCATCAAGGTTGCTATCTGTGAGGATTTTTACACTTCCGCGAGCCAAATCCTGCACTGCCACCTTGAAATTGGTGAAGCCGTCCTGCCGGTGAATCATTACCAGCGTCTTTTCATCCGCTGACAATTTCGGGTTGGCATTGTAGTTACCCACGAACGTTACACGTTCGGCACCACCGCCATTGATGTTCGTCTTGTAGATCTGTGGCTTGCCGCCACGGTCCGACGTGAAATATAGCGTAGATCCGTCCTTGCCGAAGAAAGGTTCGGTATCGATGGACGAATCGTTGGTCACGCGAGTCAACTGACGGGAAGCCAGATTGATCATGTAGACCTCAGGGTTACCGTCCTTGGACAGTACGAACGCCAGCTTGCTGCCATCGGGCGACCATGCAGGCGCACCGTTGAGACCTTCGAAGTTGGTGATCTGCTCACGACGGCCGGTATCGATATGCTGGACAAAGATACGCGGACGCTTCTGCTCGAACGAGACATAGGCGATACGCTTGCCATCGGGAGCAAAGCGTGGCGACAGGATCGGCTCGCGCGATTGCAACAGCGTGACCGCACGGGCACCGTCGTAGTCCGAGCGTTGCAGGGTGTAACGGGTGTTGCTTTCCGAGAAGCGCTCGGCCGTCACGTACAGCATGCGGGTGGAGAAAGCGCCCTTGATGCCGGTCAGTTTCTCGAACGACTGGTCGGCGATGTAGTGCGCCATGTCCCGCAACTGGTCATTGGTACCCGATACGCTACCAGCCAGAACCTGTTGTTCGGTGGCCACGTTGAACAATGCGTACTGGATCTGCAGACGACCGCCCGCCGGGACGATGTTGCCCACCATGACGTATTGCGCGCTCAGGGCTTTCCAGTCACGGAAGATGATTTCGCTGGCCTGGGTCGGCAGGCTGATCATGTTCTGTCTTGGAATGGGTGAGTAATAACCCGAGTTGCGCAGGTCATTGCTCACGATATCCGCCATGTCTTCCGGCAGCACATTGCCGCCCTGCCAGCCAAAAGGCACGACAGCAATCGGAGTGGCGCGGTCACTTCCGCTGGTGACCATGATGTTCTTTTCTTCTGCGACGGCTAATCCCGCCGCACAGCAAAGAACCAAAAGCAGTCCTCGAAGAAGGTTAATCACAAGGCTAGATCCTCAGGTGTGAATGTCATCTTGAATGAACGATAGGGCGCGAAGTCCGCTGGCTTCAAACCCTGCATTTCTGTCAAACGACCAATATTCTTGACCGCTGCCACTGCCGAACTGTCGAACGGCCCGTCACCACTGGACTTGGAAACAGTCACCGAAGTCACTGTACCGTCCGGCAACATACCGATCTGCAGCACCACTGCCATACCCTTGCGCGCAGACGGTGGGCGAGCCCAACCTTCGGACGCACGCAGACGAATCAGGTCGTCGAAATTACCCGCAGTCTGGTCACCGACTTCATCGGCCAGCGCCTGTTGCCGTTCCGTTTTATCGGACAGCAGATCAGCCAGAGCCTGAGCCTTTTTATCCTCGGCAGACTTGCGAGCCGCTTCCTGCGCCTTCTTCGCAGCCGCATCGGCAGCCGCTTTCTTCTTGGCGTCCTCGGCAGCCTTTTTCTTCGCCTCTTCAGCCGCCTTTTTCTTCGCTTCATCGGCAGCCTGTTTCTTGGCTTCCTCGGCGGCGGCCTTTTTGGCGTCTTCCTCGGCTTTCTTCTTCGCGTCTTCTTCGGCTTTCTTCTTGGCTATATCCGCCAACTGTTTCTCTTCGGCCTTTTTCGCATCGGCAGCTTTCTTGGCTTCGTCAGCCTTCCGGGCCTCCTCGGCTTTCTGCTCGGCTTTTTTAGCCTCTTCGGCGGCCTTCTGTTCTTCGGCTTTTTGAGCAGCCTCTTCTTTCTTTTGTTCCGCAGCCTTTACAGCTTCCTGCTTCTGCTGCTCGATCTTCTTCTGTTCCAACTGCTCGACTTCAGTCTGTCGTGCAGCGGTCTTCTTTGCCTCGCCCGCAATCTTCTGGTTGGTCTGGGTGGTCGCCTGACTCTTGGACTTGAGCTGATAAAGCGTAGCCTGAACGACAGGTTTGGCCTCCGGCAACTCGGGAGTCATGGCAAAACTGACGAAAAGCATGCCAAAAATCAGGATATGCAGTGCCACAGCCCAGACGGAGGGCCAGAAGTAGCTTTCCGAGGCAGACGGCTCTCGAATCGGCTGCATCAGGGGGCCTCAGTAATCAAACCAACGTTTCCTACCCCAGCCTTCTGCAGTCCACCCATCGTGCCCATGACAGAACCGTAGTCAACGGACTTGTCACCACGAATGAAGACCTGCGTCTGCTTGCCGGCATCACGACCGGCAGCGACGATCTTGGTCACGGCCGCGGTCAGTTGCGGCAGGGTCATTGCCTTGTCCATCTGCTTGTCGGTATCGACTTCGCTGCCAAGGTTCCAGTAATAGGTCTTGTCAGCCTTGATCGAAATGGTCAGGACCTGATTGTTGTTGTCTTGCGGCAAAGCCTCGCTGGAGACCTTGGGCAAGTCGACCTTCACGCCCTGGTTGATCATGGGAGCGGTCACCATGAAGATGACGAGCAGCACCAACATCACGTCGATGTAGGGCACTACGTTCATTTCGGCGACCTGCTTGCGTTTTCTGCGACGATCTCGAGCGATTAAAGCCATGGGGAATTACCTGCTCACTCTTCGCTGGTATGCACTTTACGGTGCAGGATCGCCTGGAATTCATCGGCGAAGGTGTAGTAACGGCCGATCAGGGTCTCGCTGCGAGCGGAAAAACGGTTGTAGGCGATGACCGCCGGAATGGCTGCGAACAGGCCGATGGCGGTTGCAATCAGTGCTTCGGCAATACCTGGAGCCACAGTGGCCAGGGTGGCCTGCTGTGCAGTGGCCAGGCCGCGGAAGGAGTTCATGATCCCCCAGACCGTACCGAACAGACCGATATAAGGACTGGTGGAACCTACGGTTGCCAGGAACGGCAGGCCGGTTTCCAGTTTTTCCTCTTCGCGGGAAATGGCCACGCGCATGGCACGGGCAACACCTTCCATCACCGCATCAGGGTCTACACCGGCCTGCTGGCGCAGACGGGAGAATTCCTTGAAGCCGGCACGGAAGATCTGCTCTACGCCGGAATCCGGATCAGGGTTGCTGCCCGCCTGACGATAGAGCTTGGACAGGTCGATACCCGACCAGAAACGCTCCTCGAAGCTGTCCAGGGCGCGTCGACCGGCGCGCAGCATATTGCTGCGCTGAAAAATCACGATCCACGAAGTGACTGAAGCAGCCACAAGCATCAGCATTACCAACTGAACAACAATGCTGGCATTGCTGACCAAACTCCACATGGAGGAATGGTCGACGACGTTAGCTTCCACGCTTTATCTCCTGCTCTGAATGTATGCCCGCGCCGCTCTGGTCGGCAAAGGCCGCTCGCAAAGCTTCGGGAATGGCCCGGGGCTTCAAACTATCGGCGCGTACACACGCCACCAAAAACTGCCCCTCACAGAGCAGCGTTGCATCCGATGCCAGCCTGACTTGCTGTCTGAAGCACAGACTGGCACGGTTCAATTCGATCACTTCTGCGCTGACCAGCAGTTCATCGTCCAGTCGCGCCGGCTTGTGGTAACGAGCCTCGCTGGAATGCACGACAAACAGCAGGTCCTCCTTCGCCAGCACGGATTGGGCAAACCCCAACTCCCGTAGCCGCTCGGTACGAGCCCGCTCCATGAATTTCAAATAGTTAACGTAGTAGACGATGCCGCCTGCATCGGTGTCTTCGTAATAAACGCGACAGCGATGCGCGAACGACTGAACCCCGTTTTGCGCGCGCATACTCTAGTGCTTACTCCTCGGGTTGCCAATCGGGTCAGGCAACTGTTTTTCAACGTTTTGCCACTTATTGAATGCTTCGCCTGTCAGGCTGGCAATCTGACCACTGAAACGGGAAATAAATCGGTAGTCGCCACGATTAATCGGTTGCGTCATCAGCCAAACCCTCCGATGCAGACATCTCCCCCATTCTTGAGGGAATGTTCAACCCAAAGTGCAGGTAGGCATGCCGGGTAACGACCCGTCCACGCGGCGTACGCATGATATAGCCCTGCTGGATCAAATACGGTTCCAGCACATCTTCAATCGTATGCCGTTCTTCACTGATGGCAGCGGCAAGGCTGTCGACCCCCACCGGCCCACCGTCGAACTTTTCGATCATGGTCAGCAGAAGACGTCGGTCCTGATGATCGAAACCGTGCTCGTCGACATCCAGCAGGTTCAGAGCCTTGTCGGCCGTCTGCCGGGAAATATGGCCATTGCTGCGCACTTGCGCAAAATCCCTCACACGCCTTAACAGTCGATTGGCGATACGGGGCGTGCCGCGGGCGCGACGGGCGATCTCATAGGCGCCTTCCGGCTCGATGGCCAGCCCCAGAATACCGGCCGAGCGCGACACGATGGTCGACAGATCCTCCGTACTGTAGAACTCCAGGCGCTGGACGATACCGAAACGGTCGCGCAACGGATTGGTCAGCATACCGGCACGCGTGGTCGCGCCCACCAGTGTGAATGGCGGCAGATCAAGCTTGATCGAACGAGCCGCAGGCCCTTCCCCGATCATGATATCGAGCTGGAAATCCTCCATCGCCGGATACAGCACTTCTTCAACGATAGGCGACAAACGATGGATCTCATCGATGAAGAGCACGTCATTGGGTTCAAGATTGGTCAGAATCGCGGCCAGGTCACCCGGGCGTTCCAGCACCGGCCCGGAGGTACTCTTGATCGACACCGACATTTCCTGGGCAATGATATTGGCCAGAGTGGTCTTGCCCAGCCCCGGCGGGCCGAAGATCAAGGTGTGATCCAGAGACTCGTCGCGCCCGCGCGCAGCCTGAATGAACAGCTCCATCTGCTCGCGCACGGCAGGCTGGCCGATATAGTCAGCCAGACTCAGAGGGCGAATCGCACGATCCAGTTGTTCTTCACGATCACGACCGCTGCTGGCGGTGATCAGACGATCGGCTTCAATCACTTACGCCATCCCCTTCAAAGCACGTCGAATGAGGTCTGCACTGCTCAAGTCTTTTTCCTTGATCGCCGAGACGGCCTTGCTCGCCTCTTGAGGTTTGTAACCCAGGGAAATCAGTGCGCTGACCGCGTCGGACTCGGCCGAGGCCACCGGCTCTGCCTGATTCGGGCCGTTGGAAACCAGCGTAAAGGTCCCCGGCAACGCTTCCCAGGCCTTGAAGCGGTCCTTGAGTTCAACCAGAAGACGCTCGGCAGTCTTCTTGCCCACCCCCGGAATCCGGGTCAGGGCCGAGGTGTCCTGCGCCTGAACGCAGCGTACCAGCTCATCGACCTCCAGGCCCGACATCAGCGCCAGCGCCAGTTTCGGCCCCACGCCATTGAGACGGATAAGCTCACGAAACAGCTCGCGCTCGCGTTTTTCAAAAAACCCATAGAGCAGGTGTGCGTCCTCGCGAACCACCAGATGGGTATGCAAGGTCACGGGCTCGCCGACATGAGGCAACCGATAAAGGGTTGTCATGGGCACTTCCAGCTCATAACCGACGCCATTGACGTCCAGTACCAGATGCGGCGGCTGTTTCTCGGCGAGAAAGCCACGTAAACGTCCAATCACGTATCAGATCCTTTCGTGTTGCCAATCGTTGGCGTCGCCAGCGTGAAAATTGTGGACACCATCATCACAGGACTCAACAGACCTGCAAGTAAAAATATGCATGCGGATGATGCAGTCAGAGACGCAACCGCCCACCGCGACTGCGAGCAGTCGCCAACCCATGAGGAATCAGGCTTGAACGTGTGTGCGCATGGCACAAGGCAATCGCCAGGGCATCGGAAGCATCGATCTGTGGTTTCTGGGTCAACTTGAGCAAATGCATGACCATCATCATCACCTGCTCTTTATTGGCACCACCGGTTCCGGCAACCGCCTGCTTGACCTGGGTCGCCGTGTACTCGGCAATCTCCAGCCCCTCCTCGGCACCGGCCACAATCGCGGCCCCCCTCGCCTGCCCCAGCTTCAAGGCCGAATCGGCGTTGCGTGCCATGAAGACCTTTTCGATGCCCATCGTCACCGGCTCATAGGTCTGGATGACTTCACGCACACCACGAAACACGATCTGCAAACGCTCGTGCAACTCACCGCTACCCGTCCGGATACACCCCGAAGCCACATAGACACAGCCACGCCCGGTATCACGTACAACGCCATAGCCGGTGATTCGCGAACCGGGGTCGATACCAAGAATAAGAGTCATAACGCCTGCAGCTTGAGAAGAAACACGGAACAATGAATGCAGCATAAAGGCAGAAGCCGGGAGCCGACAGCAGTGTGATGATCACTCCGCTTCCAGCCCCCGGCCTCCAATGTACAGCCGACAACAAGCGATCAGCCAAGCTGCTCCATGATGTCGTCAGGAATTTCCGCATTGGAATAGACGTTTTGCACATCATCCAGGTCTTCAAGCATGTCGATCAGCTTGAGAACCTTCTCTGCGGTCTCCAGGTCAAGCACGGCACTGGTCGAAGGCAACATGACGATTTCCGCATCGGACGCCTTGAACCCTGCTGCTTCCAGCGTATTACGCACGGCATAGAAGCTGGAGAACGAGGTGAACACGTCGATGGAGCCATCCTCATTGGTCACGACGTCATCGGCATCCGCCTCCATCGCCGCTTCCATCAGCGCATCTTCATCGACACCGGGAGCAAAGGAGATCTGCCCCTTGCGGTCGAACAGGTACGAAACGGAACCATCGGTCCCCAGGTTCCCGCCGCATTTGGTAAACGCATGGCGAACGGCCGCTGCGGTACGGTTGCGGTTATCGGTCATGGCCTCGACCATGATAGCCACGCCCCCAGGACCGTAACCTTCGTAGCCCAGTTCCTCGACATCATCACCATCGGCCGCACCAACACCGCGAGCAATGGCACGGTCGATGGTGTCGCGGGTCATGTTGGCGCCAAGCGCCTTGTCCAGGGCCAGACGCAGACGGGGGTTGGAACCGGGATCACCACCACCCTGACGGGCAGCGACTGTCAGCTCACGGATCCACTTGGTGAAAATCTTGCCTTTCTTGGCATCCTGACGCTCTTTGCGGTGCTTGATGTTCGCCCACTTAGAATGACCAGCCATTTCTCGCTCCGGATTCTTCTGAAACACATAACCTTTCACCCGTACGGGACGGGTGAAAGGCTTTACTCATAAGGCGCAATACAGGGCATAAAGATTACGCCCTGCCCGCATCACTCGGCCTTTTGCTGCTCGCGCAGGCGAATGTGCAGCTCACGCAGAGCCTTGGCATCCACGACACCAGGTGCCTGGGTCATGACATCGGCAGCACTCTGGGTTTTCGGGAAGGCGATCACTTCACGGATCGACTGCGCGCCGGTCATCAGCATCACCAGACGGTCCAGGCCGAAAGCCAGACCACCATGAGGCGGCGCACCGTACTTCAGGGCATCGAGCAGGAAGCCGAACTTCTCTTGCTGCTCGTCTTCCTCGATACCCAGCAGACGGAATACAGCCTGCTGCATTTCCTTGCGATGGATACGGATCGAACCGCCGCCCAGCTCGGTGCCGTTGAGCACCATGTCGTAGGCACGGGACAAGGCCTTGCCCGGGTTGGCTTCCAGCTCTTCAGGCGTGCATTTCGGCGCGGTGAAGGGGTGGTGCAATGCGCTGAAGCTGCCGTCGTCGTTTTCCTCGAACATCGGGAAGTCGACGACCCACATCGGAGCCCACTCGCAGGTGTGCAGCTTGAAGTCGTTACCAACCTTGATACGCAGCGCGCCCAAGGCCTCGCTGACGATCTTGGCCTTGTCCGCGCCGAAGAACACGATGTCGCCGTCAACCGCGCCAACGCGATCGAGGATTACATTGAGGTTGGCTTCCGGGATGTTCTTGACGATTGGCGATTGCAGGCCATCAACGCCGTTGGCGCGCTCGTTGACCTTGATGTAGGCCAGGCCCTTGGCACCGTAGATGCTGACAAACTTGGTGTAATCGTCGATCTGTTTGCGCGGAATGCTTGCTCCGCCGGGAACGCGCAATGCGGCAATCCGGCACTTCGGATCGTTGGCAGGACCGCTGAACACCTTGAACTCGACGTCCTTGAGCTGATCGGCAACATCGACCAGTTCCAGGGGAATGCGCAGGTCCGGCTTGTCGGAACCATAGCGGCGCATGGCCTCTTCAAAAGGCATGTGCGGGAATTCGCCGAATTCCACATCCAGCACTTCCTTGAACAGCTGACGAACCATTTTCTCGGTCAGACCGATGATGTCCTCTTCGTTGAGGAAACTGGTCTCGATGTCGATCTGAGTGAACTCAGGCTGACGGTCGGCACGCAGGTCTTCGTCACGGAAGCATTTGGCGATCTGGTAGTAGCGGTCAAAGCCAGCCACCATCAACAGTTGCTTGAACAGTTGAGGCGATTGCGGCAGGGCAAAGAAGCTGCCGGGGTGTGTGCGGCTTGGTACCAGATAGTCGCGGGCACCTTCAGGGGTGGCGCGGGTCAGGATAGGCGTCTCGACGTCGAGGAAGCCATTGTCATCCAGGTAACGGCGGATGCTGCTGGTAATGCGCGAACGCAGACGCAGCTTCTCGGCCATTTCAGGACGACGCAGATCGATGAAGCGATAGCGCAGGCGGGTTTCTTCGCCCACGTCGGAGTATTCGTTGAGCGGGAACGGAGGTGTCTCGGACTCGTTCAGGACTTCCAGCTCGTAACCGAGAACCTCGATGGCGCCAGAAGCCATATTGGCATTGACAGCCCCCGCAGGACGGGCACGCACCTTGCCGACAACCTTGACGACGTATTCGCTGCGAACGCGGTCGGCAGCGGCAAAAGTATCGGCACGATCGGGATCGAACACCACCTGGGCCATGCCTTCACGGTCGCGGATATCGAGGAAGATCACGCCCCCGTGGTCACGACGACGGTGGACCCATCCGCAAAGGGTAATTTCCTGACCTTCCAGACTTTCGTTCAGTTGGCCGCAATAGTGGCTGCGCATCATGATGGTGTTTTCACTTCTCGTAATTCGAAATTCAGTGGGGCTTCCGCTCCTGGCCTGCGCTCAATAGTGCAAGGCACCGGCATACAGTTCAAGCCAGTCCCTGCCACGCAGAGTCGTGCCCGCCAGCAAGGCGAAGGATTATATAGAGTTAATCGAGGCCTTGCAGCCGAACGAACTCATCCTGCGGGGATAAGTTCGCATCCACCCGGACCACAGCCCCGATACACCGCCCCACGTGACTCGCCGCAAACTCGCCCCTGAAAAATGCGCGGACAGAATCAGGCTTGTACCTGCTCCAGGCGATCGGCTTTCAAGAGATGGGCCACACACACCACACGGATGAGCCCGCTGAAATTCTTTACACCGCCGTAACGCAGATGAACCTCCCTGTCGATGTAGGACAGCACGGCATTCACGGAGCAATTATTGGATCGTGCAATAGCCGAGAGTATGTTCCAGTAAACCTTTTCCAGTCGCAGGCACGTCGCAAGACCATTGAGCCGGACAGATTTCGAGTACGGCTGCGCCAGCGTCATATTGAAATCCTCGACAAAAGGGTCATTGCGTATCGACGACTGTCGACTTAAATCTTTGACCTCACGTTCAACACCTCTAACCATGACAATATCCACCTCTAGAAATCAATTCGGAATCCCGGCAAGAAACATTTAAAAATAAATAAATGCAATGCCTATAAAGCCCGAATAAAACCCTCATAACCAGTGGAACTTACACCCTGACATCGTAGGAGATGACCACAGAAAAACCAGGAATATGAAACATGTTTAAAGTCATAACTTAAACACGGCATTCAATTGCGTTTAATATTTATAGCTTTTAGACAGATTCACACTCAACAGGCATCAACCAAGACAACCCGAGCCCTGCATAAGCGGAAGTGGAAACGGAAGGAAACGAAGCCAGCCTGATGGAGCAGCCCCGAAGGCAGCACCTGCAGCACTGTTCACGTCATACCGGGAAACGGCAGTCAGTGAAGGCCACAGGCGCCCGGAATGATTACTTGGATTCAAGCATCGAACGCAGCATCCATGCCGTTTTTTCATGAACCTGCATACGCTGCGTCAACAGGTCAGCGGTTGGCTCATCACTGGCCGTCTCCAGCAAAGGAAAGAGACTACGAGCAGTGCGGACAACAGCTTCTTGCCCCTGAACCAGACTTTTGATCATGTTTTCAGCACTTGGTACACCTTCCTCTTCCTTGATCGAAGAAAGACGCGCATAAGTCGAGTAAGTGCCTGGTGCCGGGAAACCCAGCGCACGAATACGCTCTGCAATAGAATCGACCGCCAGGGCCAGTTCGTTATATTGCTCTTCAAACATCAGGTGCAGTGTACGAAACATCGGCCCACTGACGTTCCAGTGAAAGTTGTGAGTCTTGAGGTAAAGTACATAAGTATCTGCAAGCAGATGCGAAAGACCGTCTACGATCGACTTGCGGTCCTCTTCACTGATACCGATATCAATTGCCATGTTTCATGCCCTTTTCAATGAGAGTTGGAAGCAGTAACGGGGACTACTCTATCAAGAGACGTCAACAGGTGCAGCAATCCATTGGTGCGCCCTCCCGACAAGGCACATACCTACAGGAAAGCAGCCATCGAATCGTCAGAGGGGTCTGACCTCGGGGTGACAGAGGCGGTTCCCCGACACCTTGAAGCCATCAGAAAAGGCTCTGCTTCAAGGCTGCCAGCCCAACCCTGAAGCGTCATTCAAATGACGTCAATAAATCGCGCCAACCCGCACAGGCACTTGATTTGAGTAGGCTCAGGCTTTGCTGTTAAATACGCAATGTTCGCTACTGATTAAGCCATCCGACTGTAGCGCATAGGCTGGCCCACCGTTCGTGCATCACGCCTCCACTTTTTCAGAAGCGTACCGGGCGTTACCAGCTATTTCCTTGTGATCCTTCTTACACGTGAGCTTTTTAAAATGTTGAAAATCGTCCACCTGGTAACGGGAGCAGCAGCCCTGCTGCTTTCCTTCATACCCAGCCTGCGCAGCGAAGCCCTGTCTTCCTATCTGTTGCAACCCGACGCGCTTTACCTGGCTTTCTTCGGGCTGATCAATCTGGTACTTGCCCCAGTGATTCCCTACTGGAACCGAGGACCACGCCACACCCTGCAAAACCTGGTCAGCGCATTACTGGTCCTGGCCGTCGTCGTGCAGACGCTTGTCCTGCTCGTTCCACTACAGAGCATCGCAGGGCTGCCAGCCATCGCGTTCAGCCTGATTACCATCATCGTCGCAGTAGCCTTGCATCTGGCAGTCAGTTTTTACAGATCGTCTCCTTCTCCAGCCCCTCAAAGCCACGACATGGGTAACCGTGATACTGGCACCGTGAAGTGGTTCAACACGTCCAAAGGCTTCGGCTTTATCTCGCGCGACTCCGGCGACGATATCTTCGTGCACTTTCGCGCCATTCGCGGCGAAGGCCACCGGGTACTCGTAGAAGGACAGCGCGTCGAGTTTTCCGTTATGAACCGTGACAAAGGCCTGCAAGCCGAAGACGTTATCGCGGCCCTGCCGCGTCGCTGATCCCCGGCAGCCATAAAAAAACCGCGCATTCCCTCGGGAAGCGCGGTTTTTTTTCATTCAAGATCCATCAGTAATGGGGCGGAGGAACATCCTCGGCGAACATTTCAAACTGATTGCCCAACTCCTCCTGACGCTTGAGCATGGCCGCCACCTGCAATTGCATTCGGTCCAGCTCACGCCGATGCGTCACCAGCACATCATTGAGTGCCTGAATCGTATCGTCCTGAAATGCCAGACGACTCTCCAGCTCCATGACCCGCTCTTCAAGGCTCATGATCATTTACCCTCGAATCGAAAATCTTTTGGCAATACCGGCTTCAAACGCTCGACAATGACAGCGAATTGCTCGTCCGTATAAGGAAGAGCCGGATGCTTGCCCCACACCGGCGCCGGCCAGGCTGCATCATCGCGATGACGAACGATGACATGCATGTGAAGCTGGCTGACGACATTCCCCAGCGCCGCGACATTAAGCTTATCAGCCTCGAACACATCTTTCAGGATGCGAGACAGGACTGTGGTTTCCTGCCACAACTGCAACTGATCCTGCTCCTCCAGCTGAAACACCTCCATGATGTCCGCCCGACGCGGGACAAGAATGAACCATGGGTAACGCGCATCGTTGGACAACAGCAGTCGGCACAAAGGGAAGTCACCGATCGACAACGTATCCTGCTTAAGACGTGAATCCAGAACGAACAAGATAAAAACTCCTGACTGCCAGGTTGAGGGGCCTGCCCCACACATCAGGGCGTCTCATTAATGTCGGCAGGATACGCCGGTTTGGACCAGGCTTCACCTTGAACGCATTTCATCATCGCCCGGCCATCGAGCCCGCCTCGCACCAACCTGCACCCACCTGATGCCAAGCGCACCAACTTACAGCCTGAAGATCATTCGCGATCAGAAAGCCTTTCGATGATTCATTCCTTTTTCAAAAGGCACATGCCGACAAAAGCCCGGATCCAGACATAAAAATGAAACGACAACATGCCAACCATATTGACCGATAAGGACAACGACTCAGGTTATTGCAGCACACAGGGCAAATGCACCAAAACAACCCATCGCCACTAACAGGGAAAGGACACCCATACACGTTTTACTCAAATACCCTCGCTTCTCAGTAACACTCTTGCGTCAACTGCCCCACTGCCTGCCCTGACGAATCGGCATGACCGAACTTTCCACGAAAAATAAACTCCATAAAAATCATTTGCTTAAAAGAAAAAATACACCCACGACGTGAATTTTCAGTTTTTTTCTCTTCCACCCGGAACTTTGTGCACGCTTGTTGCTACATCCCTGCATGGTCACGATGCTCCTGGCGGAAAACAGGGCTTCAGGATCAGAAAAACAACAGCGCAATACTCTAGAGCCAATAGCCCGAAGAGGCGTGTCTATAGAGATGTTATTTCAATCCGGATACAAAACCTGAAGAGGTCAGTACAACCTGCTTAATGACGGAAATGATTCATTTACGACGCTGATGAAACGTTTAGCGACATCGCCGTAAAGATTCCGAAAAGACAGGTCTGCAACTATCGCAACCCCGGTCAGCGTGAGATAGATTTTTCGCCGACAAAAAAAGAAAGAGCCGCCCAGATAAAAAAACAGGTGGGACGGCCTGAACCTTCTAAAACCAAAGGAGCAATCACGATGAGAGTGATGAAGTGGAGCGCAATCGCACTGGCAGTGACAGCAGCCAGCGCCCAGTTGGCAACAGCGGCACCGTTTGTCAGTGACCAGTCTGAAGCCAAGGGCTTTGTAGAAGGCAGCACTCTTGACCTGAAGTTGCGCAACTACTATTACAACCGAGACAAGAAAGAGACCGCTCAGGACGATCGCGACTGGACTCAGGGGCTCTGGGCCAACTTCAGCTCTGGCTACACTCAGGGCACCGTTGGCGTTGGCGTAGAAGCATTCGGCTACTTTGGCCTGAAACTCTGGGGCGACGACAAATACTCAGGCTCCGGCAACCTGGTCACCAACAGCCAGGGCAAAAACGAAGACACCCTCGGCAAGGTCGGTGGCGCCGTCAAGTTCCGCATTTCCAAGACCGAGCTGAAAGTGGGCGACATGCAACCTACCAGCCCGGTCTTTGCAGTCGGCGGCTCACGCCTTCTGCCTCAGACCGCCAGTGGTATCAGCCTGCAAAGCAGCGAGATCAAAGGCCTCGATCTGGAAGCGGGTCACTTCTACTCTGGCACCAGCCAGGATGACACCAGCCATGGCGGCAGCATTTATGCCAACTACGCCAATGCTGGTGACGGCGTCAAAGCCAGCAGCGCCGACTTCGTGGGTGGTAAATATGCCATTACCGACAATCTGGGCGTAGCGTTCTACGGTGCCAAACTTGAAGACATCTGGAACCAGTACTACGCCAACGTGAACTACGCCCTGCCGCTGAGCAACGGTCAGGCCGTGGCTTTCGACGCCAATATCTACCGCACCCTGGATGAAGGCAGCGCCAAGGCAGGCTCGATCAACAACACCGCCGCTTCCGGCTCGGTGGCGTACTCGTTCGCAGCCGCCCATACCGTGACCCTGGCCTTCCAGAAAATCGACGGTAACACTCCGTTCGACTACATCGGCATTGGCGACAACAACCGAGTGGGCGACTCGATCTTCCTGAACAACTCTGTTCAGTACTCCGACTTCAACGCCCCCAACGAGAAATCCTGGCAGGTTCGCTACGACCTGAACATGACGCCTTACGGTGTTCCAGGCCTGAGCTTCATGACCCGCCATGTTCGTGGTTATGACATTGACGGCACCAAGACACCGACCGGCAGCGCCTATGCCGGCATGTATGGCGACAATGGCAAGCATCAGGAAACGGACTTCGAAGCCAAGTACGTTCTGCAGAGCGGCCCGGCAAAAGACCTGTCCTTCCGGATTCGTCAGGCCTGGCACCGCGCTAACGCCGGTAACAGCTACGACGGCGACGTCAACGAGTTCCGCCTGATCGTCGACTACCCGATTTCGGTTCTGTAATCGACAACCCGAGCGTTGCAACACGAAAAAACCCGGCCAATGCCGGGTTTTTTCATGCACTCATATAAGTACGTCCAGACTCCACTCCTGCCCTCGTACCCTGTACGCGACCGGCACACCGCCGTACAATGCCGGGTCATTTCCAGTCCCAGCAACCGACAACGGCCAACCATGCGCACCAGTCAATTTTTGCTCGCCACACAGAAAGAAACCCCTTCGGATGCCGTCGTGGTCAGCCATCAGCTGATGCTGCGTGCCGGCATGATCCGCAAACTGGCTTCCGGCCTCTACACCTGGCTGCCCATGGGCCTGCGTGTTCTGCGCAAGGTAGAAGCCATCGTTCGCGAGGAAATGGACGCCGCCGGCGCGCTTGAAATACTGATGCCGGGTATCCAGCCTGCCGAACTGTGGCAGGAATCTGGCCGCTGGGAGCAATATGGCCCTGAACTGATGCGTCTGGTCGACCGTCATCATCGCGATTTCTGCCTGGGCCCGACCCACGAGGAAGTCATCACCGATCTGGCACGCAACGAGCTCAACAGCTACAAGCAGTTGCCCATCAACATGTACCAGATCCAGACCAAATTCCGTGACGAGATCCGCCCACGCTTCGGCCTGATGCGCGGCCGCGAGTTCGTCATGAAGGACGCCTATTCGTTCCACGCCGATCATGCCTCGTTGCAGGAAACCTACGACCGCATGCATCAGGCCTACAGCAATGTGTTCACCCGCCTGGGCCTGAAATTCCGTCCGGTCGAGGCCGACAACGGTTCCATCGGCGGTGCCGGCTCGCACGAGTTCCACGTACTCGCGGACTCCGGTGAAGACGACATCGTATTCAGCAATGGCTCCGATTACGCCGCCAACATCGAGAAAGCCGAAGCCGTGCCGCGCGAGAAAAGCCGTGGCGCAGCCACCGAAGAGCTTCGTCTGGTCGATACCCCTGACGCGAAAACCATCGCGCAGCTGGTCGAAGGCTTCAACCTGCCAATCGAAAAGACCGTCAAGACACTGGTTGTCCACGCCGCCGAAGAAGGCAAGCTGATTGCGCTGATCATCCGTGGCGACCACGACCTCAACGAAATCAAGGCCGCCAACCTGGAACAGGTTGCCAGCCCGCTGGTGATGGCATCCGAAGCCGAACTGCGTGACGCCATCGGTGCGGGTGCAGGCTCCCTGGGCCCGCTGAATCTGCCTCTGCCTTGCGTCATCGATCGCTCGGTAGAACTGATGAGCGACTTTGCCGTAGGTGCCAACATCGACGACAAACACTACTTCGGCGTCAACTGGGAACGCGACCTGCCTGTCCCGGCCGTTGCCGACCTGCGCAACGTCGTTGCCGGCGACCCGAGCCCGGACGGCAAGGGCACGCTTGAAATCAAGCGCGGCATCGAAGTCGGTCATATCTTCCAGCTGGGCACCAAGTACAGCGAAGCCATGAAATGCCAGGTGCTGGGCGAAAACGGTAAACCCGTCAACCTGACCATGGGTTGCTACGGTATCGGTGTTTCCCGTGTCGTCGCCGCTGCCATCGAGCAGAACAGCGATGAAAACGGAATCATCTGGAACGACACCCTGACGCCTTTCCATATCGCACTGGTTCCACTGCGCTATGAAACGGATGCCGTCCGTGAAGCGACAGACAAACTGTATGCCGAGCTGACTGCCGCAGGCTTTGAAGTGCTGCTCGATGACCGCGACAAGAAAACCAGCCCCGGCATCAAGTTCGCCGACATGGAGCTGATCGGCATTCCTCACCGCATCGTGGTCAGCGATCGTGGTCTGGCCGAAGGCAATCTGGAATACAAGAGCCGCACCGAATCGCAACCACAATCCATTGCGGTCGCAGACGTGCTGTCCTTCATCCAGAATCGTGTGAAGCGCTGAGTTACAGGCGCGCCTGCAACAACAGGCGCGCCTCTCATCTGCCCAATCCGCATCAAGAGATCCCATGCTCAAACGAAGCACCCTAAGTCTCGGCAGCGCCGTCTTAAGCAGCGCCCTCCTCGTCAGCGGTTGTGCCAACCAGTTGTCACAGCGCAGCGAGCATGAAGAGCGCGTAGAACGAAAACTGCTCGAACACACCCTGCAGATCGATATCGGCGAGCCCAAGACCCTTGAGTTGCCACAGCGCCGGATACGGATCCACGAACACAAATCCTTCGAGGTCACCGACTTTGAAGTGACCCGTCATTACGACCGCTACACCCCTTATCAACCCTGGCGGGAAATCTACGAGATTCCTCTGGGGGCCGTTGCAGTGGTTGCCGGTGTCGGCGCCAACATCGTGAACGTCTTTGCGCTGGGAAGCCTGCCCGACAGCGTCACCAAGGACTGGATCAATTACGGTGTGGCCGGCCTCAACCCGTTCATGAACGCACCGTCTCATGGCAGGGCCCAGCAAAACCTGGCCAGCATCGATGAAGTCCAGAAGGACAAGAGAATCGAGAACTCCACCCTGCCCTGGAATGAACGTCCGGTCATGGTGAAGGCCGGCAACGAAACCCACGAACTGAACACGGACCGCAACGGCGTCCTGCGTCTCAACCTGCTTGAAAGTCCGTTTGCCGAGCAGGACCTGAGCCGGGTCACGCGCCTGTACTTCAATATCGAGGACGAGCAGGACAACGCTCACGCCAATGCCAGCCTGCCGATCAGCCATTCGTTGCGAGGCAAGTTGCTTGAAGCTCACGACCTGATCTACGACGACCTGGAAGACGACGAAGTCAGCCAGTGGGTCCACAGGGTCAAGCGCCTTTCGGAACTGGGCCTGGAAGAAGAAGCCAGCGAGCTGGAACAAAGCCTGATCGAACTGACGCGCAACGATCCCCAGTTGCAAGGCGAATTTCTCAAGCTATTGGCCAAGGATGCCGGACGTCTCGTTGCCCCCAGCACAGACACTGACAGCGAATGACAACCAGGCTCCTCACCGGAGCCTGCAACTACCGGGCAAACAGCTCCAACTGCTCATGAGTGCCCCGCAGATCATGCAGGCGCACCCCGACACCCAGCAATCGCACCGGCTTGGCCCCACGGGCAAATGCCTGAGCCAGCAATTGCTCATAACTGCCCAGATCCCGTCCGGCTCCGGATTGCTCAAGCGTCGTCTGGGTAAAGTCATGAAACTTGACCTTCACGAACGGCTTGCCCGGACGATACTGACCCGCCATGCGCTCCATGCGAACCGCCAGTGTTTCCAGCAAGGCGGGCAGCTTCTCCAGGCAACTGGCCAGATCGGGCAGGTCGGTATCATAAGTATTTTCGACACTGACAGACTGACGCCTGCTGTCCGTCTGCACAGGACGATCATCGATCCCGTGGGCCAGACTCCAGAGTCGTTCGCCAAAACTGCCAAACTCACGCACCAGCGCCAGCTTGTTCCAGCGCCGCAAATCCATGCAACTGAGAATACCCAGCCGCCCCAGCTTGTCAGCCGTGACCTTGCCGACACCGTGTAGCTTGCTGACCGGCAAGTCCGCCACGAAATCTTCGACCTGATCAGGCGTGATCACAAACAATCCGTTGGGTTTCTTCCAGTCACTGGCGATCTTGGCCAGAAACTTGTTGGGAGCCACACCCGCCGAAACCGTGATATGCAACTGGTTCGAGACCCTTCGCCTGATGTCCTGGGCTATACGGGTCGCACTGCCGGAAAAGTGGCTGGCATCGGACACATCCAGGTAAGCCTCATCCAGCGACAGCGGCTCGATACGGTCGGTGTAATCGCGAAAGATGCCCTGGATTTCCCTGGACGCCTCCTTGTAGGCCTCCATCCTCGGCTTGACGATGGTCAGTTCCGGACACAACGTCAACGCGTGACGGGAAGACATCGCCGAACGCACACCGTAGGCCCGCGCTTCATAGTTACAGGTTGCAATCACCCCTCGCCTGTCCGCAGCACCACCGACAGCCAGAGGCCTGGAGGCCAGGCTCGGGTCGTCTCGCATTTCGATGGCCGCATAAAAGCAGTCACAGTCGATATGGATGATTTTACGTTGCGTCATGGTGAGAGGTTTTGAATCCAATGGCTGTGCAGTATCGCACTGGTATCCCGAAGTAACACTCATGATGCCAAATGAATGCACCATAAAGCCGGATCAGCCCTGACACACGTGAGCGCCAGCCGGTCAGATACCCCCCACCCCTTGTGTATCCTTCTTCTTACAGTGCTAACCATTTGATGAAAAAAGCTTTTTTATAAAAAATGATTGACAAGACTGAACGCTTCTGTAGAATCCGCCACATCAGACGCGGGATGGAGCAGCCTGGTAGCTCGTCGGGCTCATAACCCGAAGGTCGTCGGTTCAAATCCGGCTCCCGCAACCATATGCAGTACCGTAGAAGGCCCGCCCACAAAGCGGGCCTTCTGCTTTCTGGAGCATTCTACGAAGGTTATCCCTACAGCAAGGTCCATCCGGACCTCGCTCAATCGGCGAAACAGGATTAATTTTCTGACTTTCGGATTTTCTGGTTGACACGTAAGGATTTGGCTGTAGAATGCCGCCCCACAGACGCGGGATGGAGCAGCCTGGTAGCTCGTCGGGCTCATAACCCGAAGGTCGTCGGTTCAAATCCGGCTCCCGCAACCAAACATCAGAAAAGGCCAATCGAAAGATTGGCCTTTTTTGTGCCTGATGAAAAAGCATTCATGCAGCAATGCTAACTCTCTGACAAAAAAGACTATTTCCCCCGCCTCCTGAAACCCTATCATCACGTACGTAACGTAATGTTTCCGTTTCCGACAGTTTTTGAATGGGCTGCCGATAGCATTATCACAGCGCCGCTGTACCAGAATCGGCAAACGACGGTCATGCAGAACGGTTGCAGGTGCACTCAGGTTGTCGGATTTCAACCAGCCAATCCGAGCAAAGTCGAGCACCCGCCCGTGTTCAAAACCGCATGAACCTGCGTAGTCATTTTTGTTACATACGCCTAAGCTGAATCAAAGCTGAACGGTGCCTGCTCAAGCCATTCGCTGTTCGCCCGTGAGACGTTGACGCGATAACATCTCGAAATATTTTTTGCGTAGGGATTGGTAACTTGGCTGTATACCTCCATCCTGTCGCGCACGATCCAAGGAGTGATTGATGCGCGACAAATCGTCAGATACCAACGAAGCAGTTGCTGAAAATAGCTCGACCAAACCGTTCTTCCTCCACTGGATGGAACTGCTGAGCAAGTACCGCCAGGCCATAGGACTGGCGGTCATGCTGCTGCTTTTCGGCATGGCCCTGATTGCCTGTCGACACATGCTGATAGAAATGGACTTCTATGCATTGCGCGACTCATTGTTTGCCGTGCCCCTGCCCTCTCTGGGCGGAGCCTTGCTGGCAGCCGTGATCGGCTACGTCATTCTCATGGGTTATGAGCTGTCCGCCAGCCGCTATGCCAACGTCAACCTGCCGACCCGAACCTTGCTGCTCGGCGGCTTTACCTCGTTTGCCATCGGCAATGCCGTAGGGTTGTCGATGCTGTCGGGGGGGTCCGTACGCTATCGACTGTATTCACGCCACGGCGTGGGAGCGATGGAAATCGCCCGCATGACGCTGTTCGCCAGCCTGTCACTGGGCTGTGCCTTGCCGCCGCTGGCGGCAGTGGCCACCCTGAGCAACCTGTCCGGCGCCTCCCTGGCACTCAAACTCCCGGTCGACGTCCTGGCAGGCATCGCCATTGCGGTACTGATCGCAAGTGCCCTGCTGGCCGTTGCGGTCTATCGCCGTCGCCTGCCGGAACAGACCATTCCGCACAACATTCTGGTCAGGGCCGGCCGACGCACCCTGCGCCTTCCCGATCTGCGCCTGACACTGATCCAGCTGGTCATTACCGCTCTGGACGTGGCAGCAGCGGCATTGGTGCTCTACCTCCTGCTTCCGCAGGCACCGCCCCTGGGCGCCTTCATGCTGATCTATCTGCTGGCCCTGGCGGCCGGTGTGCTCAGCCATGTCCCAGGCGGGGTCGGTGTTTTCGAGGCGATTCTGTTGGCGGCTTTCGCCAATGAGCTGGGTGCGGCGCCCTTGGCTGCTGCCCTGCTGCTGTATCGTCTGATTTATGTGGTGCTGCCGCTGCTACTGGCCTGTCTGACCCTGCTCTTCACCGAAGCCCAGCGTTTGCTGCCTACCCGTCAGGCCATGCGCGTGGCCTCCGGACTGGCCGCGCCCATCCTGGCACTGCTGGTATTCCTGTCGGGCGTTGTATTGCTGTTCTCCGGCGCCACACCGGAAATCGATACCCGGCTTGAAAATGTCGGCTTCATGATCCCTCACCGCCTGATCGATGCTTCGCACTTCGGTGCCAGCCTGGTCGGCGTGCTTTGCCTGTTGCTGGCTCAGGGCCTGCGTCGTCGCTTGTCGGCCGCCTGGATGCTGACCGTGATCCTGTTGCTTGTCGGTGCTGTCCTGTCGATGCTCAAAGGCTTCGACTGGGAAGAGGCCAGTCTGCTACTGCTGACCGCTTGCCTTCTGGCCACCTTCCGCCGCTCGTTCTATCGCCCCAGCCGCCTGCTTGAACTGCCCTTCTCGCCTCTTTACCTGATCGCGAGCGCCTGCGTGGTCGGCGCATCGATCTGGCTGCTGCTGTTTGCCTATCAGGATGTGCCTTACAGCCATCAACTCTGGTGGCAGTTCACCCTCGACGCCGATGCCCCTCGCGGTCTGCGTTCAGCCCTGGGCAGCGCCGTACTGTTGGTGGTCGTATCCCTGACCTGGCTGCTGCGCACGGCACGACCGGTCATCAAGCTGCCGGACGCCGCAGAACGGGACAAGGCTGCCGAAATCCTCAAGGCCTCCAGCCAGCCCGATGGCGGGCTGGTACTGACTGGCGACAAGGCCATTCTGTTCCACCCGGAAGGCAATGCTTTCCTGATGTACTCCCATCGCGGCCGCAGCCTCGTGGCGCTGTATGACCCTATCGGGCCGACCCAGCAGCGCGCCGAACTGATCTGGCAATTCCGCGACCTGTGCGATGTTCACCACGCCCGCCCGGTGTTCTACCAGGTACGGGCAGAGAACCTGCCGTTCTATATGGACATCGGCCTGACGGCGATCAAGCTGGGCGAAGAAGCCCGGGTCGACCTGCGGCGCTTCGATATCGACGCCAAGGGCAAGGAGATGAAGGACCTGCGCTACACCTGGAACCGGGGTGGTCGCGACGGCCTGTCACTGGAGATCTACGAAGCCGGTCAGGCGCCGCTCGACGAACTCAAGGCCATTTCCGATGCCTGGCTGACCGGCAAGAATGTGCGCGAAAAAGGCTTCTCGCTCGGTCGATTCAGCCCCGAGTACCTGAAGTATTTCCGCATTGCCATCGTTCACTTCGAAGGCAAGCCGGTGGCATTTTCCAACCTGCTGGAAACCAGCAGCCTTGAGCTGGCCAGCCTGGACCTGATGCGCTCACACCCGGATGCGCCAAAGCTGACCATGGAGTTCATGATGGTCGGCCTGATCCTGCATTACAAAGCCCAGGGGTATGCCCGCTTCAGCCTCGGCATGGTGCCCCTGTCCGGCCTGCAACCACGACGCGGAGCACCGCTGACCCAACGACTGGGTGCCATGGTTTTCCGCCGCGGAGAACAGCTGTACAACTTCCAGGGCTTGCGACGCTTCAAGGACAAGTTCCAACCCGACTGGGAACCCCGCTATATGGCCGTGCCTGCCGGACTCGATCCGCTTGTGGCACTGGCTGATACTGCCGCCCTGATTGCAGGCGGCCTGACTGGATTGGTGAAACGCTAATGATTCGACGCTTCCGGCGCTTTCGGCGTCTTTTGCTCGCTGCCCTGATAACCGTTGTCGTCGCTGCATTCGGCGTCTGGATATCGACCCGACCTGCGCCACCCGCCACACTCGAGCACCTCAATCTCGACGATGGAACGCCTCTGACCAGCGTCACCCCGCCGAACAAGGCCAAGACATTCGTTGCCCTGGCCGTCACGGCCGATGAGATGCTGAGCGACAAACAACTGCTGGCGATCGGCAAGGACGCATCGGCACGCATCGTTCAAGTCGTACTGCCCAAGGACGACTGCGTCCTGCAACAGAAAACCTTTCAGGCTGCCCTCGGCAAGCTCGAAGCCCCGGCCCAGATAGTCGGCGGTATCGGTCCAGGCGCTACGCTGGCCTGGCGCTGGCTGGCAGGACAGACCAATGACAAGGCCCAGGCCATCTCCGTCGGCTTTGCCCTGGAACACGTCTCCAATCCTCCACCTGTCGTGGAGCAGGATGAAACGCCACCCCGTATTTGTGACGTTCCCCTGCCACAGAGCGCTCCGCATGGTCACTGGCTGGCCGCCTGGAACGACGCTCCTGATGATCCGAGCGCGGCCTTCGTGCGCGATCAGACAAACGCCGACACCAGCATCAGCGACTACGACATTCGCCTGCCACAAGTGCTCAACACCGAGCTGCGCCACCTTCTGCTCGGCGAAAACGACAGCGGCGGCCTGGGCATTCCGGTCGTGGAAGTGCCTTCCAGCCAGCCTTCGGACACCGTAACGCTGTTCATGTCCGGCGACGGCGGCTGGCGCGACCTGGACAAGGTCGTGGCAGGCGATATGGCGAAGATGGGTTACCCCGTGGTCGGCATCGATGTGCTGCGTTACTACTGGGAGCGCAAGTCACCGGAACAGACGGCGGTGGACCTCACCGACCTGATGAATCACTACCGGCAGAAGTGGGGCACCAAGCGTTTCATTCTGGCTGGCTACTCCTTTGGTGCCGACGTCATGCCTGCGGTCTATAACCGCCTGTCTGCGGATGACCAGAACCGCATCGACGGCATCATCCTGCTGGCGTTCGCCCGCTCCGGCAGTTTCGAGATCCACGTGGATGGCTGGCTCGGCAATGCCGGCAAAGAAGCGACCACCGGCCCGGAAATGGCCAAGCTGCCTGCCGCCAAAGTGCTGTGTGTGTATGGCGTCGAAGAGAAGAAAGACAGTGGATGCACCGACACCACTGTGGTCGGTGAAGTGATCCAGCTTCCTGGTGGCCATCACTTCGATGAAAACTACCCGGCCCTGGCCAAGCGTCTGATCAGCGCGATCAACAAATGGCAAGGCAAGACCACTGCCCAGTAAGCAGAACGAAGGCAAAAAAAATCCCGGCACCTTGAGGTAGCCGGGATTTTTTTGTCTCGCGATTCTACATTTCCACCTGCGTGCCCAACTCGATCACCCGGTTGAACGGCAGCTTGAAGAAGCGCAGGTTGCCGTTGGCGTTCTTGAGCATGAACGCGAACAGAGCCTCGCGCCAACGCGCCATGCCCACCATCTTGGAAGGAATGACCGTTTCGCGGCTGAGGAAGTAGGTCGTGCGCATCGGGCTGAAATCCAGCTCATCCAGGTGGCACAGTGTCAGCGCAGCCGGGACATCCGGCTCATCGATAAAGCCGAAATGCAGAATCACCCGGTAGAAACCTTCACCGTAGGCCTCGACCTCAAAGCGTTGCTCGGTCGGCACACGCGGCCGGTCTTCATAAACCACCGTCAGCAAGACCACCTGCTCATGCAGTACCTGGTTGTGCAACATGTTATGCAACAGTGCATGAGGCACCGCATCGCTGCGTGCGGTCAGGAACACTGCAGTCCCCTGAACCCGATGCGGTGGCTGCACGCGAATACTGCCAATAAAGATCGGCAGCGGCAGCCCACCCTCATCGATGCGCTCGGCCAGCAACTGCTTGCCACGCTTCCAGGTCGTCATCAGGATAAACAGCGCAGCACCGGCCAGTACCGGGAACGCGCCACCCTGAACGACTTTCGGTACGTTGGCGGCAAAGAACAGACCGTCCACCAGCAACAGCCCCAGCAGCAGGGGAATCGCCAGTACGGCAGGCCACTTCCAGAGCAGGAGCATCACCGACGACACCAGAATCGTGGTGCACAGCATGGTCCCTGTCACGGCAACGCCATAGGCTGAAGCCAGGGCACCGGAAGACTCAAAGCCGATCACCAGCAATACAACACCGATCATCAGCGCCCAGTTCACGGCACCGATGTAGATCTGGCCCTGAGCATCGCTGGAGGTGTGCTGGATGTACATGCGCGGGATGTAACCCAGCTGGATCGCCTGCAGGGTCATGGAAAACGCCCCGGAAATCACCGCCTGGGACGCGATGACCGTCGCCAGTGTCGACAGACCGATCAGCGGCAGCAGCGCCCAGCCGGGAGCCAGCATGTAAAAGGGATTTCGTATGGCTTCAGGGTTTTCCAGCACCAGCGCACCCTGACCAAAGTAATTGAGCAGCAGCGCAGGCAGCACCAGGATGAACCAGGCCCTTGAGATCGGCTTGCGTCCGAAGTGCCCCATGTCGGCATACAACGCCTCGGCACCGGTCAGCGCCAGCACGACGGCACCGAGAATGGCGACACCGATTCCCGGATGCAGAATGAAGAACTGCACCGCCCATACTGGGTTAATCGCCTTCAACACTTCCGGCGTGTGCACAATGCCGTAGATACCCAGCGCGCCCAGTACCAGAAACCAGGTCACCATGACCGGACCGAACAGCACGCCGATGCGAGCCGTGCCGTGCTTCTGAATCAGGAACAGTCCGATCAGCACGATCAGCGCCATGGGCACGATCCAGTGCTCAAGCCCGTCAAAGGCCAGCTCCAGGCCTTCCATGGCAGAGAGCACCGACACCGCCGGGGTAATCATGCTGTCGCCATAGAACAGAGCGGCACCGAACAGGCCGAAGACCACCATCAGCATCTGCAACTTCGGGTATTGGGTCGTGGCACGCCGGGCCAGCGCAGTCAGCGCCATGATTCCGCCCTCGCCCTGGTTGTCCGCACGCAGGATGAAGACCATGTACTTGAACGAGACCACCCAGATCAGCGACCAGAAGATCAACGACAGGATGCCCAGTATGGCGTCATGGGTGACTTCGACCCCGTACCCTCCCTGAAAGACTTCCTTGAGCGTATACAGCGGGCTCGTACCGATATCCCCATACACCACGCCCACGGCTGCAATCAGCAACCCCAGTGGCTTTGCAGTGCTTCCAGTCTCAGCATGACTGCTTGCTTGACTCATCCAATACTCCTGAAACAAGACTTGAGGCCCAAAGCACGTTGAACTTCACAGCACGTAACAATTCAGGGCACGCCAATTATTGACATGCCTGGGTGCAACGCCGCGAAGCATAGCGCAGCACTCGTCGTAATTCTCTGTTTACCACTGGTCATTGCGTGCACTGATCGCTAGAATTGCGCACTTTTTGATCAGAGGCGCACCAAGCGCCCAATCGGTGCCCGCGTATTGAGCCAGGCACCCTTCACGCCGAGGTTTGCCATGTCCACCGTCACCACGCCTGCCACGCCAAAGGTTGGCTTCGTTTCTCTGGGTTGCCCCAAGGCCCTTGTAGACTCCGAGCGCATCCTGACCCAGCTGCGCATGGAAGGTTATGAAGTCGTTCCGACCTATGAAGACGCCGACGTCGTTGTCGTCAACACCTGCGGCTTCATCGATACCGCCAAGGCCGAATCGCTGGAAGTGATCGGCGAAGCCATTGCCGAAAACGGCAAGGTCATCGTGACCGGCTGCATGGGCGTTGACGAAGGCGTCATCCGCAACGTGCACCCCAGCGTTCTGTCGGTCACCGGCCCGCAGCAATACGAGCAGGTGGTCAATGCAGTGCATGAGGTTGTACCACCGAAGCTGGACCACAACCCGCTGATCGATCTGGTTCCACCGCAAGGCATCAAGCTGACACCGCGTCACTACGCCTACCTGAAGATTTCCGAAGGCTGCAACCACAGTTGCAGCTTCTGCATCATCCCTTCGATGCGCGGCAAACTGGTCAGCCGTCCGGTGGGCGACGTGCTCGATGAAGCCCAGCGTCTGGTCAAGTCCGGCGTGAAAGAGTTGCTGGTGATCTCCCAGGACACCAGCGCCTACGGCGTCGACGTCAAGTACCGCACCGGCTTCTGGAACGGCCAGCCGGTCAAGACCCGCATGACCGAACTGTGCCAGGCCCTCAGCTCTCTGGGCGTCTGGGTCCGCCTTCACTATGTCTATCCTTACCCGCACGTTGACGAGCTGATCCCGTTGATGGCCGCCGGAAAGATCCTGCCGTACCTGGACATTCCGTTCCAGCACGCCAGCCCGAAAGTGCTCAAGCTGATGAAGCGTCCGGCCTTCGAGGACAAGACCCTGGCGCGCATCAAGAACTGGCGCGAGCAGTGCCCGGACCTGATCATCCGTTCGACCTTCATCGTCGGCTTCCCCGGCGAGACCGAAGAAGACTTCCAGTACCTGCTGGACTGGCTGACCGAAGCCCAGCTCGACCGCGTCGGCTGCTTCCAGTACTCCCCGGTCGAAGGCGCACCCGCCAATCTGCTGGATGCCGAAGTCGTGCCGGACGACGTCAAGCAGGATCGCTGGGATCGCTTCATGGCCCATCAACAGGCCATCAGCGCTGCCCGTCTGCAGATGAAGATCGGCAAGGAAATCGAAGTCCTGATCGATGAAGTCGACGAGCGCGGTGCGGTCGGTCGTTGCTTCTTCGACGCTCCGGAAATCGACGGCAACGTCTATATCGGCCTGGAAGACGACAGCTCGGTCAAACCCGGCGACAAGATCATGTGCCGCGTGACCGATGCCGATGAGTATGACCTCTGGGCCGAAATCATCGCCTGACGCCTGATACCGAATCAGCCCCGCCCTTGAAAGACGGCGGGGCTTTTTTATAGGCGTAGACTGTCTACCCATGCAGACAAGCCAGACGAGCCTTCACATGGATCTGTACACGCCAGACAGAAACGACTATCCCCAGCTGACCCGCCTATGGGAGCGCTCGGTACGCGCCACCCACGACTTTCTGCCGGACGCCTATATCTCGACACTCAAGAACCTGCTGCTGATGCAGTATCTGGACTCGGTCACGCTGTTCTGTACCCGCGACGCACAGTTGAACATCACCGGCTTCGCAGGCATCGACCGGTTCAAGCTGGAAATGTTGTTCATCGACCCCGAGCACCGTGGTCAGGGACTGGGCAGGCAACTGCTCAGGCATGCCATCGAGCATTTCCAGATCAGTGAACTGGACGTCAACGAGCAGAACCCGCAGGCCCTCGGGTTTTACCTCAAACACGGCTTCAAGGTGATTCGCCGGAGTGAAGTCGATGGACTGGGGCAGCCCTACCCCATCCTGAGAATGCGCTTATAACTCGTGTAGCAAAACCTGTGGGAGCGAATTCATTCGCGAGACGTCATTAAAGGCTATACGTTTTCTTCAGTTTCACGGGCCTCTCGCGAATCAATTCGCTCCTGCAGAAGGGCTTGTAACAGGCTGACGCGCAGATCCGTTCCCCCCCAATCAATCCCATCGCAGGTACAATGTCGCCTTTCTCATCAATAACGGCTTTATTTTCATGACAGACCCCATCCGCCTTTCCAAACGCCTTATCGAGCTGGTCGGCTGCTCGCGTCGCGAGGCCGAGCTGTACATCGAAGGCGGTTGGGTGACCGTAGATGGCATCGTCGTCGAAGAGCCGCAATTCAAGGTCGATACCCAGAAGGTCGAACTCAGCCCCGATGCCAGGGCCGAAGCACCGGAGCCGGTCACGATCATTCTGCACAAGCCTGCCTCGACCAGCCTCGACAGCGCCCTGCAATCGATTACACCGGGAACGCTCTCGCCGGAACACAGCTTCGGCAAACGCCCGCTCAAAGGCCACTTCATGCGCCTTGAAGCGATCTCGACCCTGCAAGCCAATGCCAGCGGCCTGACGGTGTTCAGTCAGGACTGGAAAATCCTGCGCAAGCTCACCGACGACCGCAGCAAGATCGAGCAGGAATACATCGTGGAAATCTCGGGCGAGATGGTGCCCCATGGCCTCAACCGCCTGAACCACGGTCTGACGTACAAAGGCAAGGAACTGCCCGCGGTCAAAGCCAGCTGGCAGAACGAGAACCGCCTGCGCTTTGCCATGAAGAACCCGCAACCCGGTGTCATCGCGCAACTGTGCGAAGCCGTTGGCCTGAAGATCGTCGCGATCCGGCGCATCCGCATTGGTGGCGTGTCCATGGGCAAGCTGCCTGAGGGACAATGGCGCTACCTGACAGCCAAGGAAAAGTTTTAAGCCTTATTCTTCACAGCGCACGGCACCGTTCGTGCGCCGTTACAACGACTTATCAGGACTCATGCAGCATGATGAACAACGATGTATTGCGCAGCGTGCGCTATATGCTGGATATCAGCGACAGCAAAATGGTCGAGATCACCCGGCTCACAGGCTTCGAGATCACCAAGGCCGACGTGATCGCGTTCACCAGGAAAGAAGACGAAGAAGGCTATCAGGTCTGCAGCGATGAGGTCATGGCACACATCCTCGATGGCCTGGTGATCTTCAAGCGTGGCAAGGACGACAGCCGTCCGCCGCAACCCATCGAACTGCCGATCACCAACAACATCGTGCTCAAGAAACTGCGTGTTGCCTTCGAGCTCAAGGAAGACGACCTGCACGCCGTTCTCAAGTCCGTGGGCTTCCCGGTGTCCAAGCCGGAACTGAGTGCCCTGTTTCGCAAGGTAGGCCATAACAACTACCGCGAGTGCGGCGACCAACTGCTGCGTAACTTCCTCAAGGGCCTGACCCTGCGCGTACGCGGCTGATCCGGCTGGCACCATGACCTATAACGTCTCCCCTGTCGGCTTCGTGCGCTCCTGTTTCAAGGAGAAATTCGCGATCCCCCGCCAGCCACGACTGGCTCCTGCCGCCCGCGGCTGCCTGGAACTGGTCGCACCGTTTGATCAGGGTGAAGCCGTTCAAGGGTTGGAGCAGGTCAGCCATGTCTGGCTGCTGTTCCTGTTCCATGAGGCACTGGAAGACAAGCCGCGACTCAAGGTACGCCCGCCGCGCCTGGGCGGAAACCAGTCGATGGGCGTCTTTGCCACCCGGGCAACCCACCGACCCAACGGTATCGGCCAATCCGTGGTCAGGCTGGACAAGGTCGAAGCCGGGCGACTATGGATTTCCGGCATCGATCTGCTGGATGGCACCCCCGTGCTGGACATCAAGCCCTACGTGCCTTATGCCGACGCCATTGCAGATGCGAGCAACACCATCGCCAGTGCAGCGCCGGACTTGATTCCCGTCATCTGGCAGGACAACGCACTGGCACAGGCCCATGAGCATGCCCGCCGTCTGGGCGAACCTCTGGTCGAACTGATCGAACAATGCCTGGCCCAGGACCCACGCCCGGCCTATCAGGTGCCGCCACCGGAACGCCGTTATGGTGCCCGGTTCTGGGACATGGATGTGCGCTGGCACTACCCGCAGCCCGGACAGATCCGCGTGCTGGAAGTCGTTCCGGCCACAAATTCCGCCCAATAAAAAACCGCCTTGCCCCACGAAGGACAAGGCGGCTTCTGTCAGACCGGATTACTTCTCGACGAACGCACGCTCGATCAGGTAATCGCCCGGCTCACGCATACGCGGGGAAACCGTCAGGCCGAAACTGTTGAGCACTTCGCTGGTTTCATCGAGCATGCTCGGGCTGCCGCACAGCATGGCGCGGTCATCCTGAGGATTGATCGGCGGCAGACCGATGTCGCTGAACAGCTTGCCGCTGCGCATCAGGTCGGTCAGGCGGCCCTGATTCTCGAAAGGCTCGCGTGTCACGGTCGGGTAGTAGATCAGTTTTTCACGCAGCGCTTCGCCGAAGAACTCGTTCTGCGGCAGATGCTCGGTGATGAACTCGCGGTAGGCGACTTCGTTCACGTAACGTACGCCGTGGCACAGGATGACCTTCTCGAAACGCTCGTAGGTTTCAGGATCCTGGATGACGCTCATGAAAGGCGCCAGACCGGTACCGGTGCTCAGCAGGTACAGGTGCTTGCCAGGTTTGAGGTCGTCCAGCACCAGCGTGCCCGTAGGCTTCTTGCTGATGATGATCTCGTCGCCTTCCTTCAAGTGCTGCAGTTGCGAGGTCAGCGGACCATCCGGCACCTTGATGCTGAAGAATTCCAGATGCTCTTCCCAGTTCGGGCTGGCAATCGAGTAGGCACGCATGAGCGGGCGACCGTTGGGTTGCTGCAGACCGATCATCACGAATTGACCGTTCTCGAAACGCAGACCCGGATCGCGGGTGCACTTGAAACTGAAGAGAGTGTCGTTCCAGTGATGGACGCTGAGGACACGCTCGTGATTCATGTTGCTCATGTACGTGGAAACTCCTGAAAAATTCGTCTGCGCTGGGCATAAGCGCTATTGCGCGACATTCTAGTGGCAGACACAATATCTGTTAAGTTAATTATCAAGATATGGGTTATCGGTTATATAGATATGCGATTTACTCTTCGTCAGCTTCAGGTCTTCGTCGCCGTCGCCCAGCAGGAAAGCGTGTCCAGGGCGGCCATCATGCTTTCACTGTCGCAATCTGCGGCCAGCACCTCCATCACCGAACTGGAGCGGCAATCCAGCTGCCAGCTGTTCGACCGTGCCGGCAAACGATTGAGCCTGAACGCAACCGGGCGACAGCTCTTGCCACAGGCCGTCGCCCTGCTCGACCAGGCCAAGGAGATCGAAGACCTGCTCAACGGCAAGTCCGGGTTCGGCTCGCTGGCAGTCGGCGCAACACTGACGATCGGTAACTATCTGGCGACCCTGCTGATCGGCGGCTTCATGCAGAAGCACCCGGAAAGCCAGGTCAAGCTGCATGTCCAGAACACTGCGCATATCGTGCAACAAGTGGCGCATTATGAAATTGATCTGGGTCTGATCGAAGGCGATTGCAGCCACCCCGACATTGAAGTCCAAACCTGGGTCGAGGACGAACTGGTGGTGTTTTGCGCCCCTCAGCACCCCTTGGCCAAACGTGCCCACGCCAGCCTCGAAGAACTGACCCATGAGGCGTGGATTCTCCGCGAACAGGGTTCGGGCACACGGCTGACCTTCGATCAGGCCATGCGTCATCACCGCAACGGTTTGAATGTGCGCCTGGAGCTTGAACACACGGAAGCCATCAAGCGCGCCGTGGAATCGGGCCTGGGCATCGGCTGCATTTCGCGGCTGGCCCTGCGCGATGCCTTCCGGCGTGGCAGCCTGGTAGCCCTGAACACGCCCGAGCTGGACCTGTCACGGCAGTTCTACTTCATCTGGCACAAACAGAAGTACCAGACCTCTGCCATGCGTGAATTCCTCGACCTGTGCCGCGCCTTCACCGCCGGGGTCCAGCGCAGCGACGAAATCGTGATCCCCAGCCTTTACTGATAATCGCGCCTGAGTCAGCCCAGCAGGATCACGCCCCAGACCACGGCAATCATGCTCAGTGCGACCAGTTGCGCCGCACTGCCCATGTCCTTGGCATTCTTGGACAGCGGATGCAGGTCCAGAGAGATGCGGTCGATGGCCGCTTCCACAGCCGAGTTGAGCAGCTCGACGATCAGGGCCAGCAGACAGACTGCAATCAGCAAGGCCTGCTCGCCCCGGCTGACATTGACCACGAAGGACAACGGAATCAGCACCACGTTCAGCAGTACCAGCTGGCGAAAGGCAGCCTCACCCTTGAAGGCAGCCGACAGGCCGTCAATGGAATAACCTGCGGCATTGAAGATACGTTTAAGGCCGGTTTGACCTTTGAAGGGCGAAGGCATAGATAGACTGCTGTGTCGAAAAGATGAAGAAAGCTAAAGCAGAGCAGGTCAAAAAAGCGTGAACACGGTTGTCACGAGGCAGAAACCGATTCCAGCTGTTGCAACAGCAGAGCCGCCTGGGTCCGCGTGCGAACACCCAGCTTGCGGAAGATCGCCGTGACATGCGCCTTGATGGTGGCTTCCGACACACTGAGCTCATAGGCAATCTGCTTGTTCAGCAAGCCTTCGCAAACCATGGTCAAGACCCGGAACTGCTGGGGTGTCAGGCTGGCCAGACCGGCGCTGGCGGCCTTGGCTTCGTCCGAGACGCTGACCACTTCATTGACCTGCGGCGGCCACCAGACATCTCCTTCGAGCACGGTCCGCACCGCCTGCTGAATGGTTTCCAGCGAGCTGGACTTGGGAATGAAACCGCTGGCCCCGAACTCTCGGGAACGCACGACGATAGAGGCTTCTTCCTGAGCCGAAATCATGACAACCGGGATCTGCGGGTACTGCCCTCGCAGCAGGACCAGACCGGAAAAACCGTAGGCACCCGGCATGTTCAAATCCAGTAGGACCAGATCCCAATCGGCCTTTTGCGCCAGATGGGCCTCGATCTGGGCAATGCTTTCCGCCTCGACCAGTCGTGCATCAGGCCCCAGGCCAAGGCTCAACGCCTGATGCAACGCGCTACGAAACAGCGGATGATCGTCGGCGATCAGGATGTCGTAGGTCATGTTTTGATCCTGTCTTTTATAGTGAGCGCAGATTCATTCAGTCGCTCATCAAGGCATCGGTCAGATGCCAGCAAGTTCACATTGGGCCATCACTGCGCTCAAGCGGCGCCAAGCATGCCCAGCCAGGCAGTGGTGGTCAAGCTTGATACACCCCTGATTCCGAGCAGAGCTGGCAATCGGCCTTTATCTGCTCGCAGCATCACAAAAAAGCCTTCAGATAACTGTGGGCCGCATCGTCCGGGTCAATCGGATTCTGGAACTTGGCCCCCAGATAATGAGCGCTGAAAACGTCCAGATAAGCATCCAGTACGGCACTGGCATTGACGTCTTCGGCCAGCTCCAGACACAACGCAGCCACCTCGGCCGTGCAGAAATGGTCATCGCGCCGGGAGCGACGCAGCCGGTAACGCGAAATCTGCTCAGGCTCCAGGCTCAGCACCGGAAAACGTTCCAGGTACGGGCTCTTGCGAAACATCTTGCGCGCTTCTGTCCAGGTGGCATCCAGCAGAATGAACAGCGGACGCTTGCCCTCTTCACGGCTCACCTGGGTCACGACCCGCTCTTTGGCGACGAACTCCCCCGGAAACACGATATAAGGCTGCCACTGCGGGTCGTCCAGCAATGCCAGCAGTTGCTCGTCGACGTCGATACGCGACCAGCCGAATGCATGGGTATCCTCGATGACATCAGCAATCAGCCAGCCGGTATTGGTCGGCTTCAACGGCTCGGTGTCATACATCAGCAGGCACATGCCCGACGTCGCCGCGACGGTCGGTCGCCAGGCACACAGGCAGTAACTGAATATCACCCGGCAATCGGGACAGCGCGGTGCCCGGGAGCCACGAGCGATGAAAGGCTTGGTACTACGAGCCAGGCGTTGATCGCGCAGGCGGGAAACAGCATGGCTCATGGAAAGATACGCCATCTGAAGAAAGGCATCGACACAACAGAAACTCGGCAGGGTAAAAAGTCCGCGCAGTTTACCAGAGCCCCGCCGGTTCAACCTGCTTTCGAGCCCGATACTCCTGACCTATACTGGCGCGCCATTGAATCAGCGCCTTGAGCGGGTAACCCGGAACACACCATGAAGTTGCTGGTCAAAACCGCCAGCAACCGAACCAGGAGACTTTAATGCTGCGCCTCATCGCCCCAACCCTTACGCTTCTGCTCGCGGCACCGTTGTGCGCACAGGCCGCGTCAAAGCAGGAATTCGAGCTCAGCAAGATGCTGGAAAAAGTCGCTCAGGAAAGCAGTGTCGGTACACCAAGGGCGATCAACGAAGACATCCTGGACCAGGGCTATACCGTCAACGGCAAGGAATTGATCAACCACCTGAGCGTGCGCGAAAGCCAGGCCCGGCAAATGCGTGCCAACCCCGATGCCGTGCGCAGCCAGCTGGGAAACAGCGTCTGCCACAACAACGGCTACCGCCAGTTGATGACCAAGGGCGCGGTGCTCAAATATCAATTCAGTGAATACAAGACCAACCGGCCGATTGTCACCCAGACCTTCCAGGCCTCGGACTGCACGGTCAAGAAACCGAAGAAATAAACCGCTCCCCTCGCGTCATGGCGCGCTGTCATCCGGGCAGCGCGCACCAGATTCCCTTCCCTGCTCAGCCCTCTGCGCCCCTCTGCGCATCATGGATAATCGATAGCGTTTTAAAAGCGGAACATTATCGAGCCATCATGTAACCTGAAAGAAGACTTTCATCATCGGCAAAGTACGATGCTTTGTGATTCTGCAGGAGGAGAAATCCTGAATGCCGTATGTACCTAATGAAGCTCTCACGCAACACTTTCAAAGCAATGGCCTGGACATCACCCGCAAGATCGAGGAGCACATCCAGCAAGTCGCTCCTGACAGCCCCAACCTGCCGCTGTACCGGGACATGATCCTGACCGTCCTGCGCATGGCCGAGGACGACCGCAATCGCTGGAACGCCAAGATCACCCTGCAGACCTTACGGGAGCTGGACAGCGCCTTCCGGGTTCTGGAGCGCTTCAAGGGACGCCGCAAGGTGACGGTGTTCGGCTCGGCACGCACCCCGGCAGAACACCCTCTTTATGCCCAGGCCCGGGAGCTGGGCGAAAAACTGGCGCGCTCCGAGATGATGGTGATTACCGGTGCCGGTGGCGGCATCATGGCCGCGGCACATGAAGGCGCCGGGCGTAAAAACAGCCTGGGTTTCAACATCACCCTCCCCTTCGAGCAGCATGCCAATGCGACGGTCGAAGGCACTGAAAACCTGCTGCCTTTCCACTTCTTCTTTACCCGCAAGCTGTTCTTCGTCAAGGAAGCCGATGCGCTGGTGCTCTGCCCGGGCGGCTTCGGCACACTGGATGAGGCACTGGAAGTGCTGACGCTGATCCAGACGGGCAAAAGCCCGCTGGTCCCGATCGTCCTGCTGGACACACCGGGCGGAAGCTTCTGGCAGGGAGCGCTGGACTTCATCAAGAACCAGCTGGAGGACAATCGCTATATTCTGCCCGCCGACATGAAACTGATGCGGCTGGTCTACAGCACCGACGAAGCGGTCGAAGAGATCAACCGGTTCTACAGTAACTTTCATTCCAGCCGCTGGCTGAAGAACACGTTCGTGATTCGCATGCATCGCCCGCTGGGCAGCCAGGCACTGGAGCACATACAGCAAGCCTTTGCCGACCTATGCAGCAGCGGAGACTTTCATCAGCACACGTATCAGGGAGAGGAGCATGACGAGGCTCAATTCAGCCACCTGACACGCCTCGCCTTTGCGTTTACAGGACGCAACCAGGGCAGGCTGCGCGAGCTGATCGACTACATCAACCTGCCGGAAAACAGCGCCAGCCCTCTCTGACTCAGCAAACAGCCAGGACGGGAGCGACCTCTACGCCTCCACCTGGCTCCATTGCTTGCCCAGACGCTTGTCCGAGACGGGTATTTTCGTTCCCAACTGCTGCGCGAACAGGGACACGCGATATTCCTCCAGCCACCAGCGATAGGTCACCAGTTCCGGATCGCGCTTGCCTTCCTGGGCATGCTTGGACGCACGGGCCTGATACTGAGCCCAGAGCCCTGACAGTTCGATACTCCAGACCCGGTCCTTCTGCACTTGGGCAGGCAGTTTCTCAAGACGCAGTTCGATGGCCTTCAGATAGCGTGGCAGCTCCTTGAACCACTGGGCCGGTGTTTCACGTACGAATCCCAGGTACACCAGCTGCCCGAGTTGTGACTTGATGTCGTTCAAGGCCACGGCCTGGGACAGGTCGATCTTGCCCTTGAAGCGCTTTTGCAGGCCGTGCCAGAGCTTGAGAATCTCCAGCGTCAGCTTCGCCAGACGCTCGGCATGTTCAGTCCAGGTGCCCCGCTTGCGCTCCGCCAGCGACAACAGCCCGGCACCGTCGCGAGGCAGGTCGGTTTCACCCTCCAGTACACAACTATCGAGACTGGCCAGCAGAATGTCTTCCACCAGCGCATCGATACGTCCCAGTTCACGATGCAACAAGGCAAGCTCGGTCTGTCCCGGTAATTTGCTGCGCAGGAATTTGGCCGGCTCGGCCAGTTGCTGCAACAACAGGCGCTGCAATGCACGGCGATGCTGATACTCCGCCTCGGCCTGGGTCGAAAAACGTCCTTCCTTGACCGTCCCGGCTTCTTCGACCAGCGCCGGATACACCGTCATGGAAAGCCCGGCAATGTTCTGCTGGGTCTTCTGCGCCACCGGGGCAAAGACCTTGGCCTCCACCGGTTGCTGGCTCCTGGCACTTTGCGGCACGGCCAGCGCCGCCTGACTCGCCTCGGCAAAGCGCGCCGTCAACTCGGCCAGATCGCGCCCCTCGCCCAGAAACTTTCCGCTCCCGTCGAGGATTTCCAGGTTCATCCTCAGGTGGCTTTCAAGCTGTTGGGCCGCCTCGGCCCAGGCTTCGTCCGCAACCCTTGCGCCAGTCATGCGCAACAATTCGCGCCCCAACGCCTGAGGCAACGAACCTTCGCCAAAGGTGATCCGCTGCAAGGCCGCTTTCACGAAATCGGGCACCGGCACGAAGTTCTTGCGAATGGCCTTGGGCAGGTTACGGACCAGCGCAATGCACTTGGTTTCCAGCAAGCCCGGCACCAGCCATTCCAGCCGCTCGACAGGCAGCGACAGCAGCAAGGGGGCCGGTACGCGCAAGGTCACGCCATCACGCGGATGACCGGGCTCGAAGTGATAAGTCAGCGCCAGGCTCAACTCACCCAGGCGCAAGGTGTCGGGGTACTGCGCAGCCGTCACCTCATTGGCTTCACGTGCGAGCACATCTTCTTCACGCATGATCAGCAATTGCGGGTTCTTCTGGCTGTTGACCCGGTACCAGCTATCGAAGGTGGCCGTCTGGTGAATCTCGGCCGGAATGCGCGCCTCATAGAAACTGTAGAGCGTGTCTTCGTCGGCCAGAATGTCACGCCGACGCGCCTTGGCTTCCAGTTCGTCCAGTTGCTCCAGCAGGCGAGTGTTGGCGCTCAGGCATTTGGCCCGAGACTGAATGTCGCCACGCACCAGACCTTCCCGAATGAACAGCTCACGCGAGACCACCGGATCGACCGGGCCGTAATGCACCGGGCGACGCCCGACAACGATCAGGCCGAACAGGGTGATCTGCTCGAAAGCCACCACCTGGCCGCGCTTTTTCTCCCAGTGCGGCTCGAAATGGTTTTTCTTGACCAGATGCCCGGCCAGCGGCTCGATCCAGTCGGCATCGATCTTGGCCACCATGCGGGCGTACAGCTTGGTGGTTTCCACCAGTTCGGCCGTCATCAGCCATTGCGGGCGCTTCTTGCCCAGTCCCGAGGACGGGTGTATCCAGAAACGTCGCTGGCGGGCCCCCAGGTAATCGCCCTCTTCCGCCTTCTGACCGATCTGGCTCAGCAGGCCGGAAAGAATGGCCTTGTGGAATTTGGGGTAGTCGGCCGGCTCTTTATTGACGGTCAGTTGCAGGTCACGACAGATCAGGCTCAGCTGCCGATGCGAATCGCGCCACTCGCGCAGGCGCAGGTAATTGAGAAAGTTACGGCGGCACCAGTTACGCAACGGGCTGGCCGTCAGGGTCTGGCGCTGCTCCTCGAAACCACGCCACAGATTGACCAGCCCGGCAAAGTCGGAATCGGCATCCTTCCATTGCGCATGAGCCTGATCGGCTGCCTGCTGACGCTCGGGCGGACGCTCTCGCACATCCTGCACCGACATGGCACTGGCCACGATCAGCACTTCCTGAAGGCTGCCCTGCTTCGCGGCTTCCAGCAGCATGCGCCCCATGCGCGGGTCAACCGGCAGGCGCGCCAACTGCCGCCCCAGAGGCGTGAGCTGGTTTTCGCGATTGACGGCCGACAGCTCCTGCAACAGGTTGAAACCGTCGCTGATGGCCTTGCCGTCCGGCGGTTCGATGAAGGGGAATGCGTTGATTTCACCCAGACGCAGATGCAGCATCTGCAGAATGACCGCTGCCAGGTTGGTGCGCAGGATCTCCGGGTCCGTAAACTCCGGGCGGCCGTTGAAATCCTCTTCGCTGTACAGCCGCACGCACAACCCCGGCTCGACCCGACCACAACGACCCTTGCGCTGATTGGCACTGGCCTGGGAAATCGCTTCGATCGGCAGACGCTGGACCTTGGCCCGATAGCTGTAACGGCTGATACGCGCCGTACCGGTGTCGATCACGTAACGAATGCCGGGCACCGTCAACGAGGTCTCGGCCACGTTGGTCGCCAGCACCACACGCCGTCCGGGGTGCGATTGAAAGATCTTCTGTTGCTCGGCCGGAGTCAGGCGCGCATACAGCGGCAGGATTTCAGTGTGCTTGAGCTGGGCCTTGCGCAGCACTTCCGCCGCGTCGCGGATTTCCCGCTCACCGGGCAGGAACACCAGCACATCGCCTGGGCTCTTGCGCTCACTGCGCTCGAAGGCGGCCAGTTCGTCCAGAGTGGCGAGAATGGCCTGATCGACCGTCAGGTCCTCTTCGACACTATTGCCTTCTTCGTCCTGCTCGCTGGTCAGCGGGCGATACCAGGTGTCCACCGGGAAGGTTCGGCCGGACACTTCGACAATCGGCGCACCGTTGAAATGCTCGGAGAAACGCTGCAGGTCGATGGTCGCCGAGGTGATGATGACCTTGAGGTCCGGACGACGCGGCAACAGGGTTTTCAGGTAGCCCAGCAGGAAGTCGATGTTCAGGCTGCGTTCGTGGGCTTCGTCGACGATGATCGTGTCATAGCGTTCCAGAAAGCGATCATGCTGGGTCTCGGCCAGCAGAATACCGTCGGTCATCAGTTTGATAAGGGTATTGCTGTCGCTCTGGTCCTCGAAACGCACCTGATAACCGACCAGCGCGCCCAACGGCGTTCCCAGTTCTTCTGCCACCCGACTGGCTACACTGCGCGCCGCGATGCGACGTGGCTGGGTATGACCGATCAGCCCGTGCTGCCCGCGGCCGATTTCCAGACAGATCTTGGGCAACTGAGTGGTTTTACCCGACCCGGTCTCACCGGCAATGATCAACACCTGATGCTTGAGCAGCGCCTCCTTGATCTCATCGCGCTTGGCGGCAATCGGCAGGTTTTCGTCATAACGGATCACCGGCATGCTGTCGCGCCGCGACGTCACCTGAGCAAACGATGCCTGAACCTTCTGGGCCCATTGCGCCAGCTTCGCTTCGTCGGGCTTCTTGCGCAGCTCGTGCAACTGACGACGCAGACGATGGCGGTCGCTGATCATCGCGTGGTCGAGGTTTTTCAACAGTTGGTCGACGGAGGGAGATTGTTCGGTCATCAGGCGCGCAGGGTCTTTTTGAAGATGCGGGGCGCGGATTGTCGCAGATTTGGCGGGGGGATGCTTTTGTAGGAGCGGATTCATCCGCGATGAGGCCCGTGAAGCTCTTCAATGGCGTCTCGCGAATGAATTCGCTCCTACAGCGCAGGAGCGGATTCATCCGCGAAGGCGTTACTTCTTGATGCCCAGCTTCTTCAGCTCTTCGTCACGCAGCTCACGACGCAGGATCTTGCCGACGTTGGTGGTCGGCAGAGTGTCGCGGAACTCTACCGTGCGCGGCACCTTGTAGCCGGTGAGGTTCGCACGCATGTGCTCCATGACCTGATCCTTGGTCAGGGTCACACCTGGCTTGACCACCACGAAGACCTTGATCGCTTCGCCGGACTTCTCGTCCGGTACACCAATGGCCGCACACTGAAGCACGCCCGGCAACGTTGCCAGCACGTCTTCCAGCTCGTTGGGGTAGACGTTGAAACCGGAGATCAGAATCATGTCTTTCTTGCGGTCAACGATGCGCATATAGCCGTCGGGCTGAATGACGGCAATGTCACCGGTCTTGAGCCAGCCGTTGGAATCGAGCATTTCATCGGTGGCGTCCTGGCGCTGCCAGTAGCCTTTCATGACCTGAGGCCCCTTGACGCACAATTCGCCCACTTCACCCAGTGGCAACTCGTTGCCGGCGTCGTCGATGACCTTGCACAGGGTCGAAGGCACGGGAATACCGATGGTGCCTATCTGGATTCTGTCGATCGGGTTGACCGTCGCCACCGGGCTGGTTTCGGTCATCCCGTAACCTTCGCAGATCGAGCACCGGGTGACTTCCTTCCAGCGTTCGGCAACAGCCAGTTGCAACGCCATGCCACCGGACAGGGTGACCTTCAGGCTGGAGAAGTCCAGATTGCGGAACTCCTGGTTATTGCACAGCGCAACGAACAGGGTATTGAGCCCGACGAAACCGCTGAACTTCCACTTCGACATCTCCTTGACCATCGCGGGCAAGTCACGAGGGTTGGTGATCAGGACGTTGTGATTGCCGATCAGCATCATCGACATGCAGTGAAAGGTGAAGGCGTAGATGTGATACAGCGGAAGCGGCGTGATGACGATTTCACACCCTTCATGCAGGTTAGAACCCATCAGGGCCTTGCATTGCAGCATGTTGGCGATCAGGTTGCGGTGAGTCAGCATCGCCCCCTTGGCCACCCCGGTCGTACCGCCGGTGTATTGCAGCACCGCCACATCGCTACCCACTGGCGAGACTTCTTTCACGGACTGCCCACGTCCCTTGCTCAGGACATCGTTCAGCCTGACGGCGCTGGGCAGGTGATAGGCCGGCACCATCTTTTTCACGTACTTGACGACGCTGTTGATCAGCAGCCGCTTGAGTGGCGGCAACATGTCGGCCACTTCGGTGATGATGACGTGCCTGACCTGGGTCTTGGGCACGACCTTCTCGGCCAGGTGCGCCATGTTCGCCAGACAGACCAATGCCTTGGCACCGGAGTCATTGAACTGGTGTTCCATCTCGCGCACGGTGTACAGCGGGTTGGTGTTGACCACGATCAGGCCGGCCCGCATGGCACCGAATACAACGACAGGGTATTGCAGCAGGTTGGGCAACTGGACCGCGATACGATCGCCCGGTTGCAGGTCGGTATGTTGCTGAATCCAGGCAGCGAAAGCACCCGAGAGCTCGTACAGCTCACCGTAGGTCAGGGTCTTGCCCAGGTTGCTGAAGGCCGGTTTATTGGCGAAGCGCTGACAAGACTGCTTCAATACCGCCTGGACGTTTGGATACTCATCGGGATCGATATCGGCAGCGATGCCGGACGGGTATTTATCCTTCCAGAAGTTTCCGATCATGCAAGCCAGCTCCGTAGCGATAGCGAATTCTTCACATCGCTTTAGGCGATGATTTTCTTGTGTTTTGGAATTATGCAGTTCCCGCTTTTTTCAGCTTCATGACTGGTCAAAAAGCGGGCCGAGAGTAGCAGCTTTACCAAAGGCCGACTAGGGGCAAAAAAGCCCCTACCAGTCACATTCATGACTCTTGAATACTGACGAGTCACTTTTAGAGCAATAATTCTATTCAGCGACACCCAACCCGAATCACCACTCCGATTCGCCCAAGCTACGGCCGACTCCCCTCTCCAATTACACACTACATGCCTTGTGACAAAACAAGCCGCCATTTGTCATCGGTTATACACTTGTCGAATACCTCATCCAGGCCTTGGCTCCAGTCTCGGGAAACAGTCATGAATCACGAAGCCTTCTGGCTCGACGCCAGTGATCACAGCCGTCTCTATGTCAATGCCTGGCTACCGATAAAACAACCCAAGGCCATTGTGATGCTCTCCCATGGCATGGCCGAGCACAGTGGTCGCTATGAGCGACTGGGGCAGGCGTTGAGCGCTGCCGATATCGCACTCTATGCCCATGACCAGCGTGGCCATGGTCTCACAGCCGGACAGGGCACCTCCGGGCACTATGCCGACGAAGATGGCTGGAGCAAGGTCGTGGGCGATCTGGCAACCCTGAGCCAGTCCATCGGCCAGAAACATCCGGGGCTGCCGCTGTTTCTGCTGGGTCACAGCATGGGCAGCTACATTAGCCAGGCCTATCTGGTACACCATGGTGCCAGCCTGCAGGGGGCGATTCTCAGCGGTTCCGACTTCAAACCGACGCTCATCTATCGCTGCGCTCGCCTGATCGCCCGCCTGGAGCGTTTTCGTCAGGGAGCCAGAGGCCGGAGTGCGCTGATCGAATGGTTGTCGTTCGGCGCGTTCAACACCGCCTTCAAACCGACGCGCACACGATTCGACTGGCTCAGCCGTGACCCGGAAGAGGTCGACAAGTATATTGCCGACCCGCTTTGCGGCTTTCGTTGCACCAATCAGTTATGGCTGGACCTGCTGGGCGGGCTGCAGAAAATCAGCAAGCCTTCCAATCTCGCACAGATCGATTCGGGTCTGCCCTTGCTGATTATTGGCGGTGAATGTGATCCGGTGAGCAACGGGAAGCGTCTGAAGGATCTTGCCCGGGCATTGGCAGAGGCAGGCCATCAGGCATTGAAGCTTGAAATCTACCCCCAGGCCCGGCATGAACTGCTCAATGAAACCAATCGCGACGAAGTGACCCGTGACCTGCTCGACTGGCTGCAACACGCTCTCGAACAACCACGACCCCACCGGGCCGAATGATTTGCCCCGGTTTTACTCATTCACATTCAGGACTGCCACATGACCCAGGTCACCAACACACCTTACGAAGCACTTGAAGTCGGCCAGACCGCCAGCTACAGCAAAACAGTAGAAGAGCGCGACATTCAGTTGTTCGCCGCGATGTCGGGCGACCACAACCCTGTCCACCTGGACGCCGAATATGCTTCCAAGACCATGTTCAAGGAGCGCATCGCTCATGGCATGTTCAGTGGTGCGTTGATCAGTGCCGCCGTAGCCTGCGAACTGCCTGGGCCGGGCACTATCTATATCGGTCAGCAAATGAGCTTCCAGAAACCGGTAAAACTGGGCGACACCCTGACCGTGCGCCTGGAAATCCTGGAGAAGCTGCCGAAATTCCGCGTGCGCATCGCCACCCGCGTCTTCAACCAGAACGACGAACTGGTCGTGGATGGCGAAGCGGAAATCCTTGCGCCTCGCAAGCAGCAGACCGTTGACCTGACCGTGTTGCCGGAAATCACGTTTGGCTGAGGCCAATCGCTAGGCTCTGTACGAAATGTATCTGCGCTCGGTGATACTGCGTTGAAAACAGGCTCGGAATGCTCATTTACACCCAGTAAAGTCGAGCGCGACTCCGACCGTTCCTCGCCTGTTTTCGCCTTGCCTCACCTTCGCTCGAAAACATTTCGTACAGAGCCTAGAGTAGGAGCGGATTTATCCGCGAACCGGTTGTTCGCGAATGAATTCGCTCCTACGGGGTTGCGCCCCGGTATTTTTTCGGCACAAAAAAATGGGCGACCGAAGTCGCCCTAAATGCCTTGCGTGCTCTTGTTATGGAAGGCTCAAGCCTTACTTGCGTTTCTGCGAGTCCTTCCAGATAAATAGTCCGAAGCCTGCGAAGAAAACGAGCATCAGGCCAACGGTGACGACACCTGCGACCACTACATTGTCCAGAAACATATCCTCGCCTCCTGCTTCGTCGTGATTCGATGGACGTAGATTAACCAGAACGGCACGCAAAAAAATTGACCCAGATCAGTTGTCCACAAGCCCGGCAAGGGAGCGTGTCGCCAACTGATCTGGGTCAACAGATAGAGGGGATATCAGCGTTTTTTCGGCTTTTTTCCGGGCTTTTTCTTGCCGTTCAATGGCATGGCCTGTTCAAAGGCATTGCGCACTTCATTGAGGCGCTTGTCGTTCAGGTCGTGAATGCGTCTGGCACGCTCGGCATTCAGATCGATCAGTTTCTCTTCTTCGCTCATGACTCGCAGCTCTCGGACACTCGGTATCTGGGTCCATAATGCTCAATCGCAGCGGTGATGACCAGCCAGGATACGCACCGGCCATCCCCCGGCATCAGACCTCGACATCCACCCACAACCCCTGGCGCGGTTCGTTGTCGATCAAGGGCACGACCGGCACGGTGTTATCGGCATTCAGGGAAGTGCCGGGAATGGCCAGATGCTCGGGATGCTCACCCTCTTCTTCATGATGCTGGCGTTGTTGCTGCTGGCGCTGCTGCTCTTCACGCAGCATCAAGGCGCTTTTCTCGGTGTCTTCGTTGCGAAGATCGATGGTGGTTTCACTGGAGCTCTGTTGAACCGGTGCGACAGGCGGTATGTCCGGCATGCGCTTGGCCGGGTCCAGTTGCGACGTCACGGGTACCACACTCACGGGAAGCGTCGGTTGCAGCATGATTTTTCATCTCCTGTTATCGGGCTTTCGGCTGCCGCTCCGTCGACTTGAACATCTTTCGTGAAAACTTTTCGACCCGGTTTCGGGCAATAAGTGCCCACAGGGACGTTTTTGTCATGATGACGGCCAATTACAGGTGTTTTTTCACTCCCGCCTTTGGCTTCAGGGCGTGTTCCGTTAACATAGGCGGCTTTTCAAAAGTGGGAGTCAGGCAGCATGGCGCAGCAGTATCAACCGGGGCAACGCTGGATTAGCGACAGCGAAGCCGAGCTGGGTTTAGGCACCGTTCTGGCACAGGATGGCCGCTTATTGACCGTGCTCTATCCGGCCACTGGCGACACGCGTCAATACGCACTGCGTAATGCCCCATTGACCCGGGTACGTTTCTCTCCGGGCGATGTGATCACCCACTTCGAGAACTGGAAGATGACCGTTCGCGAAGTCGAGGACGTCAACGGCTTGCTGGTCTATCACGGCCTCAATACCCAGAACGAAACGGTGACCCTGCCGGAAACCCAACTCTCGAACTTCATCCAGTTCCGCCTGGCCACCGACCGCCTGTTTGCCGGGCAGATCGACCCGCTGGCGTGGTTCTCGCTGCGCTACAACACCCTGGAGCACACCAGCCGTCAATTGCAGTCTTCGCTCTGGGGACTGGGTGGCGTACGTGCGCAACCGATCGCCCACCAGTTGCACATTGCCCGCGAAGTGGCCGACCGCATCGCCCCACGGGTCCTGCTGGCCGACGAAGTGGGTCTGGGCAAGACCATCGAGGCAGGTCTGGTCATTCACCGCCAACTGCTTTCGGGTCGCGCCAGCCGCATCCTGATCCTGGTTCCGGAAAACCTTCAGCACCAGTGGCTGGTTGAAATGCGTCGCCGCTTCAACCTGCAGGTCGCCCTGTTCGACGCCGAGCGCTTCATCGAAAGCGATGCCGGCAACCCTTTCGAGGACACTCAGCTGGCGCTGGTCGCCCTGGAGTGGCTGGTCGAGGACGAAAAGGCCCAGGACGCCCTGTTTGCCGCCGGCTGGGACCTGATGGTCGTCGACGAGGCCCACCACCTGGTCTGGCACGAAGACAAGGTCAGCCCCGAATACTCGCTGGTCGAGCAACTGGCTGAAGTCATTCCCGGCGTCCTGCTGCTGACCGCAACACCTGAGCAACTGGGCCAGGACAGCCACTTTGCACGCCTGCGCCTGCTGGACCCTAACCGTTTCCATGACCTGCAAGCCTTCCGTGCCGAAAGCGAAAACTATCGCCCGGTCGCCGAAGCCGTGCAGCAACTGCTGGACAAGGGCCAGCTGTCTGCCGAAGCCCACAAGACCATCCATGGCTTCCTGGGCGACGAAGGCGAAACCCTGCTGAACGCCGTGAACGCAGGCGACGAAGAAGCCAAGGCCCGCCTGATACGCGAGCTGCTGGACCGCCATGGCACAGGCCGCGTGCTGTTCCGTAACACCCGCGCCGCCGTTCAGGGTTTCCCCGAGCGCCAGTTGCATCAATACCCGCTGGCCTGCCCGGTCGAATACCTGGAACTGCCCGTTGGCGAACATGCCGACCTGTACCCGGAAGTCAGCTTCCAGTCGCAGCCGGAAATCACTGAAGACGAACGCTGGTGGCGCTTCGACCCACGGGTCGACTGGCTGATCGACACCCTCAAGATGCTCAAGCGCGTCAAGGTGCTGGTCATCTGCGCCCACGCCGAAACCGCCATGGACCTGGAAGACGCCTTGCGCGTGCGCTCCGGCATTCCGGCCACCGTGTTCCATGAAGGCATGAACATTCTGGAGCGTGACCGCGCGGCGGCCTATTTCGCCGATGAAGAGTTCGGCGCACAGGTCCTGATCTGCTCGGAAATCGGCAGTGAAGGCCGCAACTTCCAGTTCTCCCATCATCTGGTGCTGTTCGATCTGCCATCGCATCCGGACCTGCTGGAGCAACGTATCGGTCGTCTGGACCGTATCGGCCAGAAGCACACCATCGAACTGCACGTGCCGTTCCTGGAGACCAGCCCGCAGGCGCGCCTGTTCCAGTGGTATCACGAAGCGCTCAATGCGTTCCTCAATACCTGCCCGACCGGCAACGCCCTGCAACACCAGTTCGGCCCACGCCTGCTGCCGCTGCTTGAAGGCGGTGACGACGATGAATGGCAAAACCTGATCACCGAAGCCCGCACCGAACGCGAGCGCCTGGAAAGCGAACTGCACACCGGTCGCGACCGTCTGCTGGAGCTCAACTCCGGCGGCGCAGGCGAAGGCGAAGCCCTGGTGGAAGCCATTCTGGAACAGGACGACCAGTTCACCCTGCCGATCTACATGGAAACCCTGTTCGACGCCTTCGGTATCGACAGCGAAGACCATTCGGAAAACGCCCTGATCCTCAAGCCGAGCGAAAAAATGCTCGACGCCAGCTTCCCGCTGGGCGACGACGAAGGCGTGACCATCACTTACGACCGCAACCAGGCCCTGTCTCGCGAAGACATGCAGTTCATCACCTGGGAGCATCCGATGGTCCAGGGCGGCATGGATCTGGTGCTGTCCGGCTCCATGGGCAACACCGCCGTCGCGCTGATCAAGAACAAGGCACTCAAGCCAGGCACCGTGCTGCTGGAGCTGATCTACGTCAGCGAAGTGGTTGCGCCACGCTCGCTGCAACTGGGCCGCTACCTGCCACCGGCTGCGCTACGCTGCCTGCTGGATGCCAACGGTAACGACCTGGCCGCCCGCGTCTCGTTCTCCACCCTGAACGACCAGCTTGAAAGCGTGCCACGGGCCAGCGCCAACAAGTTCATTCAGGCGCAACGCGACGTACTGACGCCCAAGATCAACGCCGGTGAAGAAAAGATCGCGCCGAAACACGCCGAACGTGTGGCCGAGGCTCAGCGTCGTCTGGCCGCCGACACCGAAGAGGAGCTGGCACGTCTGACCGCCCTGCAAGCCGTCAACCCGACCGTACGCGACAGCGAGCTGGTCGCCTTGCGCACCCAGCGCGAACAAGGCCTGGCCATGCTTGAAAAGGCAGCGCTGCGCCTGGAAGCCATCCGGGTGCTTGTAGCAGGCTGACCTGTTCGCGAATGAATTCGCTCCTACGCGGCCTGTAGGAGCGAATTTATTCGCGAAGCCCCTGTGGATCGGACTCATCCGCCACACCCGTTCCCGCCATTCTCTCGGTCATTCGCTTCGCATCCCGGCCGAAACATCGCGACGCCTGAAGCAGAAACAACAGGGTCAAACCCAGTGCCACCGGGATCAGGTACATGGCATCGTGCAACCCGACGGCCTTGAAACCTTCGCTCATCTGCCCGGCACCCGCCTCCAGCATCGCCGCATGGGCGAAATGATCGGACAACCCGCCGACAACAACCGGCCCAAGCCCGCCCCCCAGCAGATAAAGCCCGGCAAAGAACAACGCCATGGCCGTCGCCCGCAGACGCGGTTCGACCACGTCCTGAATCGCGGTGTAAACACAGGTGTAGAAGTTATAGGCAAACAGCCAGCCAATGCTGAATACCGCCACGAACACCCCGATCTCTACCCGACCCGCGTGCAAGGCATAGCCCGTTGCCAATGTGGCGACCAACATGCTGAAAGCCGCAAACAACAGCCGACCGTTAGGCGAGCGCTGATGCAGTTTGTCGGCGATCAAACCACCCAGTGTCAGGCCGATCAGCCCCGTCACTCCGACAATGATCCCGGTGGCCACCGCCGCTTCCTGCAAGGGCAACAGAAAGTAGCGTTGCAGCATCGGCACCATGAATGAGTTGCAGGCATAAGTCGCGAAGTTGAAGGTCAGCCCGGCCAGCACCAGCCAGCAGAAAGTCGGAACCGCCAGGACCCTGCGCAAGGGCTTCTCGATCTTCTCCTCGGACATCCGCACACTTTCAGCCGCTCCACGTGCGGGCTCCCGGATCAGAAAGATGAACACGGCCAGTATCAACCCCGGGACCGCTGCGATGAAAAACGGTGCCCGCCAACTGTCGAACGCCTTGACCATCGCGCCGATGGTAAAGAACGCCAACAACAACCCAAGAGGCAGGCCCAGCATGAAAATGCCCACGGCACGTGAGCGGCGGTGGGCCGGAAACAGATCGCCGATCAATGAATTGGCCGCTGGTGCATAACTGGCCTCACCAATGCCGACCCCCATGCGCACCAGCAGAAACGTCCAGAAACTGCCCACCATGCCGTTGACCGCCGTCAGCCCGCTCCAGGCGGCAAGCCCCCAGCCCATCAGCTTCTTGCGTGATCCGGTGTCGGCCATGCGCCCCAGCGGCAACCCGGCGATTGCATAAACCAGCGTAAAGGCCGTTCCCAGAATGCCCAGCTGAAAGTCGCTCAGGTGCCATTCCATCCGAATGGGTTCGGTGATGATCGCGGGAATGGTTCTGTCGAAGAAATTGAACAGATTGGCCAGAAACAGCAGAAACAAGACACGCCAAGCATTGGCGGCTTGCACAGGAGCGTCGATCGCGGGCTTGGTCATGGAGGCCTCCCTTCCTTTTTCTGCTTACTGTAGAAGCCGACGGCCAGCCCCACTGTAAACATTCGTAAACGCCCCCGAAAGCAGGCACCCATGCCCTATAAAGAGGCGCTATCCGGCCCGTTCCACTTTTTTCCGTATCAACCCTGACAAGCTTTTAACAGCTTCTATACTCAGCTCTATTCGCCAGACGTATGTCTCGGCGACCCTGGCAGTGAACACATAGGGCTCGCTATGGAATGGCTCGGTTTGAATGTGTTTGTCGGTTTTCCGACAAACGGGCAATTACTGATCAACTGTAGTCATAACCTGTTTCTGGTAGCGCTGGCCTACGGGGTGGCATGCGCAGCATGCTTCGCAACGCTGGACATTTCGGATCGGGTCATTCAGGTCGAAGCGACCAAGAATCGCCGCATCTGGAAGATTCTGGCCGCGCTGTGCCTGGCGGGTGGGGTGTGGGCCATGCATTTCATCAGCATGCTTGCCTTCCAGGCCCCGCTGAAAATCAGCTATGACCTGCCCATTACCGTCTCGTCCCTGCTGATCGTGCTGGGTGCCGCCCTGCTGGCCATCAAGGCCTTGAGCGCTGAAACCCTTTCCATCACGAGCTGCCTGCTCAACGCTGTGATCATGGGGCTGGCCATCAGCACCATGCATTACGTCGGCATGGCGGCCATGCGCTCCGACGCTACCCAGTATTACGAACCCGGCATGTTTGCCCTGTCGATCGTGGTCGCCATCCTCTCCAGCCTGGCGCTGCTGACCCTGTCTCGACACCTGCGCCAGCGCAGCGGCATGTTTCATCAGATGTTCAGGTACGGAGTCAGCCTACTGCTGGGTGCCGGCCTGCTGACCATGCACCTGATGGGGATGGAGTCCCTGAAACTGGTCCTGCCTCCCGAAGCGCAACTGCAGATCCCCAATACCGAAAACAGTCAGCAATTGGGGCTGACGGTCGCCATCATCACCTTGCTGATCATCGCCGGGAGCATCAGCGCGGCAATGGCCGACAAGAAGCTGCAAAGCAAGGAGCATGACCTGCAGCGGGTCAATGCACTGCTCAGCCAACTGGATCAGGCGCGGGTGTCCTTGCAGCAAGTGGCCCACTACGATCCCCTGACCAATCTGATCAACCGACGGGGCTTCAATCAGATCTTCGCGGAAAAACTGCTGGAGCACAGCCACAGCAACGGCATGCTGGCGGTGATGTTTCTGGACATCGACCACTTCAAGCGCATCAATGACAGCCTGGGCCATGATGCCGGGGATGAACTGCTCAAAGTGATTGCCGAACGCATCCGCAGCGCCACACGGATACAGGATGTCGTCGCCCGGTTCGGCGGTGATGAGTTCTGCATTCTTCTCAGCATTCCCGATTACGAAGAAGCCCGGCATCTGGCCTATCGGGTCATGCAGAAGATGAAAGAAACCATCGCCCTCGCAGGACGGCGCATGGTCATGACCACCAGTATCGGCATCGCGGTCTTTCCCCGTGACGGCTCGACCTGCGACGAACTGCTCAAGCATGCCGACCTGGCGCTTTATCAATCCAAGGGCAATGGTCGTAACCGGGTCAACTTTTTCAGCCCCGCCCTCAAGACCAAGGCCAGCCTGGAACTGCATCTGGAAGAGGAGTTGCGCAATGCCTTGCGCGAAGAAACGGGTCTACAGGTGTATTACCAGCCCATCGTCGATCTGCGCACCGGGCATGTCGCCAAGCTTGAGGCTCTGGTCCGCTGGCACCACCCACAGCATGGCCTGCTGATACCCGACCGCTTCATTGGCATTGCCGAAGCCAACGGACTGATCGCCGAACTGGACAACTGGGTCTTGCGACGGGCCTGCAAGGACCTGGGAGCCCTGCGCCTGGACGGATTCGACAAGATGATCATTGCCGTGAACTGCTCGGCACTCAATCTGGCCCGGGACGAACTGGCCGATGAGGTCGAGCAGGCCTTGAGCGAGGCCAATGTCTCCCCCGGCCGGCTTGAACTGGAAGTGACCGAAAACGCCCTGATGGGCAATATCAGCAACACGATAGTGATGCTCAAACACATTCGCAGTCTGGGCGTGTCGCTTTCCATCGACGACTTCGGCACCGGCTACTCCTCGCTGGCCTACCTCAAGCGCCTGCCGCTGGACACGCTGAAGATCGATCGTTCCTTCATCATCGACATTCCCAAATCGCCGCAGGACATGGAAATCGTGCAGGCGATTATCGTCATGGCCCATACCTTGCGCCTGAAAGTCGTGACGGAAGGCGTGGAGACCCCGGCCCAGCTGGAGTTTCTCAGCCAGTTCGGCTGCGATTACGTGCAAGGTTACCTGTTCAGCAAACCCCAGCCTCTGGAGCGTCTGTTACCGCTGGTCAAACAGATGAACCAGCGCGAACCCGCCAGCCTCTGGCCCACCTCGCTCACGCTGGAAACCCGAGACCTGGATGCCGACACCCCCAGGTCGCTCGATCTGTTCAGCGAGCTGCCTTCCAGTGAAAGCCTGGCCACTCGCAACGCCATACGAACCAAACGCTCACGCTGGTCGGACTGACTACAGAATCGCACCATAAAGGCGCATAGATTACTCGCTCGCCCTGTTCTGGATCAGAACCCAGGGTGCCACCACCACGGCCCACAGCAGTGGGTCGCTCTCCACCAGTTCCATGGCCTTTGATTCAGACACCTTGCCAACCTGTCCACCGGCCAGCCAGGCCGAAACCCGGGCAGCGTCATTTTCGGCCATGGCTTCGGCAACTTCGATCAGATCCAGAGGTTCTTCGACCCACAACAGGGCACCTTTGGCAAAGAATGGTTGCAATTCTTTCCAGGTAATCGAAGCCGTCTCGCCAAGCAGTTTGGCATAGAGGGTGCTAGGTTCTTGCGTCATGGGTTTCACCAAAAAGAAAATCGGCGCAATGATAGCGCCGCCTTTTCCGCAGACAAACCCAGAAGCACATGATTGATCTTGGGAAGGTGCATGCAAAGCCATGGAATCGAGGATAAATTCACAGACGCTATCGGCTGGATTCTGTATCTTTCTTTCAATTAAGCGACACACATCGATTTCCTTCCCTGCCCCCAGCTTTTCAAGCCATCGACCGGCGCTCTAAACTGTTCCGGTACAGTTGGCAGAGCAGGGAGGCGATCGGCTATCGAATCCGATCCTGCAGCTTTGGCCATCAGGATTATAAAAACTACAACGCAAGAGTGGAGCATCATGACTAAGGGTACCAAGAAGCTTTCCAAGCTGTTTGCCGCATTGGTTATGGCGGGAGTTGCCAGCCATTCGTTCGCAGCAGATACCATCAAGATCGGCATCGCAGGCCCCAAGACCGGCGCAGTTGCTCAATACGGCGACATGCAGTTCAGCGGTGCAAAGATGGCCATCGAACAGATCAACGCCAAGGGCGGCGTTGATGGCAAGAAGCTTGAAGCGGTTGAATACGACGACGCCTGCGACCCGAAACAAGCGGTTGCCGTGGCCAACAAGATCGTCAACGACGGCGTGAAATTCGTCATCGGTCACCTGTGCTCCAGCTCCGCCCAACCGGCTTCGGACGTCTACGAAGACGAAGGCATCATCATGATGACTCCGGCGGCCACCAGCCCCGACATCACTTCCCGCGGCTACAAGCTGGTGTTCCGCACCATCGGTCTGGACAGCGCTCAAGGCCCGGCTGCCGGCAACTACATCGCCAAGCAGATCAAACCGAAAGTCGTCGCTGTCGTTCACGACAAGCAGCAATACGGTGAAGGCATCGCCACTGCCGTCAAGCAGACCCTGGAAACAGACGGCGTGAAAGTCGCCCTGTTCGAAGGCATCAATGCCGGCGACAAGGACTTCTCCTCGCTGATCGCCAAGATGAAGCAAGCCAACGTGGACTTCGTCTACTACGGCGGCTACCACCCTGAGCTGGGCCTGCTGTTGCGTCAGGCGCAGGAAAAAGGCCTGAAAGCCGGCTTCATGGGTCCGGAAGGCGTGGGTAACGCATCGATCTCGCAGATCGCTCAGGACGCCTCCGAAGGTCTTCTGGTAACCTTGCCCGCCTCGTTCGACCAGGACCCGGCCAACAAGGCTCTGGTCGAAGCGTTCAAGGCCAAGAAGGAAGACCCGAGCGGCCCGTTCGTGTTCCCTTCCTACGCGGCGGTTGAAGTGATTGCCGAGGCCATCAAGATCGCCAAGAGCGAAGACACCGACAAGGTTGCTGCCGCCCTGCGCGCCAACACCTTCAAGACTCCGACCGGCGACCTGGCATTCGATGCCAAGGGCGACCTGAAAGACTTCAAGTTCGTGGTCTACACCTGGCACAAGGACGGCACCAAGACTGAAGCGCCTGTGAAGTAAACACGCGCCTTCGATCGACACCAGAGCCCACTGCAACCGCAGTGGGCTTTGTTTTACGAGGCGCACGGATACCACAAGCATCCTGGCACCCCTGAATATCTTGAAACCGTTACCCGTGATTCGCTGGGCTTGTACCAACATGGACCCAGACCATGACGTGCAGCCGGGGAAAGACTTCGACAGTGAAACACCGAGCAGGTTTTTAGGAGCCCTGTAATGCCCGAGATAGACATCTATCACTTTTTCCAACAGCTGGTTAATGGCATGACCATTGGCAGCACCTATGCCTTGATTGCCATTGGCTACACCATGGTCTACGGCATCATCGGCATGATCAACTTCGCCCATGGCGAGGTGTACATGATCGGTTCCTACGTGGCCTTCATCGCCATCGCAGGCCTGACCATGATGGGCCTTGGCAGCCTTCCGTTGCTGATCACCGCCGCCTTCGCCGCAAGTATTGTCGTGACCAGCGCCTATGGGTATGCCATCGAGCGTGTGGCCTACCGGCCATTGCGTGGCAGCAACCGCCTGATCCCTCTGATTTCCGCCATCGGCATGTCGCTTTTCCTGCAGAACACCGTATTGCTTTCGCAGGACTCCAAGGACAAGTCGATCCCCAACCTGATTCCCGGCAACTTCGTGTTCGGCTCTGCCAGCACCCATGAAGTCGTGATCTCGTACATGCAGGTGCTGATCTTCATCGTGACGGTCGTCGCCATGCTGGGCCTGACCTGGTTCATCTCCCGCTCTCGCCTGGGTCGCGCCTGCCGCGCCTGTGCCGAAGACATCAAGATGGCCAACCTGCTGGGCATCAACACCAACAACATCATTGCCCTGACCTTTGTCATCGGCGCAGCTCTGGCGGCCATTGCAGCCGTGCTGCTGAGCATGCAGTACGGCGTGATCAACCCCAACGCGGGCTTCCTGGTCGGTATCAAGGCGTTCACCGCCGCCGTACTGGGCGGTATCGGCAGCATCCCCGGCGCCATGCTCGGTGGTCTGGTGCTGGGCGTGGCCGAAGCCTTCGGCGCCGACGTCTTTGGCGACCAGTACAAGGATGTCGTTGCGTTCAGTCTTCTCGTATTGGTGCTGTTGTTCCGGCCGACCGGCCTGCTGGGCCGTCCGGAGGTTGAAAAAGTATGACCAAGAATCTCAAGTCGGCGTTTTTCAGCGCCTTGCTGGTGCTGGCTGTCGCTTATCCGGTACTGGGTCTGAAACTGGAAATTGTCGGTGTGAACCTGGCCGTCATGGGTGCCAGCACCTCCACCGTGGCGATCATCCTGGGCTGCGCCGCCCTGATGTTCGTCCGCGTGCTGTTCCATGAGCAGATCTCCGCCGCCTGGCGCGCATCGCCCAGCCTGCCGGGTGTTTCTGCCAAAACCAGCAACTTCCTGACCCTGCCGGGCACCCAGCGCTGGATCATTCTGGGCCTGGTGCTGGTCGCTCTGGTCTGGCCGTTCTTCGGCTCGCGCGGCGCGGTAGACATCGCGACCCTGATCCTGATTTACGTGATGCTGGGCCTGGGCCTGAACATCGTGGTCGGTCTGGCCGGCCTGCTGGACCTGGGCTATGTCGGTTTCTATGCCGTCGGTGCCTACAGCTACGCCCTGCTCTCCCATTACTTTGGCCTGGGTTTCTGGATCTGCCTGCCGATTGCGGGAATGATGGCGGCGCTGTTCGGTTTCCTGCTGGGTTTCCCGGTCCTGCGCCTGCGTGGCGACTATCTGGCCATCGTGACCCTGGGCTTCGGTGAAATCATTCGTCTGTTGCTGCGCAACATGACCGAGTTCACCGGCGGCCCGAACGGTATCAGCAACATCGAGAAGCCATCCCTTTTCGGCCTGTCCTTCGAGCGCAAGGCCGCTGAAGGCATGCAGACCTTCCACGAGTTCTTCGGCCTGCCCTACAACTCGATCAACAAGGTGATCTTCCTTTACCTCGTCGCCCTGTTGCTGGCACTGGCCGCGTTGTTCGTCATCAACCGCCTGCTGCGCATGCCGATCGGCCGTGCCTGGGAAGCGCTGCGTGAAGACGAAATCGCCTGCCGTGCACTGGGCCTGAATCCGACCGTCATCAAGCTGTCGGCCTTCACCCTGGGCGCAGCCTTCGCCGGTTTCGCCGGGAGTTTCTTTGCGGCTCGCCAGGGGCTGGTGACACCGGAATCCTTCACCTTCATCGAGTCGGCAATCATTCTGGCCATTGTGGTACTGGGCGGAATGGGCTCGCAGCTGGGTGTGATCCTGGCGGCCATCGTGATGATCCTGCTACCTGAACTGATGCGTGAATTCAGCGAATACCGCATGTTGATGTTCGGCGCCATGATGGTGCTGATGATGATCTGGCGTCCTCAAGGTTTCCTGCCTATGCAGCGCCCTCACATGGAGCTGCGTAAATGAGCCGTCCATTACTGCAAGCCTCGGGTCTGTGCATGCGCTTTGGTGGCCTGCTGGCCGTCAACGGCGTGGGTCTGACCGTCAACGAAAAACAGGTCGTGTCGATGATCGGCCCCAACGGTGCCGGCAAGACCACGGTCTTCAACTGCCTCACCGGTTTCTACAAGCCGACGGCAGGCACCATCCTGCTCGACGGTGAGCCGATCCAGGGCCTGGCCGGTCACGAGATCGCTCGCAAGGGCGTAGTGCGTACCTTCCAGAACGTGCGTCTGTTCAAGGAAATGACCGCCGTGGAAAACCTGCTGGTCGCCCAGCATCGCCACCTGAACACCAACTTCCTGTCCGGCCTGTTCAAGACCCCGGCGTTCCGCAAAAGTGAACGCGAGGCCATGGACTATGCCGAGCACTGGCTGGAAGCGGTCAACCTCAAGGAGTTCGCCAACCGGGCGGCGGGGACTCTGGCTTACGGTCAGCAGCGCCGGCTGGAAATCGCCCGTTGCATGATGACCCGTCCGCGCATCCTGATGCTCGACGAACCGGCAGCCGGCCTGAACCCCAAGGAAACCGAAGACCTCAAGGCCCTGATCGGCGTGCTGCGCAACGATCACAACGCCACGGTCCTGCTGATCGAACACGATATGAAACTGGTCATGAGCATTTCCGACCATATCGTGGTGATCAACCAGGGCACGCCTCTGGCCGACGGCACGCCACAAGAGATCCGCGACAATCCTGAAGTGATCAAAGCCTACCTGGGGGAAGCGTAAATGCTGCAGTTTGAAAACGTTTCCACCTTCTACGGCAAGATCCAGGCGCTGCACGACGTCAACGTCGAAGTACGCAAGGGCGAGATCGTCACCCTGATCGGGGCCAACGGCGCAGGCAAGTCCACGCTGCTGATGACCCTGTGCGGATCACCCCGCGCCCACAGCGGCAGCATTCGCTACATGGGCGAAGAACTGGTGGGGCTGGAATCTTCGGTCATCATGCGCAAGAGCATTGCTGTCGTGCCGGAAGGCCGTCGCGTGTTCGCCCGCCTGACCGTCGAAGAAAACCTGGCCATGGGTGGCTTCTTCACGGAGAAAGGTGACTATCAGGAGCAACTGGACAAGGTCCTGCACCTGTTTCCGCGCCTCAAGGAGCGTTTCACCCAGCGCGGCGGCACCATGTCCGGCGGCGAACAGCAGATGCTCGCCATCGGCCGTGCGCTGATGAGCAAGCCCAAGCTGCTGTTGCTGGACGAACCGTCGCTGGGCCTGGCACCGATCATCATTCAGCAGATCTTCGAGATCGTCGAACAACTGCGTCGTGATGGCGTGACCGTCTTCCTGGTGGAACAGAACGCCAACCAGGCCTTGAAAATCGCCGACCGGGCCTATGTGCTGGAAAACGGTCGCGTGGTGATGCAAGGCACCGGGGAAGAACTGCTGGTCGATCCGAAAGTCCGGGACGCCTACCTGGGCGGCTGATCGTTCACGGTGTGGGGCGGATTCATTCGCGAATGAATTCGCTCCTACGGGCCAGTTCAATCTGTGAGAGCGGTTTTAACCGCGAAGAGGCCGGTGTATCCGCAAGAAATATCGGAGCAGGTATGCCGTCTTCGCGAATGAATTCGCTCCTACCAGCGGTATCCTCCTTGTAGTAACGTGGCGGCTCTTATCTGGAGACCCCCACATGTCCGCTGTTCGTTCCGCCGTTATATTCGCTTTCCTGCCGCTGTTCGCCGGGTGCCAGATGCTCGGTCTGCCATCAGGCATGTCGCAGGATGCGCCCAAGGTTTCCATGGCGGGCATGATCCGCATGCAAGGCGACCTGACCGGTGAAGGTGGACAACTGCTCTTCAAACCCTGCCACGAGCAACGCCGCTATGTGGTCAAGGATCGCGGCAATACCGGCATCCTTCAGGAAGCCGCCTCTCTGGCTGACAGCAACGGCAAGGTATTTGCCGATCTGCGCGGCAACTTTGCCGCCAGCAAGGCCGCCAACAGCGATGGCCAACTGGACCTCTATCAGTTCTACCGTGTCGAACGCCCCGACCAGTCCTGCGAAGACCTCAACTTCAAACGCCTGACCCTGCACGCCAGCGGCAACAAACCGGCCTGGAACGTCAATGTCGGCGGCAAGGGCATGGTGCTGGAACGCGAAGGTCAGGAGCCGCTGGCCTTCCCTTATCTTGAAGAACAACTGCCCGATGGCAGCTTCAGCGTCAGCACCGAAGCCAACAATCAGCGCATCGAACTCTGGGTAACGCCTCAACGCTGCGTCGACAGCGTCAACGGCTCCGTCCAGCACCTGACCGCCGAGCTGCGCGTCAACGGCCAGACCCAGCGTGGCTGCGGGTATTACGGCGGCTCGCGTAACGATTGAGTCCGGCCGACTCGCCGTGACAGGGGTTCAGCGCTTATAATCGCCGGTTCTTGTAGCGCTGTCGGGCTGAACCTGCGGCCCGAAAACTGGACCCCTTAATGTTACGAATCACCGAACTCAAGCTGCCGATCGATCACCCGGACGAAGACCTGCGTGCTGCCCTGTTGCAGCATCTGGGTATCGACAGCAGCGAACTGCTGGACTTCACCCTGTTCAAGCGCAGCTACGATGCGCGCAAGAAGTCCACCGAGCTGTTCTTCATCTACACCATCGATTTCCAGGTACGCGACGAACAGGCCCTGCTGAAAAAGCTGGCCAATGATCGCCATGTCGGCCCGGCACCGGATGTCAGCTACAAGTTTGTGGGGCACGCCCCTGAAAACCTGAGCGAACGACCTGTGGTCGTAGGCTTTGGCCCCTGCGGTATCTTCGCCGGGCTGCTGCTGGCCCAGATGGGCTTCAAGCCGATCATTCTCGAACGCGGCAAGGAAGTGCGCCAACGCACCAAGGACACCTGGGGCCTGTGGCGCAAGAAAATCCTCAACCCGGAATCCAACGTCCAGTTTGGCGAAGGGGGTGCCGGAACGTTTTCCGACGGCAAGCTGTACAGCCAGATCAAGGACCCGAAATTCCATGGCCGCAAGGTCCTGAACGAGTTCGTGAAGGCCGGCGCGCCGGAGGAAATCCTCTACGTCAGCAAGCCACACATCGGCACCTTCCGCCTGACGGGCGTGGTTGAGAACATGCGCCAGCAGATCGAGGCCCTGGGCGGCGAAGTACGCTTCCAGCAGCGCGTTACCGACCTGTTGATCGACGATGGCCAGTTGCAAGGCGTAGAACTGGACAGCGGCGAACGCATCGAATCGCGCCATGTGATCCTGGCCCTGGGCCACAGTGCCCGGGATACGTTCCGCATGCTGCACGGCCGTGGCGTGTACATGGAAGCCAAGCCGTTCTCGGTGGGCTTCCGTATCGAACACCCGCAATCGCTGATCGACCGCGCCCGCCTGGGCAAATACGCCGGTCACCCGAAACTGGGCGCTGCCGACTACAAACTGGTTCACCATGCCAGCAACGGTCGTTCGGTCTACAGCTTCTGCATGTGCCCTGGCGGCACCGTTGTGGCGGCGACTTCAGAGCCGAACCGCGTAGTCACCAACGGCATGAGCCAATACTCGCGCAACGAGCGCAACGCTAACTCGGGCATTGTGGTCGGCATCACGCCGGAAGACTACCCGGGCGGCCCGCTGGCCGGTATCGAGCTGCAGGAACGTCTGGAGTCACATGCCTACCTGATGGGCGGCAGCACCTATGAAGCCCCCGCACAGCTGGTCGGTGACTTCATTGCGGGCAAGGCTTCCACCGAGCTGGGCAGCGTCGAGCCGTCCTACAAGCCGGGTATCAAGCTGATGGACCTGGCCGATGCCCTGCCCGCCTACGCCATCGAAGCGATTCGCGAAGCCCTGCCTGCGTTCGACAAGCAGATCAAAGGCTTTGCCCAGCACGACGCCGTTCTGACCGGTATCGAAACCCGTACCTCGGCCCCGCTGCGTATCACCCGCGGCGCAGACATGCAGAGCCTGAACGTCAAAGGCCTGTACCCAGCGGGTGAAGGTGCCGGTTATGCCGGCGGCATCCTGTCGGCAGGCGTGGACGGTATCCGCATTGCCGAAGCACTGGCGCGCAGCATGCTGGGGATTGATCCCGTCGCATAACCCGTAGGAGCGGATTTATCCGCGAAGGCTTTTTAACGGCCTTCGCGAATGAATTCGCTCCTACAAGATGCCTTCGCTCAACACGCCATCGGGCAAGGCCTGACCTTGCTCGGCGCAGGCCGCAACGGCCTCGATCAATCCGGCCAGCTCATAGCCCTGAGCCTTGAGCCAGGCCTCATCGTAATACGTGCTGGCATAACGTTCTCCGCCATCGCACAGGATTGCCACGATGGAGCCTTGCTCGCCCGCTTCGACCATTTGCCGGGCCGCCATCAGCGCACCGATCAGGTTGGTGCCACTGGAACCCCCGACCTTACGCCCCAACCGCCGTGCCAGGTAATGCATCGCCGCCAGTGACAACGCATCCGGCACCTTGACCATGGCATCGATCACTTTCGGCAGAAACGAGGCTTCGACACGCGGCCGCCCAATGCCTTCAATACGCGAACCACATTCCAGGCGCAGGCTGGCATCACCACTGCGGTAATAATCGAAGAACACCGAACGCTCGGCATCGGCACACAACACACGCGTAGGGTGCTGGCGATAACGGACGTAACGTCCCAGCGTCGCCGTGGTTCCCCCCGTCCCCGGGCTGGAAATCAGCCAGCTTGGTTCCGGGTATCGTTCAAAGCGAAGTTGCTGAAAGATCGATTCGGCGATGTTGTTGTTCGCTCGCCAGTCAGTGGCCCGCTCGGCATAGGTGAATTGATCCATGAAGTGCCCGCCCGTTTCCCGCGCCAGCCTTTCGGACTCGGCATAGATCTGCGTCGGGTCCTGAACCAGATGGCTTTTACCCCCATAGAACGCAATCTGGTCGATCTTGGCCTGAGAGGTCGTCGCAGGCATCACCGCCACAAAGGGCAACCCCAGCAAACGGGCGAAGTACGCTTCGGAAATGGCCGTGGAACCACTGGACGCTTCAATCACCGGCGCACCGGCCTTGAGCCAGCCATTGCACAAGGCATACAGAAACAACGAACGCGCCAACCGATGCTTGAGGCTGCCGGTCGGGTGGCTGGACTCGTCCTTGAAGTACAACTCGACACCGGGCAATCCGGGCAACGGCACGGGAATCAGATGGGTATCGGCACTGCGTTGAAAGTCGGCTTCGATGATGCGAATGGCTTCACGGGACCAGGGACGGTTATCGATCATTTATTGACTTCTCTTTGATTCCAGAACATTCGGAAGTTACATAAAGATTATGAGAGCGACATTTTAGGAAATGACCTACAGCCACAACAGGCACAGTTATGAATTAATAAGTTACATAATTGTTAGAATTTCAAGGCTAAAAATGGGCTGTCATCTTTAGAACAAAAACGAATATAACTTTTGTTTTAACTGTTCCGGGTAAACGGTAGGGTAACGGGCCTTTCTTTAAAAACGACGGAGAATAACCACGTCGATGCGAAATACAATCATACGGTTCTTTCAACTTGAGGCGGCTGGTGGCCTGCTGCTGATTGCCGCCGCGGCCCTGGCGTTGATCATCAACAACTCTCCCTTGTCCTGGCTGTACAACGAATTCCTCGATATTCCGGTCGTCGCCCAGATCGGCGCACTCAAGATCGCCAAACCCCTGCTGCTCTGGATCAACGATGGCCTGATGGCCCTGTTCTTTCTGGTCATCGGGCTGGAGGTCAAACGCGAAGTGCTCGAAGGGCATCTGTCGCGACCGTCACAGATCGTATTGCCCGGTGCCGCAGCCATTGGCGGCATGGTGGTGCCAGCCCTTATCTATTTCGTGCTCAACAAGGACAACCCGGCAGCCCTGGGTGGCTGGGCCATTCCCATGGCGACCGACATCGCCTTTGCCCTCGGCGTGCTTGCACTGCTCGGCAAGCGCGTACCCGTATCGCTCAAGCTGTTCCTCATGACGCTCGCCATCATCGACGATCTGGGCGCGATCATTGTCATTGCCCTGTTCTATTCGGGCGAGCTGTCGCACCTGTCACTGATCCTGGCCGCAGCCGCCATCCTGGCACTGATCGCCCTGAACAGGCTGGGTGTCACGAAACTCGGGCCTTACATGCTGGTGGGGCTGGTGCTCTGGGTTTGCGTACTCAAGAGCGGGGTCCATGCAACGCTGGCGGGCGTGGTCCTGGCCTTCTGCATACCGTTGCGCACGCAATCCTCAGGTCATTCGCCGCTGCTGATGCTGGAACATGGACTGCACCCTTGGGTCGCCTATGGAATCCTGCCACTTTTCGCATTCGCCAATGCCGGGGTTTCACTGACAGGCGTCACCCTGGAAAGCTTCACGCATCCGGTCCCCATGGGGATTGCGGCCGGTCTGTTGCTGGGCAAGACACTGGGTGTATTCGGTCTGACCTGGCTGGCCATACAAACCGGTCTGGCAAAACTGCCGAGCGAGGCCAACTGGGGGCAAGTGCTGGGGGTTTCGATACTGTGCGGTATCGGCTTCACCATGAGCCTGTTCGTGGGCTCACTGGCCTTCGAGGCCGGTGCAAGTGATTACGCGGGAGAAGATCGCATGGGTATTCTCACCGGCTCCCTTCTGTCGGCCCTGATCGGTTATACCGTCATGCATCTGTGCAGCAGAAAGAAACAACAGAAGTAGAACGCCATAACCACAAAACCCGGGCAAGGCCCGGGTTTTGTGTCACAACGATCCAGAAAGCGGATCAGTGTGCTACGCGGCTCGTACCATTGACGGTCATGATGCGCACACGTTCGCCAACACGGAAAATCTCGTTTTCCTGAACCTGCTGCACGTAGGCACGCATGCTGCCGTCATCTTCACGCACGGTGATTTCAACACCCTGCGTGCGAGTCAGGCCTTCTTCAGTCGCGGAGCCAAGCAGACCACCGGCTACCGCACCGATCACGGCGGCAACCACACTGCCACGTCCGCCGCCAATGGCACTACCACCCACACCACCGACAATTGCACCGGCACCGGCACCGATCGGGGTCTTGGTACCTTCGATTTTTACGGGTCGCAGGGATTCGACAGTACCCAGGCGAACGGTCTGTACAGTCCGGGCTTCGTCACGGGAGTAGGAATCACCAGTGAGATTCGAGGTACAGCCGCCCAGTGCCAACGCCATCGCTGTGAACGAAGCAACCAGAAGAGCAGACTTACGCATAAAGGCATCTCCAGAGGAACAAGTGGCCATTAGACTCCGCGCCATCGACGCTGTCACGGCCCCGCTCCTGCAATTTAATTTCATTCAGGCGTCATACAGCGATGCCGCATGTAACGCTATGACGATCTGGTAACAGAATAATTCACACTTCAAGGTGCCAGACGTTCACGCGTCCATTGATCGTTTATCAAACGGTAGTTCAAACGATCATGCAAACGGCTTGGACGCCCCTGCCAGAACTCGATCCGTTCGGGCAGAAGGCGGTAGCCGCCCCAATGCTCCGGACAGTGAGGCTGTGTATCGAGGAAACGCTGTTCGGTCTGCTTGATCATGCCTTCAAGCTCTGCACGATCAGCAATGACCCGGCTCTGCGGCGATGCCCAGGCTCCCAGGCGACTGCCCAGCGGGCGAACCTGATAGTACGCATCCGACTCTTGCGCACTGACCTTGACCACACGCCCTTCAATACGTACCTGACGCTCCAGGGTCGGCCAGAAAAACGTCATGGCTGCAAACGGGCGAGCGGCCAGTTGCTGCCCCTTGGCGCCGTCATAATTGGTGAAGAACGTGAAACCTTGAGCATCCAGCCCTTTGAGCAGCAGAACCCGGCAATGCGGACGGCCGTCTTCATCGACGGTCGCGAGCATCATCGCATTGGCTTCTACCGGGGGCTGTTCGGTCTTGACCGCATCGTCGAACCACTTGTGAAACAGAGGAAATGGCTCATCGGGAGCTTGCGCTTCGGTCAAACCGTCGCGGGTATACTCACGGCGCATATCGGCCAGAGATTGGGTCATGACAGGTTTCCTTCACCGAAATAATGCGAAGTCTGACCCGCATCTCCTTATCTGGGAATGATGCGGGTCAGTCAGGCGATCAGTTGCTGGCCTGATCGCTGGTTTTCTTGGTGTCCTTGGCAGGAGCAGCCTTGGCTGGCGTGGCCTTTTTCGCGGCGGTCTTGGCCGGAGCAGCCTTGGCCTTGGCGGGTGCCGCCTTCTTGGCCGTCTCTTTCTTGGTAGCGGCTTTCTTGGCGGGAGCCGGTGCCGGCGGAACGACAGGCTTGACGTCCTGGGTCGCAACCATGGTCGGTGCAGTCGGCGGCAAGGCGTATTTACTCATCAGCGCGACCATGGTTTCCTGAGGGGTCAGGAGGATTTCGACACGACGGTTGAGCGAACGGCCCTGGGCGCTGTCGTTGGCGGCGCGTGGCATCACGGCTCCCATACCGCGCAGGCTCAGGCGATTACGCGCCAGACCGCTGAGGCGGAAGATCGCGGCCACGGACTGCGCACGCTCCAGACTGATCTTCTGATTCGCGGCCATGACACCTGTGGTATCGGCGTGACCAAGCACCAGTACGGCTGTCCTGGGGTCGCCTTCGACGATCTTGGCCAGACGAGTGATCGGACCGAGGGTCACGGGCAACAACATGGCCGGGCGATCAGGGTTGAAGGAGCCGTCGACCGGTGCAGTGATGATCAGCAGGTCTTCACGTCGCTCCAGCTCGAAATGGCTGTCCTTGATGGCTGTACGCAGGCGAGGCTCATACTCGTCGAGCCATGCCTGGGTGATTTTCGGGTCAGGCATCGGAAAAGCCTTGGGCTCTTCCTTCTTGCTCTCGCTACTGCCGAACGGCCAGTACCAGGGGTTGCTCTTCTCGGTCTTGGCGATCGAGTCCACAACGACAGGTTCTTTTTCGGGCGTTGGTGCCTTGGCAACCTCGGCATCAGCCTCCTTGCCAAAGCCAAACTGCCACCAATGGCCGCCCGTGTCGGCAGAGTCGGTCCTGGGGGTTTGAGCACAGCCCGTCACGGCGATACACAGAGCGAAAGCGAGGCTTTTATTGAATGACATGAATGACCCACAACAGTATTGATGACAAGGGACGTATGAACGTGGCTACGTCCGTATAACACGCATAAAGACACAGTTGGAAAAAGAAACCGTCGTACGGTTCCTGTTACACCCCTTTAACTGACAGTCGGTATGAAACAAGCACTTATGAGTGATAGTTATTGCAAACACTCACGCAGTGTCCTGACCAGTTTTTGAGCCCGAGGGTCCATCAGCACATAAGGTCCCAGCGTGTGGGTAACGAAGCCGAAAGCGACCTCGTAGTCGGGGTCGGCAAAGCCTACGGAACCGCCCGCTCCCGGATGCCCAAAGGCTTTTGGCCCCAGGCCATAGGTCGCGTTGGACACGGTTGGCTGGTCGAGCATGCACCCCAGGCCAAAGCGCGTGGAGGTCATCAGGGTCTTGTCCTGGCCGACGCTGTGCTCACGGGTCATTTCATTGAGCAACTCGGCTTCAAGCAGGCTGCCGTCGAGCAGGCCGCTGTAGAACCCGGCCAGACTGCGCGCGTTGCCATGCCCGTTGGCGGCCGGTTGCTGCATGCGGCGCCACTCGGGTTTGTTGGTGCTGGTCATGATCGAAGGCGGGTTGGTAAAAGCCTTGGTGGCAATTGCCTCGGGTTCGCGCATGAGTGCCTGAAGCATTCGCTGGGCGGCCTCATCACCGGCATTGCCCTTGCTGCGGGCGACATGCGCCACACGGTCAAACTCCTCATCGGCCAGCCCGATATGGAAGTCGAGCCCCAATGGCCGTGCAACACGCGCCACGATGGATTCACCCGGCCCGCGACCATCGGCGCGACGCAGCATCTCACCGATCAGCCAGCCATAGGTGATTGCGGCATAACCATGACCCTGACCGGGCGTCCACCAGGGTTGCTCGGCCGCCAGGGCCGCCGTCATGGTGTCCCATTCATACAGAGCCGTAGCAGGCAGTTGCTCACGCAGGGCGGGCAAGCCTGCTTGATGGCACAGTAGCTGACGCAGGGTAATCGAGGCCTTGCCCGCAGCGGCAAACTCGGGCCAGAGCCTGGCAACGGGTTCATCCAGTTTCAGCTTGCCTTCGTCGACCAGTTGCAGGGCCGCTACGGCTGCAAATGCCTTGGTGCAGGAAAACAGGTTCACGATGGTATCGGTGTGCCAGGCCTGAGTGCCGTCCTTGTCGGCGGTACCGGCCCAGAGATCGATGACGGTTTCGCCGCCGACCTGAATGCACAACGCCGCGCCGCGCTCCTGGGGGTCGTCGAAAAGCGCGGCAAAGGCTTCGCGCACTGCTTCAAATTTAAGCTCGAAATGGCCCTGGATCTGCACCCGCTGACTCCCGCACGACTGTTGCCTGAAAAGGCGTGCATTGTTTCAGCGATTGGTCGCTTTGGGAACAGGACTCATCCGACGCATCTATCAGGAAATTTCCCGATGAAACGGCGGCAACGCATTGAGAATCGCCTTCCCATAGCGTTGCGTCACGACACGCCGGTCCAGCAGCGTGATGGTGCCGCGATCCGCCTCGGTACGCAGTAATCGGCCGCAGGCCTGAATCAGACGCAGCGAAGCATCGGGCACGGCGATTTCCATGAACGGGTTGCCACCACGGGCTTCGATCCATTCCGCCAGGGCCGCTTCCACCGGGTCGTCCGGCACCGCGAAAGGAATCTTAGCGATGACCACGTGCTCACAGTACGCACCGGGCAGGTCCACCCCTTCGGCAAAACTGGCCAGCCCGAAGAGCACGCTGGATTCGCCGCTGTCGACCCGGGCCTTGTGCTTGTTGAGGGTTTCCTGCTTGGACAGGTTGCCCTGAATGAAAACCTGCTTGCGCCAGTCGCGATCCAGACCATCGAAGACGTCCTGCATCTGCTTGCGCGATGAGAACAGCACCAGCGTACCGCGAGAACCCTCCACCAGGTTCGGCAACTCACGAATGATGGCCGCCGTATGCGCCACGGCATCGCGGGGATCGGCCTTGAGGTCCGGCACCCGCAACACACCGGCATCGGCATGATGGAAAGGGCTGGGCACAACCGCCGTCACCGCATCTCTGGGCAGGCCGGCACGCATGCGATAACGGTCGAACTTGCCCAGCGCGGTCAGGGTCGCGGAAGTGACCAACGCGCCATAAGCAATGTTCCAGAGGTTACGGCGCAGCATCTCGGCCGCCAGGATCGGGCTGGCGTTGACCTCGATATCGAACAGTGCGCCGCTGTCCGCCAGAGTCAGCCAGCGAGCCATCGGCGGGCTGTCTTCCGGGTCCTCGGCAGTAAAGGCGGTCCACAGCTCCCAGTTGCCATGGGCACGGGCCAGCAGGCTGCCGAACAACGGGTACCATTCTTCGGCCTGATGGCTGGCAATGCCGATATTGACCTCGCCATCCATACCTTCCTTGAGCAGTTCGGTCAGGCGCGTGAACAGGTCGTCCAGGCGCGCAAAACCTTTTTTCAGCTCAATGCCCATCTCGCGGATATGTTCGGGAACGACGCCACCGACAAAGCGATGGCGCGGGCGTTCGCGGCCTTCCATGTCTTCCCCGGCACGGAAATCGGCCAATTGCTCGCAGGCGCCGAACATGAATTGCTGATGCCCCTTGATCTCCCGGGCCAGCTCCGGCACCTGCTCGATCAACTTGCCCAGATCGCCGGGCAACGGATGCTGGGCCAGGAGCTTGGAAAGGTTCTTGGCCGTCTGCTCCAGCCAGTCGGCCGTGGAGCGAAGCCGGGTGTAGTGGGCAAAGTGGCCGATAGCCTTGTCCGGCAGATGGTGCCCTTCGTCGAATACGTACATGGTGTCACGCGGGTCGGGCAGTACCGCACCACCGCCCAGCGCCAGATCCGCCAGGACCATGTCATGGTTGGTGACGATGATGTCCACCTTGCCCATGCCTTCACGGGCCTTGTAGAACGCGCATTGCTGGAAGTTGGGACAATGCCGGTTGGTGCACTGGCTGTGATCGGTGGTCAGGCGAGCCCAGTCCTGATCGGCCAGTTCCTGAGGCCAGCTGTCTCGGTCGCCATCCCATTTATTGCCGGCCAGCTTCTGGAGCATGCTGGTGAAAAGCTTCTGGCTGGCTTCATCGACCTCGATCTTGAAGCCTTCTTCCTCGAAAAGCTGGGCGGTCGCGTTGGTGGCCTCGCCTTCCTGCAACAGCATGTCGAGCTTGGACAGGCACATGTAGCGCCCACGCCCCTTGGCCAGCGCAAAACTGAAATTCAACCCGCTGTTACGCATGAGGTCGGGCAGATCCTTGTGAACGATCTGCTCCTGCAAGGCGACGGTGGCCGTGGCGATGACCAGCCGCTTGCCCGCTGCCTTGGCCGCCGGAATCGACGCAATGGCATAGGCCACGGTTTTCCCGGTACCGGTCCCCGCTTCTACCGCCACCACCGCCGGATCGCCCGAGCGCCGGCCTTCTTCGTCGGTCTCGACATCGCCCAACACCTTGGCGACCTCCGCGATCATCAAACGCTGTCCATAGCGCGGCTTGAGGCTCTTGGCTTCGAGGAAACGCGAGTAGGCTCCCTGTATCTGGGATTTCAATTCGGTACTGATCATGGGTTCGGGTTCGGCGGCACGGCAAAAAAGGCTGGATAAATTTTCAGTGGTTCTGAGTGGGCGCTATCATACCTCGCTAAATCCATCCGCGCAGAACGGAGTACCTGATGAGTCCTTTCGCCCCTGTCTACACACTGCATGTTCTGGCCGCCCTGGTCTGGGTGGGCGGGATGTTTTTCGCCTGGATGGTGTTACGCCCAGCCATCATTGCAGCACTGGAAGGCCCGGCCCGCCTGAAATTGTGGGTCCAGGTGTTTCCACGGTTCTTTGCCTGGGTCTGGGCGGCGGTGGTCGTGTTGCCGATTACCGGGGTCGGCATGATCCAGTTGAACTTCACCAGCTTCGAGACCGCTCCACGCTATGTGCAGGTCATGATGGGGCTGTATGTGGTGATGGTTGCGTTGTTTCTGCGCATCCAGTCGTTACAACTGCCGGAGCTGCAACGCTCCGTAGAGGCCGAGCAATGGGCTGAAGGCGCTGCGACGCTGGGCAGGATCAGGCGTCTGGTGGGGGTCAACCTCAGCATTGGCCTGCTGGTGGTGGCCATTGCGGCACTGAGGCCGACGTTCTGAGGAGCAAGGCCAACATCGCCGGCCTTGCTAAAGCACGATTACAAACGCTGTAGTGTCACCGTACCGGCAGGGCCAGCCATGCCGGGCTGCCCGGCCAGTCCGGGCTTACCCGGTTTGCCGCCATCGGCCCGATAGACGATGCAGCCTCTGGATTCGCCTCCCTTGCCCGGCTTGCCGCCCTCACCGCCCGGTCCGGCGGCACCGCCTTCGACATTGACCTTGATACGCTCGGCAGCAAAGCTCTGGGGCAACTCCAGACGCACCTGAGCACCCGCCGCGCCGTCATGGCCATGACCGCCGGCATCTCCGTCATACCCGCGCCCCGCTTGCCCCATGATGCAACCCGGAGCCTGCCCATTACCGCCATCCAGCCCCACGTAACCCGGTGCTCCCGAACCACCCCGGGCATCCACCGACAACTGCTCTGCATTCAGGCTTTGTAAACGCAGGATCAGATTACGCCCCGGCAACGCGGCCTTTTCATAAGTGCCCGGTGCGCCACGCGCCGTGATCTGGCTGCCTGTCCCCAGTTCGCCATGGCTCACCACAAGGTTGAAGGTCTGTGAGCCCGGTACCAGGGCAATACGCGCTTCATGCCCCAGCACCAGTTCGCCGACCTTGACCTCGGTCACGACGGAAGGAATCAGCAACGTCCCGTAATCCGCCACTTCCAGACGGTCGATCTGCAACATACTGCTGTTACCGGGCAGGCGCATGAGGGAGTGAGATTCGACACTGATCGTCTGTGCCATGGCCATCGGGCTGGACAGGGCTGCCAACAGAAGAAGCTTACGCATGACTGGACTCCGCTGAGCGGCGACCGATGGCCTGCACATGGAAGATACCGAAGATGAGAATCTTGCCCCGGTCACGCCAGGGGTGCTTGCGACCGCGCAGGCTGCCATTGAACAGAATCAGTTCCAGGCAATGAGTCAGCAGCACCAGGCTGCCAGCCATGTCGATCATGACCCCGAACGGACTGGGTGCCTCGATGACCGCATTGATCAGCACCACCAGCCAGAACCCCAGCGTCAACACCTTGCCCAGCCCCCAAAACAGCTTCATTGCCTGCCCCTGCTCATGAACGTTTGCGAATACTTGTTGTTTTTGCACATGTTTGCGCTCACACAGTAAACGTCTTGCATCGGGAATATGCCAGTAGCCCGGGAAAATTCATGGTCATTCAGAGACTCGATATCGCTGCAGGCCCGATGGCTCGCCCTTTTCAGGGGCAACCGGGCAGGCTAGGCTTGCCAGTCAGACTGAGGATTATTGATGACCATCGGCTTTTCCACCCGCACCCCGCAGCAAGCGCTGGCCGCCCTGCTCGACCGCTATACGCCACAACGCCTTCTGCTGGTCGGGGCGCAGGAGTTTCCTGCGCTGCACGCCTTTCGGGAGGCACATCCAGGAACCGAGCTGGCCCTGGCAACACCCGGTAACCTGCCTGCTGCCCTGGCCGCCCAGCGTTTCGACCTGGCCCTGGTGGTCGATTGCCTGGAACACATTCCCAAACGCACAGGCCTGGAACTGTTGGGCGGCATCCGCAACCTCAACGCCAGTCGCATCGCGGTACTGGCCGACCTGCAGGCCTGCGGCTGGCAGGAAACCGACTTTTTCTCGCTGGCCCTGCAAGCCAGCGAACGCTTCAGCCGCGATGAACAGGTCCTGACCCTGTTCACCTATGACCTGCGCGAATACAAGCAAGTCCCCGACTGGCTGAACGCGAAGTTCTGGGCCAACCCGGAGAATTTCGGCAAATACTGGTGGTGAATCATGAGTAGTGCTATTTGCCCCTGCGGCAGCGGGGATCTGTTGTTGGCCTGCTGTGGTCATTTTCATGCGGGCCAGCCTGCGCCCTGCGCGGAAAAGCTGATGCGCTCGCGCTACAGTGCTTATGTACTGGGGCTGGTCGATTACCTGGTCGACACCACCCTGCCGGCCCAGAAGAAAAGCCTGGACCGCGAAGCCATTGCCCAATGGAGCGCGCAAAGCACCTGGCTGGGGCTTGAAGTGGAAAGCTCGGAGGTTTTCGGCGGCAAGCCTGAACATGCCTTCGTCACCTTCACGGCTCGCTGGCATGACGAGGCCGGCGAACACAGTCACAGGGAACGCTCTGCATTCGTACAGAATCAGGGCCGCTGGTATTTCATCGACTCCACCACACCGCTCAAGGCCGGACGCAACGACGCCTGCCCCTGTGGCAGCGAGCAGAAGTTCAAGAAATGCTGCGCGAGTTACGTTGCCTGATAAACCGGCGTAGGAGCGAATTCATTCGCGAGAGGCCTGTACAGCCGATGAATCTTTACCGGCAGAAATACAGTTTTCGCGAATAAATTCGCTCCTACAGCAGCTTCAGGTGCGAGGTATCAGGGGTAACGGCGTTAATGGCTGGCCTGGCCTGCCCCATGTCGCTGCCGGCAGGTGCCAGGCTCAACCCGGAAAGGTCCAGATTTGGGGCGGGTTGGCGGGGTCGGGCATCCTGCATGTCGCTGCCGACCTCGGCAACGGAAAAGTCCGGGGCATCGACATCCACGAAAGCCGCCATGTACACATCCCGGGGTTCGACCTGCAAACGCCCCGGAACCGGCTGAGGGTGGCCCGATTCGGCAGGCGGCGGTGCCAGCTCCACCTCTTCGACCGGCAGGTTCATGTCCAGCACTTCGACCAGGGCACCGGCACGCTCCAGGGTCGAGCGGTATTTCTCCGCCGCCTCGGCATCGAGGTTGTTCTTGAGTACCAGCCTTCGCCCCGAAAACAGCAGCGCCAGACGCTGTTCATCGGCCTGAAACAGCTTGCCCAGATTGGCCTGTACCCTGTCGAGCTGGGCACCTGGAATCAACTGACCGCAAAAGACAATTTCATAGAAGCTCATGCAAGGACACTCAGGCTGCGTATGGCGGGGAGTATGGCGTAGCGTCGGCAGCCCCAACAAGCCAGCCAGTTGCTAAACTCTGCCTTCAACCGGAGCATTGCCATGTTTCCTCAAGCGCCGATGACAAGATTCATAAGCCTTGCGCTGCTGTTACTGGGGCTGTCCGGGTGCTCGTCCTGGCATTTCAGCACCTTCCAGGACCCGGCCATACACCTGCTCAAAGTCCAGGTCGTCAAGGCCAGGCTGGTACAACAAGAATTCAATCTGCATTTCATTCTCGACAATCCCAACGACTCACGCCTGCTGGTACGCGGTTTTCGCTACAAGGTAATGCTCAACGATGTGCTGCTGGCAGAAGACAGTTCCAGCGACTGGTTTTTCGTGGCGGCACGCAGCCGGAAGACCTTTGTCGTGCCGGTCAGGACCAACCTCTGGCGACATGTGAGGTACATTGCCCAGTTGCTCAAAGACCCCGAAGACGAGGTTCGCTATCGACTGGAAGGCAGGCTCAAGACCGGGCTCATTTTCCGGCACAGTACGCACATCGAACGCAGCGAAACGATAAAACCCCGGGAATTGTTGCTCAAGAATGGCTAAAGATACTGCTGCACGCTCATTTGCGAGATAATGCGCGCCGATTTAATTGCGGAGTACCCCCGATGAACCAGCACGCCCATGTCCATGGCCCTGATTGCAACCACGACCATGACCATCACGATCATCAGCACGGCCATGTCCACGGCCCGAACTGCGGTCACGCTCACCAGGAGCCGGTGCGCAATGCCTTGAAGGACGTTGGCCGCAACGATCCTTGCCCATGCGGCAGCGACAAGAAATTCAAGAAGTGCCACGGCGCGTAAACGCCGAGCCTTCTGCCAACGGCCTGCATCGCAGGCCGTTTTCATTTGTGCGAAGGGTTCAGGGAAGAGTAAAACAGGCGGTTCCGGCACATCACATGGAGCCCTCAATGATCGACCTTCATTACTGGACAACGCCCAACGGACACAAGATCACCCTGTTTCTTGAAGAGACCGGCCTGCCTTACAAGCTATTCCCCGTGAACATTGGCAAGGATGAACAGTTCAAACCCGAGTTTCTGAAAATCGCCCCCAACAACCGCATTCCGGCCATTGTCGATCATGAGCCTGCCGATGGTGGCGAACCGCTGAGTCTGTTTGAATCCGGTGCAATCCTGCTGTATCTGGCGGACAAGACCGGTCAGTTCATACCCCAGGATTTCCGGGGGCGCCAGGAAACGCTGCAATGGCTGTTCTGGCAGATGGGAGGCCTGGGGCCGATGGCAGGCCAGAATCACCACTTCAATCGCTTTGCCAAGGAAAAGGTCCCTTACGCGATCAAGCGCTACGTGGATGAAACCGCCCGCCTGTACGGCGTGCTGAACAAGCGCCTGGCCGATCGGGCGTTCGTGGCCGGTAACACGTACAGCATTGCGGACATGGCCATCTACCCCTGGATCGTGCCGCACACCTTCCAGCAGCAGAATCTGGATGACTTCCCGAACCTGAAATGCTGGTTCGAGAGCATCGCCAGTCGGGAAGCGACCCAGCAGGCCTATGCGCTGGTCGAGCAGATCAATCCGCCGAAGGCTTGAGTTTCTTGCCTGCTCAGCCCTGTAGGACCGGACTTATCCGGGAAGGCGGTGTTCCAGGCGGCTCCTGGATGCACTTGCCTTTCGCGAATGAATTCGCGCCTACGGGCAGTTCATTCCGTGGGAGCGGTTTTAACCGCGAATGGGCCTGTAGCCCCCGCAAAAAACGTCGCAATGGGCATGCGGTCTTCGCAAACTCATTCGCGAACCCGGCCCCCTTGTAAAATCCTGAAATAAACTCCGTTTCCTGTCTTGCATGGCGCCTGTCCGCTCTCTAACGTAGCGACCTTTACATACGCCATCCCTGCGGGAGTTTCGCCATGGCCTCGCCAGCCCCTTCGTATTTCATGACCCGATTCAGCGCTGCCGCCATGGCAGTGGGTTTTCTGAGCCTTGCGGGCTGCCAGTTGGGTGGTGGCGACAGTGAAACACTCCTGCCCGTTTCCGGCGTATTTCCGGTCAAGGGGCTGGCGCAGAACGTCTCGGTGCGCCGCAACAACCTCGGCATGCCGCTGATCGAAAGCAGCACCTATCACGATGCGCTGTTCACCCTGGGCTATGTGCATGCCGGTGATCGCCTCGCCCAGATGTTGAGCATGCGCCTGCTGGCGCAGGGTCGTCTGGCGGAAATGGCCGGTGCCGATGCACTGGAGGTCGACCGTCTGATGCGTTCGGCCGACCTCAAGCAACGTGCCAGCGAGCTGTACAACGCTTCGTCGCCACGCCTCAAACGTTTCTTCGAGGTGTATGCCCGTGGCGTGAACGCCTACATGTTCCGTTATCGCGACAAGCTGCCTGCCGATCTGGCCAGCTCCGGCACTCGCCTGGAATACTGGCAACCCGAAGATTCGGCACTGATCTTCAGCCTGTTGAGCTTCAACCTGTCGGTGAACCTGCAGGAAGAACTTTCGGCACTGGTACTGGCGCAGAAAGTCGGGGCCGACAAACTGGCCTGGCTGCTGCCGACCTACCCCGACGAAGCGTTGCCATTCGCCGAAGCCGACAAGCTCAAGGGCCTGAATCTGGCCAATCAAGTGCCCGAACTGAACGACCTGAACAAGGTTGCCCTGCAACTCACCGACCTGAACATGCTGGGCGTTGCCGCCTCCAGTAACTGGGCCATCGCCCCGCAACGCAGCCGCAACGGCAAGAGCCTGCTGGCCAGCGATATGCAATTGCCTGGCGGCATGAATTCGGCCTGGAGCTTCGTGCAGTTGCGCGCACCGAAATACCAGGCCTCAGGTGCTTCGATTGCCGGTTTGCCTCTGGTCCTGAGCGGCTTCAACGGCAAGCTGGCCTGGAGCCTGAGCAACGTCAAGGGCGACAACCAGGACCTGTTCCTGGAAAAACTCAAGCGTGAGAACAATCGCCTGTTCTACATGGCCGACGGCAAGTGGCAGCCTGCTCTTGCCCACGAAGAGACCTTCCTGATCAAGGGCGGCCGCCCGATTCGTGAAACCGTCTACGCCACTCGCCACGGCGCACTGCTCAACGCCAGTGCCACACCGCCGGGCAACGGCCTGGGGCTGGCGCTGCAAACCGTGGATTTCAAGGACGACAAGAGCCTCGATGCCTTTTTTGACCTGTCCCGTGCGCCCAACGTCGAGAAAGCCTTCGACACCACTCGCGAAATTCGTGCAATCACACTGAACATGGTGTTCGCCGATGCCTCGAACATTGGCTGGCAGGTCACGGGCCGCTTCCCGAATCGTCGCGAAGGCCAGGGCCTGCTGCCTTCGCCGGGCTGGGAGGGTCAATACGACTGGGACGGTTTTGCCGACTCGATGCTGCACCCTTACGACCAGGACCCGCGCCAGGGCTGGATCGCGACCGCCAATCAGCGCACGGTGCCTAAAGGCTATGGCATGCAGTTGTCCAACTCCTGGGGCTACCCGGAACGGGCCGAGCGCATTGCCGAGCTGGCCAACAGTGGCAAGCAGGACGCCCGCAGCACCATCGCCATGCAGTATGACCAGACCACGACCTTTGCCGCCAAGCTCAAGAACATGTTCGAGGCGCCGGGCATGGCCAAACCGCTCAAACAGGCCATCGAGGCCCTGCCTGAAGCCGAACGGGCCAAGGCGCGGGAAGCCTATACCCGTCTGATGGCCTTCGATGGCAGGCTCACCCCGACCTCGGCTGATGCAGCGCTGTATGAGCTGTTCCTGCAAGAAAGCGCCAGGCTGACATTTCTCGATGAACTCGGCCCGGAAAGCAGCCCGGCCTGGCAGGCGCTGACCGCCAATGCCAGCTCGTCCTATTCGCCGCAGGCCGATCATTTGCTGGGCCGTGAAGACAGCCCGTTCTGGGATGACGTCAAAACGCCGCAAAAAGAAGACAAGCCTGCAATTCTGGCCCGCAGCCTTGCGGCGGCCATCACCACGGGCGACAGCCTGCTGGGGAGTGATCACAAGGCCTGGCAATGGGGCAAGCTGCATCACGATAACTGGAGCGCATCGGGCACCCCGTTGGTCAAACAGCTGGGCAGCGACTTCAATCGCGGCCCGAGTCCGGCTGGCGGTGACCACAGCACCTTGAATGTCTCGGCCTATGAGTGGGGCAAAGGCCTGGATACTCACGCCGTACCGGCGATGCGCATGATCGTCGATTTCAGCCAGGTTGAACCCATGATGGGGCTGGTCAGCACCGGTCAGTCAGGCAACCCGGCCAGCCCGCACTACGCCAACAGCATCGAGCCGTGGCTCAAGGCGCAGTACCAATCGATTCCGCTCCAGCAGCAGAACTACGAAAAAGGCTATGGCAAGCAACGCCTGACCCTGACACCGGGCAAGTAACCGTTCGGAACACTCAAGGCACCAAAATGGAGCGCCACACCCGTGACGCCCCATTTTGGACACGCCTGTTGAGCGACAATAGCCCTCATTCCTTTTGCTGAAACGGCGTGCTCATTCCGGCACATTCCGAGTGCCGCCGCCTCGACAACCATGGTGGCACTCTAATTCAGCATTGCGACAACTGCTTATATTTAAAACGCACGTTCGCCTCCTTGGTTCGGAAATTGCTACTTCTTGCCGGTCTGGCATCCGCCGGTAGCAAGCCTGGCGTGTTCTCTACGCTCAATTTGGTTAAGGACTGAACAATGAAAAAAGCATGGCTGACCCTTTCCGCACTGGCTCTGTGCCTGGCCGCCGGTAACACCATGGCCAAGGAATACAAGGAGCTGCGTTTTGGCGTCGATCCTTCCTACGCTCCTTTTGAATCGAAAGCCGCAGACGGCAGCCTTCAGGGCTTCGATATCGATCTGGGCAATGCGATCTGCAAAGAACTGAACGTGACCTGCAAATGGGTCGAAAGCGATTTCGACGGCATGATTCCGGGCCTGAAAGCCAAGAAATTCGACGGCGTCATTTCGTCCATGACCGTGACCCCGGCCCGCGAGAAAGTCATCGACTTCTCCAACGAGCTGTTCTCCGGCCCGACCTCGCTGGTGTTCAAGAAAGGTGCAGGCTTCACCGCCGACCCGGCCAGCCTGAAAGGCAAGAACGTCGGCTATGAGCAAGGCACCATCCAGGAAGCCTACGCCAAGGCCGTTCTGGACAAGGCCGGTGTAAACACCAAGGCCTACGCCAACCAGGATCAGGTGTACGCAGACCTGACCTCCGGCCGTCTGGATGCCTCCATCCAGGACATGCTGCAAGCCGAACTGGGCTTCCTGAAGTCGCCGGCCGGTGCAGGCTATGAAGTCAGCGAGCCTGTCGACAGCCCTCTGTTACCTGCCAAGACCGCTATCGGTATCGCAAAAGGTAACAAAGAGCTCAAGGCTCTCCTGGATAAAGGTATCAAAGCGTTACACGATGACGGCACCTACGCCGAAATCCAGAAGAAACACTTTGGCGACCTGAATCTGTACAGCGGTAAATAACACCCCGACGCCCATCGATTTCGGCGATGATCCGCCGCCGCTTTCGATGGGCGTTTCTGTTTGTTGACCGCTCAAGGCTTTATCCATGCTCGATGCGCTACTGCAAAACCTGGGACTCTCTGCATTCAGCTTGAAAGGCTTCGGCCCGTTGCTGCTTCAGGGCACCTGGATGACCATCAAATTGTCGGTACTGTCACTGTTCCTGAGCATTGTGCTCGGGCTGATCGGTGCCAGTGCCAAGCTGTCCAGTTCCGCACTGCTGCGTGTTCCGGCGCAGATCTACACCACCCTGATCCGCGGTGTTCCGGACCTGGTACTGATGCTGCTGATCTTCTACAGCCTGCAAACCTGGCTGACCAGCCTGACCGACGCCCTGGAATGGGAATACATCGAAATCGACCCGTTCAGTGCAGGCGTCATCACCCTCGGTTTCATCTATGGGGCCTATTTCACCGAAACGTTCCGCGGAGCCATCCTGTCCGTGCCCCGCGGCCAGGTCGAAGCGGCCATCGCCTACGGCCTCAAGCGTGGCCAGCGTTTTCGCTATGTGGTCTTTCCGCAGATGATGCGTTACGCCCTGCCGGGCATCGGCAATAACTGGCAAGTGCTGCTCAAGGCCACCGCCCTGGTGTCGATCATCGGGCTGGCCGATCTGGTCAAGGCCTCTCAGGATGCGGGCAAGAGCACCTATCAACTGTTCTACTTCCTGGTACTGGCCGCCTTGATCTATCTGGTCATCACCAGTGCCTCGAACATTGCCCTGCGCTGGGCCGAACGGCATTACGCCGCAGGCAGCCGGGAGGCACAGCGATGATCGAATTGCTTCAGGAATACTGGCAGGCCTTCCTCTACACGGACGGCGTCAACGTGACCGGTCTGGCAATGACCATGTGGCTGCTCAGCGCCTCCATCGCCATTGGTTTCTGCCTGTCCATCCCGCTGTCCATCGCCCGCGTGTCGAAAAAACGCTGGGTACGCTGGCCGGTGCAGTTCTACACCTACCTGTTTCGCGGTACACCGCTCTATATCCAGTTGCTGATCTGCTACACGGGCATCTACAGCATTGCCGCAGTACGCGAACAACCGCTTCTGGATGCGTTCTTCCGTGATGCGATGAACTGCACGATTCTGGCCTTCACCCTGAACACCTGTGCCTACACCACCGAAATCTTCGCCGGCGCGATACGCAGCATGGCCCACGGAGAGGTCGAGGCAGCCAAGGCCTATGGCCTGACGGGCTGGAAGCTCTATGCCTACGTGATCATGCCCTCGGTGCTGCGGCGCTCGCTGCCGTACTACAGCAACGAAGTGATCCTGATGCTGCATTCGACCACGGTCGCCTTCACGGCCACGGTACCGGACATTCTCAAGGTCGCCCGCGATGCCAACTCGGCAACCTTCATGACCTTCCAGTCCTTCGGCATTGCCGCGGTCATGTACCTGACCGTCACGTTCATTCTGGTCGGACTGTTCCGACTGGCCGAACGTCGCTGGCTGGCCTTCCTCGGCCCGGCCCACTAGACAGGATTCCCCATGGATCATCAGACCCACGACCTGCTGTCGCCGGTGCCCGGCACTGCGCGGCAGGTCCACAGCTTCCATTACGGCCCGCAGGACGGCACCTGCCGGATCTACATCCAGGCCTCGCTGCATGCCGACGAACTGCCGGGCATGCTGACAGCCTGGTACCTGAAGCAGCGTCTGGCCGAGCTGGAAAATGCGGGCCTCCTACGGGGAGAAATCATCGTCGTTCCGGTGGCCAACCCCATCGGCCTGGAACAGATCCTGATGGACACCCCGCTGGGGCGTTACGAGCTGGAGAGCGGGCAGAATTTCAATCGCTGGTTTACCGATCTAGGCGAACAGGTCGGCGATGAAATCGAAAGCCGGCTCAGTGACGACCCGGCGCACAACGTTGCCCTGATCCGCACCAACCTGCGCATGGCACTCGATGCACAGATCGCCACGACACAATTGCAGTCGTTGCGGCTGACCCTGCAAAAACTGGCCTGCAATGCCGATATGGTGCTGGACCTGCATTGCGACTTCGAGTCGGTCGAACACCTTTACACCACGCCCGAGGCCTGGCCGAAGGTCGAACCGCTGTCACGCTATCTGGGTGCACAGGCCAGCCTGCTGGCCACGGATTCGGGCGGGCAATCCTTCGATGAATGCTTCACGCTGGTCTGGTGGCAATTGCAGCAGCGCTTCGGCGAACGTTTCCCGATTCCGATGGGCAGTTTTTCGGTGACTCTGGAACTGCGCGGACAGGGCGACGTCAATCACGCCCTGGGCAGCCGCGACTGTCAGGCGATCATCAACTACCTGATCGACTTTGGTGCCATTGCAGGCGAAGCCCCCGAGCAACCCGAACTGCTTTATCCGGCCACACCACTGGCGGCCGTCGAACCGGTCATGACACCGACAGGCGGGCTGCTGGTGTTCTGTGCCCTGCCCGGCGAGTACGTCGAGGCCGGGCAATTGATCGCCGACGTCATCGACCCGATCAGCGACGCCGTCACTCCCGTCCACACGCAAAATGCAGGTCTGCTGTATGCCCGCTCGTTACGACGCATGGCAACGGCAGGCATGGTCATCGCTCATGTCGCTGGCACTCAGGCCTATCGCAGCGGCTATCTACTTTCTCCTTGAGGACCCGACATGTACAAACTGACCATCGATGGCCTGCACAAGAGCTATGGCGACAACGAGGTACTCAAGGGCGTATCGCTCAAGGCAAAGAGCGGTGATGTGATCTGCCTGATCGGCGCCAGCGGCTCGGGCAAGAGCACCTTTCTGCGCTGCATCAACTTCCTGGAGCAGCCCAACGACGGGGCCATGAGCCTGGACGGCCAGCAGATACGCATGGTCAGCGACAAGGAAGGCATGCGGGTCGCCGATCCGGACGAGCTGCAACGCATTCGCACGCGACTGGCCATGGTGTTCCAGCACTTCAACCTGTGGGCACACATGACCGTACTGGAAAACATCACCATGGCACCACGCCGGGTGCTGGGCATCTCCAAGGCCGAAGCCGAAAAGCGTGCCCGCCTGTACCTTGAAAAGGTCGGTCTGCCGGAGCGGGTCGCCGATCAGTACCCCGCCTTCCTGTCCGGCGGACAACAGCAGCGCGTGGCCATCGCCCGTGCACTGGCGATGGAGCCGGAGATCATGCTGTTCGACGAACCCACTTCGGCACTGGACCCCGAACTGGTCGGGGAAGTGCTCAAGGTCATTCAGGGTCTGGCCGAGGAAGGCAGGACCATGATTCTGGTCACCCACGAGATGGGCTTTGCCCGCAAGGTCGCCAGCCAGGTGGTGTTTCTGCACAAGGGCCAGATCGAAGAGTCCGGCCATCCGGACGATGTGCTCAACAATCCCCAGAGCGAGCGCCTGCAGCAATTCCTGAGCGGGAACCTGAAGTAATCGTCTTCATGCAACGGGAACAGGTGGAGGCTCGTCCGGCAAGGTCGGCTCACCGGGTTCCGGCGGCTGCGGGGGATAAGGTGTGTCCGGACCGGGATCGCCAGGGATCCCGCCGCCCACCATATTGAGCTGCGAATCGGCCATCAATGACCAGGCAAGAAGGCCTATCTCATTGAGCTGAGGAGGTTTTTCCCGGTCGGAGGGTTTGAAATCTGTCTTCATAGGGCACTCCCGATCATCGGTCCCGCACACGCAATGTGTGAGGGGGACAGTCAGGAAGATAGAGTGCGGAAACAGGTATTAATTCAATTGCCCGTTTCCGCGCCCTGAAAAATCATGTGCGAGGCAGTGTCACGCCGCGCTGGCCCTGATATTTGCCGCCGCGGTCCTTATAGGACACTTCACATTCCTCATCGGACTCCAGGAACAGCATCTGCGCCACGCCTTCGTTGGCGTAGATCTTCGCCGGAAGTGTCGTGGTGTTGGAGAACTCCAGCGTCACATGGCCTTCCCACTCGGGCTCGAGCGGCGTGACGTTGACGATGATCCCGCAGCGCGCATAGGTGCTCTTGCCCAGGCAGATGGTCAGGACATTGCGCGGGATACGGAAGTATTCGACGGTACGGGCCAGGGCAAAGGAGTTCGGCGGAATGATGCAGACATCGCTCTTGATATCGACAAAGCTTTTCTCGTCGAAATTTTTCGGATCGACGGTCGCCGAGTTGATGTTGGTGAATACCTTGAATTCATCGGCGCAACGCACGTCGTAGCCGTAGCTGGAAACCCCGAAGGAAATCAGTCGGTCAGCGCCTTCGCCACGCATCTGGCGCTCGACGAAAGGCTCGATCATGCCGTGCTCTTGCGCCATGCGGCGAATCCACTTGTCCGATTTGATGCTCATGGCGATGTCCTGAATAGCGAGGTGAAAAAAGTTGTCCGGCATCTTACCGGGCCGAGGCGTCCGGTTCAAAGGCAACAGATCCAGAGTTTACGGGACCTGCATGCCGGTTGAGCGGTAATGGAAATAATCCTCATCAGCCCATTGGCACGTCCCGTAAAAAGGGTTAAGGTGGCGCCACTGTGTTGCTTGTGTCACTGAGAATCTCTACACGATGTTGAATTTCGATCCAACCATCTCCATGAATTTTCCAGCTCTTTGCACTCAGTCTCGGCCAGGGCTCTTCCTGAACCGCAGTTAACTTTGTCCAAGGAGATATATTATGTCCAATCGCCAAACCGGTACCGTCAAGTGGTTCAACGATGAAAAAGGCTTCGGCTTCATCACTCCACAATCCGGTGACGACCTGTTCGTACACTTCAAAGCTATCCAGTCCGACGGCTTCAAAAGCCTGAAAGAAGGCCAACAGGTTTCTTTCATCGCTACTCGCGGTCAGAAAGGCATGCAAGCTGAAGAAGTTCAAGTTATCTAACTTGTCCTGATTCGCTTAAAAAACCCCGCCCTCAAAAGCGGGGTTTTTTTATGCCTGTAGGGCTTTGGCGCTACAAGCTACAAGCTACAAGCTACAAGCTACAAGCTACAAGCTACAAGCTTTTGACTTGAAGCTTGCGGCTTAAAGCTTGCTGCTCCCGCCTCAATCGTCACTGATGGAAATCGTCGGCATCGCCGGGCTCGCAGCTTCCTGCAAGACAATCCGTGCACCGACATGCCGCGCCAGTTCCTGATAGACCATCGCAATCTGGCTTTCCGGTTCGGCAATCGCCGTCGGCTTGCCACCATCGGCCTGCTCGCGAATCAACATCGACAACGGCAGCGAGGCCAGCAGTTCGACGTCATATTGCGAGGCCAGCTTCTCGCCTCCGCCTTCGCCGAACAGGTGCTCGGCATGCCCGCAGTTCGAGCAGATGTGCACCGCCATGTTCTCCACGACGCCCAGCACCGGAATGTTGACCTTGCGGAACATCTCGACGCCCTTCTTCGCGTCCAGCAGAGCCAGATCCTGAGGGGTCGTGACAATCACAGAGCCGGCCACCGGGACTTTCTGCGCCAGGGTCAGCTGGATATCGCCAGTGCCCGGCGGCATGTCGATGACCAGATAATCCAGATCGTTCCAGGCCGTCTGGGTCACCAGTTGCAGCAAGGCACCGGACACCATGGGCCCGCGCCAGACCATCGGCGTGTTGTCATCGGTCAGGAAGGCCATGGACATGACTTCGACACCATGCGCCTCGATCGGCACGAACCACTTCTGGTCCTTGATGCGCGGCCGGGTGCCTTCAGGGATACCGAACATCACCCCCTGGCTCGGACCATAGATATCGGCATCCAGAATCCCGACCCTTGCACCCTCTCGGGACAAGGCCAGCGCCAGGTTGGCGGCGGTCGTGGATTTACCGACACCGCCCTTGCCCGAAGCGACCGCAATGATGTTTTTCACATTGGCCAGCCCCGGAACCTGAGCCTGGGCCTTGTGAGGGTTGATGGTGCTCTGGATATCAACCCTGGCCGAGGCAACGCCATCAAGGCCTTCGATTGCCGTTTTCAGCACCTGTGCCCAACCGTTTCTGAACAGGTCGGCGGCATAACCCAGTTCAAGCTGCACGGTGACTTGTGCGCCCTGAATATCGATGGACCGGACACAACCGGCGCTGACCGGGTCCTGGTTCATGTAAGGGTCGGTGTACTGGCGAAGAATCGTCTCCACCGCTGCGCGGTTAACAGCGCTCATGGGCTTACTCCGATAAAGAGACTGACTAAAACAGGCGGCTATCCTACCCGTTATGTCGAATGCCGACATGGTTTCACTGCATTTACAGGGGCACGGCAAGGTGAAAAAAATCGCTCAGACCTTTATAGTGGCCGACCTCCGTTTCACTTCAAGTAGCCGAGCCCCATGTCCGAGCCACGCAAGATCCTCGTTACCAGCGCCCTGCCCTATGCCAATGGTTCCATTCACCTTGGCCACATGCTCGAGTACATCCAGACCGACATGTGGGTACGCTTCCAGAAGCATCGCGGCAACCAATGCACCTATGTCTGCGCAGACGATGCCCATGGCTCGGCAATCATGTTGCGCGCGGAAAAGGAAGGCATCACGCCAGAACAACTGATCGACAACGTCAAGGCCGAACACAGCGCCGACTTTGCCGACTTCCTGGTGGACTTCGATAACTTCCACTCGACGCACGCCGAAGAAAACCGCGAGCTGTCGAGCATGATCTACACCCGTCTGCGCGATGCCGGGCACATTGCCACTCGCTCGGTCACCCAGTATTTCGACCCGGAAAAGAAAATGTTCCTGGCCGACCGCTTTATCAAGGGCACCTGTCCGAAATGCGGCACTGAGGACCAGTACGGCGACAACTGCGAGAAATGCGGTGCCACCTACGCGCCGACAGACCTGAAAGACCCGAAATCGGCGATTTCCGGCGCTACGCCCGTCCTGAAGGATTCCAAGCACTTCTTCTTCGACCTGCCGGCCTTCGAGGAGATGCTCAAGGGCTGGACCCGCAGCGGTACCCTGCAGGACGCCGTCGCCAACAAGATCGCCGAATGGCTGGACAGCGGCCTGCAACAATGGGACATCTCCCGTGATGCGCCGTACTTCGGCTTCGAGATTCCGGACGAACCGGGCAAATACTTCTATGTCTGGCTGGATGCCCCGATCGGCTACATCGCCAGCTTCAAGAACCTGTGCGCACGTCGCCCGGACCTGGATTTCGATGCCTTCTGGGCCAAGGACTCCACCACCGAGCTGTACCACTTCATCGGCAAGGACATCGTCAACTTCCACGCCCTGTTCTGGCCAGCCATGCTCGAAGGCGCAGGCCTGCGCAAGCCGACCGGCATCAACGTCCATGGCTACCTGACCGTGAACGGCCAGAAGATGTCGAAGTCCCGCGGCACGTTCATCAAGGCTCGTACCTACCTGGATCACCTGTCGCCCGAGTACCTGCGTTACTACTACGCTGCAAAACTGGGCCGTGGTGTCGACGATCTGGACCTGAACCTCGAAGACTTCGTGCAGAAGGTCAACTCCGACCTGATCGGCAAGGTGGTCAACATCGCCAGCCGTTGCGCCGGCTTCATCCACAAGGGCAACGCGGGCGTACTGGTCGAAGGCAATGCCGCGCCAGAGCTGACCGACGCCTTCCTGGCGGCTGCACCCGGCATCGCCGAGGCTTACGAGGCACGCGACTTTGCCCGTGCCATGCGTGAAACCATGGCCCTGGCCGACCGCGCCAACGCCTTCATCGCCGACAAGGCTCCGTGGGCCCTGGCCAAGCAGGAAGGCAAACAGGATGAAGTCCAGGCCGTCTGCGCCCTGGGTATCAACCTGTTCCGCCAACTGGTGATTTTCCTCAAGCCCGTCCTGCCACTGCTGGCCGCCGACGCCGAGAAATTCCTCAATGTCGCGCCACTGACCTGGGACGATCACAAGACCCTGCTGGGCAATCATCAGCTCAATCCGTTCTCGGCCCTGATGACTCGCATCGATCCCTCGAAAGTGGAAGCCATGACCGAAGCCTCCAAAGAAGACCTGGCCGCCAGTGCCACCGACACCGCCCCACAAGGCAACGGTGAACTGACCAAGGATCCACTGTCGGCGGAAATCGATTTCGATACTTTCGCCGCCGTCGACCTGCGGGTTGCGCTGATCCTGAAAGCCGAACATGTGGAAGGTGCCGACAAGCTGTTGCGCCTGACCCTGGATATCGGTGACGAGCAACGCAACGTGTTCTCCGGCATCAAGAGCGCTTACCCGGACCCGAGCAAGCTGGAAGGTCGCCTGACCATGATGATTGCCAACCTCAAGCCTCGCAAAATGCGCTTCGGCATCTCCGAAGGCATGGTGATGGCAGCCGGCCCCGGCGGTGAAGAAATCTACCTGCTGAGCCCCGACAGCGGCGCAAAACCAGGCCAACGCATCAAGTGATGCAACCGAAGGCCCGATAGCCGTTGCAACACGACGGCTATCGGGCCTTCGTCTGTCCGCAAGTCATCTTCTTGCCGGATACTGTCTACCCTTGAAAGAGGCTCGCCAGCCTGTTCGCCACCCGGCAAGATCATGACCGATTTCATCTACACACTCTTGAGTGCCGCCCTGATCAACAACTTTGTGTTGCAGCAGCCGCTGGGCGTCGATTCATTGCCCCAAGCGAATGCTCTGGCACGGCACCGCCTGCATGCCCTGGGCATCGCCACCTGCTGGCTGATGCTGGCAAGCAGCGTCATCAGTTACCTGATCCTCGAGTATGTGCTGTCGCCCCTGAACCTGACCTACCTGCGACTCTTCGTATACCTGCCGGTGATCGTGCTTTTGATTGCCCCCAGCCTGACAGGGCTGAGCACGCTGTTCCCTCGACTGGACTTCAGCGGTCTATGGCCCTTGTTGCTGGGCAATGCAGGCATTGCTGGCGTATTGCTGATCGGCCTGGCCACTGAACGAGGCTTCGGGCACCTGATTGCCTTGAGCCTCGGTGCAGGCCTGGGCTTCTGGTTGGTATTGAGCCTGCTGGACGATCTGATGCAAAGGGTTCGATCCGAGGACATTCCCCAGGCATTTCGCGGCATGCCGATCCAGTTGATTGGCACAGGCCTGATGGGGCTGGCGTTTCTGGGCTTCAACGGGTTGATCAAAGCATGAACCTGATCCAGCGTATCGACGCCCTTCTGCCACAGACCCAGTGCGGCAAATGCGGCCACCCCGGCTGCAAGCCCTACGCCGAAGGCATCGCTCAGGGTGAAGCCATCAACAAATGCCCGCCCGGCGGCGCAGAAACCATCGAGCAACTGGCGCAACTGCTGCAAGTCCCGCCTCTGGCACTGGATACCGAACGCGGCTCGGCACCGGCACAGGTCGCCTTCATCCGTGAAGCCGAATGCATCGGCTGCACCAAGTGCATTCAGGCCTGCCCGGTCGATGCCATTGTCGGGGCTGCCAAGCAGATGCACACCGTCATCATCGACGAATGCACCGGCTGTGACTTGTGCGTTGCACCCTGCCCCGTGGACTGTATCGAGATGCACCCATTGCCGCTGGCAACCGTCATACCGATCGTGAGCGGCCTGGCCTTGACGGCCGAACAGCAACAGGCCCGCGCCCAGAAGCGCAATCATGCCCGTCACCGTTTCGAGTCACGCAATGCCCGCCTGCGTCGCGAACAGGAACAACGCACCGCCGAACGGCTGGCTCGCACACAGAAGCCGCTGACCGCCTCTGCCGGTTTGCCTGCATCGCCTCACATCGATAAGGCCAGCGTAGAAGATGAGACGCTGAAAAAGGCGCGCATTGCCGTGGCCATGAGCCGTGCGCAGTTGAACAAATCGCTCAAGGCTTTCGGCCATCCCCCCATCGCGGAACAGGCTGCCCGGCTGGTGGAACTGCAACACGAGTTCGAGGCAGCCGAAAAGGCGCTTGAGACGTTGCTGTCCGCGGCTCCCGCCCCCTCGACAAAACCGGTCGCCAAAGTCGACAACGGTGCCGTCAAGCGCGCCAAGATCCAGTTGGCCATGGCCCGTGCCGCCCTGAAGAAAGCCCAGACTGCCGAAGCCGGCACCGAACAGATCGCCGCCTTGAGTGCCGAACTGCAACAGGCCGAAAAGGCTCTGGCTGACGCTGAAGAAGCGACCCTGACCGATGCCCACGCCTGAAGCGACGTTACAGAAGTCCATGGGGATGGTGCTGCTGGCCATACTGCCGGGCGCACTGACATTGCTGTGGCTCTATGGCTGGGGCGTATTGATGACCTGGCTGCTGGCAACGGCGACAGCCCTGATCGTCGAATTCGCCTGCCTCACCCTGCGCAAACAGCCTGCCCGCCCAAGACTCATGGACGGCAGCGCACTGGTCAGCGCAACGTTGCTCGCCCTCGCTCTGCCCCCTTACGCTCCCTGGTGGCTGACATGCCTGGCCAGCAGTTTCGCCATGACGTTTGGCAAACACCTGTATGGCGGCGTCGGCAAGACCCCCTTCAATCCGGCCATGCTCGGTTATGCCTTTGTGCTGGTGTGTTTTGCGCAGCAGATGAACCATTGGCCTGCGAGCCATGGCTTGAGCCTGATGGGTGGCTTACAGCAGATTTTCGGCTTCAGCCCCAACGGCCCGGATGCCTGGGTCCAGGCAACGGCGCTGGACACCCTGCGCATCAATAACAACCTGACCCTCGATGAACTGTTCGCCAGCCACCCGGCCTTTGGAGGCCTGGGCGGTCGGGGCTCGGAATGGGTCAATCTGGCATTTCTGGCCGGAGGAGCCTGGTTGCTGCAACGCAGGATCATCAGTTGGCACGCTCCGCTTGGCATGCTGGCCAGCCTGTTTGCAATCAGCCTGCTGTGCTGGAACGGCTCCGGCTCGGACTCCAACGGCTCTCCGGTCTTTCACCTGTTGACCGGGGCCACGATGCTGGGGGCTTTCTTCATTGCCACCGAACCGGTATCGGGCCCTTCAAGCCCACGCGCACGCCTGATGTTCGGGGTCGGCATCGGCCTGATGACGTATGTGATCCGCACCTGGGGCGCCTACCCGGACGGCCTGGCGTTTGCTGTCCTGCTGATGAATCTGGCTGTACCGGCCCTGGAGCGACTGGCGATGCGTTCCCCGACGGAGGCCGCCTCGTGAAAGCGCCGGGCGTGATCGTGATCATCGCCATCGCGGGCCTGGGCATTGGCCTCAGCATGCTTCTGCAACACTCTGCCGCACCGGCCATTCAGGCCGCTCGCGAGGAAGTCCGCCATCAGGAATGGACAAGCGTTCTGCCGACCGGCAGTTACGACAACCAGCCATTGAAACACCCTTTGACCCTACCCTCTACACCCGATGAAACCCCGGTACTCGGCGCTTTTCTCGCAACCCGTCAGGGTCAACCCTGCGCCGTGATCTTTCACAGTCGCAGCCAGGGTTATGCCGGGGCCATCGACCTGTTGATCGGCCTGTCGACAGAAGGGCGTCTGATGGGCATCAAAGTGCTGGAACAGCATGAGACACCCGATATCGGGGGCCGCCTCGTCACTCGCCCTCAATGGCTCAACGGCTTTTCGGGCAAGTCTCTGGATGACCCGGAAGACAGTCGCTGGGCAGTCAAGACCGATAACGGCACGTTTGACCAGATCGCCGGAGCAACGATCACCTCAAGGGCCACGGTCAAGGCCCTCCATGAAACCCTGCGCTATTTCGACACCCACAAGGTACAGCTTCTGGCCGCAGACAAAGGAGCACATCCCTGATGCTGCGCACCCCGTCCCCGGTTCTGGCCGGCACGTTGAGCCTTGTTCCGCTGATTGGCGTTACAGACTCGCTGATCAAGGCGCTGGCTTTCCTGTTGATATTCGGCGCACTTGGCACACTGCATCACCGACTGCTGAAGGGACTGACGCCCTTACTCAACACAGGCCAGACATGGATTGCCAGCGCCCTCATTGCCGCCACGCTGGTCACCTGCGCAGATACCGGCCTGCAGTTTCAGTTTCCCGAGCTTCATCAGGCCCTGGGTATCTACCTGCCCTTGATTGCCCTTCATTGCATGCAGACTCACACAACCCGTATCGGCAAACGCACTCTCGGCGGCTATGCAGCCTTGATGCTGATAATGGGGCTCATCCGCGAACTGGCGGGCCAGGCAACCATTCTGAGCGACGCCCACTGGCTGTTTGGCAATCAGGCGGCAGAGTGGCAAATTAGCCTGTCTTACCTGCCTCAAACCTTGCACATGGCAACCCTGGCCCCCGGAGGCTTCATTCTTCTGGGCCTTCTTCTTGCCGCCTACAATGCCCTCAACAGGCCGACACCCCCGAAGGACACACCCTCTTCATGAATGCCGCCAAACGTCTGGAGATCTTCCGCAGGCTCCACGAAGACAATCCCGATCCCAAAACCGAACTGGCCTACACCACGCCGTTCGAGTTACTGATATCGGTGATCCTGTCAGCGCAAGCTACCGATGTGAGCGTCAACAAGGCCACTGCACGGCTCTATCCCGTGGCCAATACGCCAGAGACCATTCATGCGCTGGGCGTCGAAGGGCTGTCCGAATACATCAAGACCATCGGGCTCTATAACAGCAAGGCCAGGAACGTCATTGAAACTTGCCGTTTGCTGATGGAACAGCACAACAGCGAAGTGCCACAAACTCGTGAAGCCCTGGAGGCCTTGCCAGGTGTCGGACGCAAGACGGCCAATGTGGTGCTGAACACGGCTTTTCGGCAAGTCGCCATGGCGGTCGATACCCACATCTTTCGTGTCAGTAACCGTACAGGGATTGCACCCGGCAAGAATGTCGTGGAAGTGGAAAAACAGTTGATGAAGTTTGTACCAAAAAACTACCTGCTGGATGCTCACCATTGGCTGATCCTGCATGGGCGTTATGTATGTCAGGCACGCAAGCCCCGCTGTGGCAGTTGCCGAATCGAAGACCTTTGCGATTACAAGGAAAAAACCTCGGACGATTGATCAATAGAGGCTTTCTTGCCTGATCGATTGAAAAAATCTTTTTTACCGGCATCGGGATTATCGATATAAGGTGCGCCAATGACAGCCCACGCCTGGAGTCAACTTTCATGAGTACTGGCAAAGAGCAATTGGACGTAGACGACGATTTTACCGCTGTCGACTCAGACGAAAGCGAGCAGCCCCCTGTCGAACCGGCAAAGACCAATCTGAGCAAGAGACGCACCATCGATAACATGCTTGAAGAGCGTCGCCTGCAGAAACAACTGGCCGATTACGACTTCGACCTCTAAACGACGCCCTTGTGGTGTACGGCATTCAAAGCCTCTCATCGGGAGAGGCTTTCCTTGGTGCAGGCTTGCTCATCTGAAACCCGGCAAGCCCTCTAAACATACGCGTCAGACCAGACCGTTGCGCTGTGCAAGTTCGATCAGATCGACCAGTGAATGTGCATTGAGCTTGAGCAGCAGACGCGTCTTGTAAGTACTGACCGTCTTGTTGCTCAGGAACATACCGTCCGCAATTTCCTTGTTGGTCTTTCCTCGGGCAAGTTGTTGCAACACCATCATCTCTCGGCCCGAGAGACGATCGACCATATCAGCCTCACTCGCATTCCCCATGCTTGAGCGAACGGTATGCAAGGCCTGGTTGGGAAAGTAGCTATACCCGGACAATACCGCCTTGATGGCACTCAGCAGTTCGGTCAGGTCCTGCTGCTTGCAGACGTACCCGGCCGCTCCCGCCTGCATGCAACGCATGGAGAAGTGACCAGGAGCCTGGGATGTAAGAATCAGGACCTTGAAGGGCAAGGTCATGGCAGACAAGCGGGCAATGACTTCCAGGCCATCGAGTTTGGGAATCCCTATATCGAGAATGACAATATCGGGCAAATGTTCGCGAGCCAGTTGCAACGCGTCCACTCCATTGTCCGTCTCCGCAATGACCTCATAGCCATGGCGCTCCATCAGCATGCGTACAGCAAGGCGAATGACAGGATGATCATCCACGATCAGCACTTTATTCATGGGCAGTCCAATTTTCGCTATTCGAGTTTTCAGAGTCAGCACAATAGCTTAGTCGTTTAGTGCTTTGCATGACGCTCACCCCTGAGGAGTAACAGGCAAAGACCATTCCTACATATACAACAGAAAATTCCTACAGTTTTCGATATTAACGAACTATTTTTTATGTTTTTCATAGAGCCTCCCCTTCGGAATTCGATGAAACCATTAGCGCCTGGAGTGCTGGAATAGAGCATCGCAATTCAGGTAAAACAATTATTGCCATGAGGTCAAGTACAGACCTTATACCCACTCCGTCAACCATCCTCCTTTCGATGAACATGAAGCCACAATGATGGCAAATCAGACCCTAGCCATCTGACTATAGAAACAAGACGTCCCCCCTATAGCCTCTTGCCATTCTTCATGAAATGGAAGGCAGACCAAAAAGGATACCCGGGGCACTAAGGTACAAACATTATCCTGTCTGCGACGGCCATCATTAAACGCCCATACTTTCAAACCAATGACGTGTGAATGCATTCATCAATATAGCCTCAGGATCATGCCTTGGCGCAATGTTGAAAAAATACACACATAATTACGTTTTTATTTTACATGCTTACATTCAAAGACAAAAACCACAAATCTATAGGAATATTCCTACAGAACACTCACCAACACTTAGTACATGCCAACCTGAAAGACAACAGCATTCAAGACATTGACTCTACGCTATCACTCATACAAAAGTGGTACATAAATACTTCCAACACTCGCCTCTTAAGCTTTTCTTCATAGACGTCATACAGTTGCGATCCAACAATGGCTCATTCGACAAGTAGCTAATACTATATTTTGCCCCGCCTCCATCCCTGCCTACCCAAAGAGGAAATGTACTACACGACTAACAGACGGTAAAAATCCACATGTAAGACCGCATCAACTTCAACACGCCATTTCATGTAGCGCGCCGTTTTTTCACTTGCAAATTCTATTACCAGTCGTTACTTTTTTAACAACGACCGCATTACTTCTTGCCAACAAACATGCGCAATTAGATGGCACCTCTCACAACCGACGCCACTTCAATGACGTCATGAATGACACTGCTTTATATGGACTCGGCTTATCTAGAGAGTCGAAAGGATTCGGGCAACATGAACATGGCCGATCAAGAACACCCTCCCTTTGACAAGCCCGACACGGGCCTGACAATTCTTTTGAATTGGCCATGTGTATAACCATGTTCAAAAAGGGATATACCATGAACAACAAGTCTTCTCACTCGTCTTCACACAACACAACCCCTCTTGATCTGAGCGCTGCGGTGGAACAGTTCGTTGCGCAGGGAGGCGTGATTGCCGTAATACCGGATGGTGAAACCGCAGAATCGCCCATGCATCTGGTCGCGGAAGAAACTCCCGTTATTGAACCGGACCTTGAAAAGAGTTCCAAAGTTGAACTATTGAAAAGCCTGGCGGCCAAGGGGGCCGGGGTCTCGGCCCTTCAATATTCCTTGCGGATGAACAAGAAGGACATCCGTCAACTTGCCATGGAAAATGGCGTAAAGATAAACTTCAGCCGCCCGATAAAAGAACCTAAAAAGGAAACACATTATGACACTGCGGATATTGATGATGCCGTAGCAGGCCACGCCATGCATTATTCCAGCCTGGGTTATACCGTACCGGAAATTGCACAACTACTTGATCTCAGTATTCGTCAGGTCTGGAATATCGGGAAAGCCTATCGATTTGAATTCAAACAATACAGGGACGGCGATACCCCCTGAACATGATTGCCTTTAAAAGCGACAACGGTATCGATTCAGTCAGCATCGATACCGTTGTTTCTCTCTTCTTCCGATCGCGCATCTTTACAGCCACGGCTCTGCGCCGACAATATCCCTCTGCCCCATGCGTGAACCCTTCATGACCATTAAAAGACATCCCTTTCCGAATGGACGGGGCGGGTGCGGGGGTAGGAAATGAAACCAGGGGAACCCTATGCCGTGCATTGCACAACGGCGGAGAAACAACGTGTTGGAATCCTGAACACACTATCCCCGATGCACGTGCAGCCCCGGGTGGGGCTACACGTTCAAGCAACAGGCCGGACTCAGAAGAACTTGCGGCCCTTGTTCGCAGCGATACGCATGCGCAGGGCATTGAGCTTGATGAAGCCCGCTGCATCCTCCTGGTTGTAAGCACCGCCGTCCTCTTCAAAGGTGGCGATGTTCGCGTCGAACAGCGACTCTTCGGACTTGCGACCGGTAACGATCACGTTGCCCTTGTACAGCTTCAGGCGCACGACACCGTTCACGTGAACCTGGGAAGCGTCGATCATCTGTTGCAGCATCAGACGCTCCGGGCTCCACCAGTAGCCGGTGTAGATCAGGCTGGCGTACTTGGCCATCAGCTCATCCTTGAGGTGAGCGACTTCGCGGTCCAGAGTGATCGACTCGATGGCGCGGTGGGCACGCAGCATGATGGTGCCGCCCGGGGTTTCGTAGCAGCCGCGGGACTTCATGCCGACATAGCGGTTCTCGACGATATCCAGACGACCGATACCGTTTTCGCCACCGATGCGGTTCAAGGTAGCCAGAACCGTCGCAGGCGTCATTTCCACGCCGTCCAGCGCGACGATATCGCCATTGCGGTAGGTCAGCTCAAGGTAGGTCGGCACGTTCGGTGCGGCTTCCGGGGACTTGGTCCAGCGCCACATGTCTTCTTCGTGCTCGGTCCAGGTGTCTTCCAGCACGCCGCCTTCATAAGAGATGTGCAGCAGGTTGGCATCCATCGAGTACGGGGACTTCTTCTTGCCGTGACGCTCGATCGGGATGCCATGCTTCTCGGCATAATCCATCAGCTTTTCACGGGACAGCAGGTCCCACTCACGCCATGGAGCGATCACTTTCACGCCTGGCTTGAGGGCATAGGCACCCAGCTCGAAACGAACCTGGTCGTTACCTTTACCGGTCGCACCGTGGGAAATGGCGTCAGCGCCGGTTTCGTTGGCGATTTCGATCAGGCGCTTGGCGATCAGCGGACGAGCGATGGAAGTACCCAGCAGGTACTCGCCTTCGTAGACAGTGTTGGCACGGAACATCGGGAACACGAAATCACGCACGAACTCTTCGCGCAGATCGTCGATGTAGATCTCTTTCACGCCCATGGCCTGAGCCTTGGCACGTGCCGGTTCGACCTCTTCACCCTGACCCAGGTCAGCGGTAAAGGTCACCACTTCGCAGTTATACGTATCTTGCAGCCACTTCAGAATCACCGAAGTATCCAGGCCACCGGAATACGCGAGAACTACCTTGTTTACGTCCGCCATGCCATCACTCCACCGGGTTGTACGGAAAACCAACGATTCTACCGTTCAAACCAGCAAATTTACAGGGGCGCGACAGCTTGTGACGACGAGGCGACAGGTTCTGCCAGCCTCGTGAGGAAAGGTTTGATTACGAAGTGCGGGCAGCAGTGGCGGCCGTGGCGACAGGAACAGGCTTCTCTTCGGGTGGAACGCGCTCCAGATGCACGTTCACGCGGCGGTTGCGCGCCCGGTTGGCCTCGTTGGTATTGGGGACCAGCGGATAGCGTTCGCCATGGAAACGCAAGGTGATCTGCTGCTCCGGAATGCCTTGGGCCTTCAGGTAATCCATCACCGCCAGCGCACGGCGACGGGAGAGATCGCGGTTGGTCAGCCGGTTGCCGCTGTTGTCGGAGTGACCGTCCAGTTCGATATGGTTGACCGTCGGGTCGGCGCGCAGATAGGCAATCATGTTATCCAGACGGGCCTTGGCCTTGGCATCCAGCTCGATACCGCCGCCAGGGAAACCGACTTCAGCCTGCTTGATCTGGTCGAAGTTCATCGGCAGAAGCTTGGCCGTGCACAATTGGTAATCGTTGAACGCCTGGCTGAACTTGACAGGCAGCAAGCGCACTTCAAGCGCACCACCGCCATCACGGGCGCTGTGACGGATAAGCGGACTGCGACCTTCCATCAGACCGCTGATCAGGCGACCAGCCTGTACCTCGGAGCTGTTGAACGGAATTTCGCCATTGCTGACACGGACCGAACCCAGATTGATATCACCGCGCCCTGGCTGCCAGGGTGCAGCGGCAGCCAGCAACGTAGCAGAGCCATTGCCCAGCATGTTGTAAGACGGTTTCAGACGGAACGTGGCCTGCTCGCCGGCACGGCGCACAAACTCACCGACACCGAAATCCGTGATCGGCTGGCTCAGACGACACTCGAACTGATCCCCTTCGACCTTCCACTCGATGCTTTCCAGACGCGTCTGGAAACTGATGGCCATCGCAGGGAGGCTGGCGAATACGCTGAGCAGGGCGATATATAGCTGGCGCACGGGAGGCTCCACTTATAAAAATAAACGCGAAACAAAAATGCTTCCTGATGCCGGGCTATCGGTTGCTTCCTACAAAACTTGATAGCGAGTGCCTGAGAGAGTCTTTTCCGGTAGGATTCCCAGCGAGTTTGACCCGCCTGGAATCCCCAATGTCTGACCGCCTGACCCTTCTGCGTCCCGACGACTGGCACATCCACCTCCGTGACGGAGCTGTTTTGCCTCACACCGTTGCTGACGTTGCGCGCACTTTTGGCCGCGCAATCATCATGCCGAACCTGGTGCCCCCTGTACGCAACGCGCAGCAAGCCGATGCCTATCGCCAGCGCATCCTGGCTGCACGCCCGGCCGGCAGCCGCTTCGAGCCGCTGATGGTGCTTTATCTGACCGACCAGACCACGCCCGAGGACATTCGCACGGCCAAGGCCAGCGGATTCGTCCATGCGGCCAAGCTGTACCCGGCCGGAGCGACCACCAACTCCGACTCTGGCGTCACCAGCATCGACAAGATCTTCCCGACCCTGGAAGCCATGGCCGAAGTTGGCATGCTGCTTCTGGTCCACGGTGAAGTCACCCGTGGCGAAATCGATGTTTTCGACCGCGAAAAAATCTTCATCGACGAGCATCTGCGTCGTGTCGTCGAGCGTTTCCCGACGCTGAAAGTGGTTTTCGAGCACATCACCACCGGCGAAGCCGTGCAGTTCGTCAACGCGGCCTCGGCCAACGTGGCGGCGACCATTACCGCACATCACCTGCTCTACAACCGCAACCACATGCTGGTCGGCGGTATCCGGCCGCACTTCTATTGCCTGCCGATCCTCAAGCGCAATACGCACCAGACGTCCCTGCTCGATGCCGCCACCAGTGGCAACGGCAAGTTCTTCCTGGGCACGGACTCGGCACCTCACGCCCAGCACGCCAAGGAAGCGGCCTGCGGCTGCGCCGGTTGCTACACGGCTTACGCGGCGATCGAGATGTATGCCGAAGCCTTCGAGCAACGCAACGCGCTGGACAAACTGGAAGGCTTCGCCAGCCTGCACGGCCCGGCGTTCTATGGCCTGCCAGCCAACCAGGACACCATCACCCTGGTGCGTGACGAATGGACTGCCCCTGCCAGCCTGCCCTTTGGCGAGCTGAGCGTAATCCCGCTGCGCGCCGGAGAAAAACTGCGCTGGCGCCTGCTGGAGGAAAGCGCGTGAGCGAAGATCATTACGACGACGAACAGGACGGCCACGGCGGCTCAGGTTCGCGCCATCCAATGGCAGAGCGCTTTCGTGGCTATCTGCCGGTGGTCATCGACGTGGAAACCGGTGGTTTCAATGCCGCCACCGATGCCCTGCTGGAAATTGCAGCCGTCACGATCGGCATGGATGAAAAAGGGTTCGTGTTCCCGGAACACACCTACTTCTTCCGTGTAGAACCGTTTGAAGGCGCCAATATCGAACCGGCTGCTCTCGAGTTCACCGGCATCAAGCTCGATCACCCGCTGCGCATGGCCGTCAGCGAAGAAACCGCGCTGACCGACATCTTTCGTGGCGTACGCAAGGCACTCAAGGCCAACGGCTGCAAACGCGCCGTGCTGGTCGGCCACAACGCCAGCTTTGACCTCGGCTTCCTGAACGCCGCCGTTGCCCGTCTGGACATGAAGCGCAACCCGTTTCACCCGTTCTCCAGCTTCGACACCGCCACGCTGGCTGGCCTGGCTTATGGCCAGACTGTTCTGGCCAAGGCCTGTCAGGCGGCCGGCATGGACTTCGACGGACGCGAGGCCCACTCGGCCCGCTACGACACGGAGAAAACCGCCGAGCTGTTCTGTGGCATCGTCAACCGCTGGAAAGAAATGGGCGGCTGGGAAGACTACGACGACTGAGGCCTGGCCTCATGATTGAATGAACCGGCCTTGTGCCGGTTTTTTTATTTATATTTCCTACGCGACAGCCACACACCAGAACGACCGCTCATCGGACTCGATAAACGGTATCCAAAACAGTTTTGACAAGCATTCTCATTAAGATTAACCTCCTCGGCACAAAGCAATAACCAACGACGGTTACCGACTTATGTATGTTTGCCTCTGCCAAGGTGTCACTGACGGCCAGATCCGGGATGCAATCCTTGAAGGCTGCTGCAGTTATCGTGAAGTGCGTCAAACGTTGGGTGTTGCCACAAAATGCGGAAAATGCGCCTGCCTGGCCAAGGAAGTGGTGCGTGAAACCCTGACAGAACTGCAAAGCAGTCAGGTAGCGCTGGCCTATCCAGCAGAATTTTCAGCCGCCTGAATTCCCCCATTTCAAAGAACCGGACCTTGAGTCCGGTTTTTTTATGCCTGTAATTCAAGTGCTTAGCGTCAAGATGCGGAACTCAAACATTCTTATTCTTATTTAATTTCACTTATTATTCAATAACTTAGGTTTGACAGGCTTATAAGTGCAGCTCAAACTCGCGCTTTATATACACAAGCCATCGGCAGGACCTCGAACATGAAAGGCGACATTACAGTCATCCAGCATCTCAACAAGATCCTCGGAAACGAGCTGGTCGCGATCAATCAATACTTCCTGCATGCCCGCATGTACGAAGATTGGGGTCTGAAAAAGCTGGGTGCTCACGAGTACCGTGAATCCATCGACGAGATGAAGCACGCCGACAAGCTCATCAAGCGCATCCTGTTCCTCGAAGGCCTGCCTAACCTGCAAGAGCTGGGCAAGATCCTGATCGGCGAGCACACCAAGGAAATGCTTGAGTGCGACCTGAAGATTGAAAAGAAAGGCCTGGCCGACCTGAAAGCAGCCATCGCTCACTTCGAGACCGTTGGCGACTTCGGCAGCCGTGAACTGCTCGAAGACATCCTCGAGTCCGAGGAAGAGCACATCGACTGGCTGGAAACCCAACTGGGCCTGATCGAGAAAGTCGGTATCGAGAACTACCTGCAGTCGCAGATGGGCGATTAAGCCTCTCGGGACAGCGACCAACAAAAAGCCCCGCTCTCGTTAGAGGCGGGGCTTTTTGTTGGTCTGTGTCCCGTCCTGAATAAGGTTTACACCTCCCATCCCGAATTTCCGGAGAGTCAGATGGAGCAAGGTGTAAAGCGCACACAGCGTGATTACTCACT